>NZ_JBIWEL010000038.1:0-48245 GCF_044762525.1 Pseudomonas sp. NPDC096950 | reverse complement strand
GTCAATTCAGGGAACAGGTTGCGCGGCACGCAGATCTCATAACCGGCCAGAAGACGCGCTTCTTCCCGATCATCAAGACCCTTGAGCTTTGCGACCAGGAACTTGTCGTTCCCGCGTCCGCTGACCAGCTCGACCTGTTTCACATTGCCTTCGCGCTTGAGCGTCCAGGTTTTGTACTGCAACAGGTTTTCAGTCGGATCCGTAAAGGAATAAACCTTCACTTCGCCGCGAACGCCATGAACAGAATAAATCTTGCCGATAACGATCAAATCATCAGCAATGGCAGGCGTCGCGTTCATATTGCTCAGGCCGCAGCCTTAGATGCATCCTTCAACAACTGAGCAACACGCTCAGAAGGTTGTGCACCAACGCTCAGCCAGTAGGCTACGCGCTCTTGGTTCACGGACAGACGAACTTCTTGACCACGAGCAACAGGGTTGAAGAAACCAACCTGTTCCTTGTGCGAACCGTCGCGCGGGTTTCTGTTGTCGGTTACGGTAAAGTGGTAAAACGGTCGATTTTTTGAGCCGCCAAGTTCAAGAAGGATTGTTAGCATGTGAACATCGTTCCTGTAGTCGGTGCTGCAAATCTAAAGGCACAGCGGGCATAGGTGCCCGAAAGGCCGCATATTCTAAGGAATATCCGGACTTTTGCAAATGTCTTTTTCCGGCGGCCTTCCGGTCGCCATCAAGATTTGCTATAGAGCCGTCGTTGAAAACGGCCAGTCAGCTCCCGCCAAGTGCGGGTTTGCTGGAGTTCCCACATTGCTGTGGACAGCGCAAGAGCAAGCCCTTGCGCGGATTCTTTACATCTTCGGCATACCGCCGCCGGGCAACATACCGCCCATGCCGCGCATCATTTTGGCCATTCCGCCTTTCGCGGAGAATTTCTTCATCATCTTCTGCATCTGCTTGTGTTGCTTGATCAAGCGACCGATGTCCTGCACCTGGGTGCCGGAACCCATGGCGATCCGACGTTTGCGCGAACCGCTGATCAGCTCAGGGTCGCGGCGCTCGGCCGGGGTCATGGAATTGATGATGGCTTCCATCTGCTTGAATTGCTTCTCTGCCGCGCCCTGGGCATTGCCCATTTGCGCCAGGTTCACACCGCCGATGTTCGGCAGTTTGTCCATGAGGCCGCCGAGGCCGCCCATGTTCTTCATCTGTTGCAGCTGATCGCGGAAGTCTTCGAGGTCGAAGCCCTTGCCCTTCTTCAGCTTCTTGGCCAGTTTGTCGGCCTTGTCCTTGTCGAGGGTCGCTTCGGCCTGTTCGATCAGGCTGAGCACGTCGCCCATGCCGAGGATGCGCGAGGCAATACGCTCGGGGTGGAACGGTTCGAGCGCTTCGCTCTTCTCGCCCATACCGATGAACTTGATCGGCTTGCCAGTGATGGCGCGGACCGACAGGGCGGCACCGCCACGGGCATCGCCATCGACCTTGGTCAGGATCACACCGGTCAGCGGCAGTGCATCACCGAAGGCCTTGGCCGTGTTGGCGGCGTCCTGGCCGGTCATGGCATCGACCACGAACAGGGTTTCGACCGGGTTGATCGCGGCGTGCAGCGCCTTGATCTCGCCCATCATCTCTTCGTCGATGTGCAGACGACCGGCGGTATCGACGATGACTACGTCGATGAATTTCAGTTTTGCTTCTTTAATAGCGGCTTGCGCGATCTCGACCGGCTTCTGGCTCAGGTCGGATGGGAAGAAGGTAACGCCGACTTCACCAGCCAGCATTTCCAGCTGCTTGATCGCCGCCGGACGGTAAACGTCCGCGGACACGACCATGACCGTTTTCTTCTTGCGCTCTTTAAGGAAGCGCGCGAGTTTGCCAGCGGTGGTGGTTTTACCCGCGCCCTGCAAACCGGCCATCAATACGACGGCGGGCGGAACGGCGCTCAGGTTCAAGTCTTCGTTGGCCGCGCCCATCAGGCTTTCGAGTTCGGCCTGGACGATCTTCACGAAGGCCTGGCCCGGCGTCAGGCTGCGCGACACTTCGGTGCCGACGGCGCGTTCCTTGACCGAATTGACGAAGTCCTTGACCACAGGCAGGGCGACGTCTGCTTAGAGCAACGCCATGCGAACTTAGCTCAGGGTGGCTTTGATGTTGTCCTCGGTCAGCTTGGCCTTGCCGGTGACATGGCGCAGCGTCTGCGAGAGACGGTCTGTTAAGTTTTCAAACATTGCGCGATCCTTTCAGGCCCTGTGTAGACCGGGATAATGGCGGCCCAGACCGGAATAAACATGTGCTCGGCGAGCCTGCGGCGTGGGCAGGTCGCGGATTATAGCGAAGACTGCGTCTGGCGGACACCTCGCTGTCAGGTTCTATGGTCTTTCGTGCCATGTGGGTTCTATGCCAAACTCAGCGCCTTTCGGGCTTGCCTAACAGGATTTATGCTCCCCTTGTCACCCAGTTTGCTTACCACTCTCGCCGCCGCCTGCTTATATGCCGCTGCGACTATCTATCAAGGCACTCGCCTGGCCTCCGGTGCCAAGGCGAACAAGCGCCTGCTGGTCACGCTGGGCGTACTGGCCGTGCTGGCTCACAGCGCCAGCCTGTTCACCCACCTGCTGACGCCAATTGGCCTGGGCCTGGACTTCTTCAGTGCCGCCAGCCTGATTGCCGCAGCCGTTATCGCCCTGACCCTGCTGGCCTGCTCGCGGATACCGGTGGAGAACCTGCTGATATTGCTGTTCCCGCTCGGCGCCGCCACCGTGCTCCTGGCGCAGTTCGCCCCGGCCGGCACGGTACAGGTCATCGACGAAGAGCCGGGCATCCTCGCCCACATTCTCTTGTCGATCCTCGCCTACGGCATGTTTACCATCGCGGTGTTCCAGGCCTTGCTGCTGTTGGTGCAAGATCACCAGCTAAAGAACAAGCACCCATCCGGGCTGATCAAGAACTTCCCGCCGCTGCAAACCATGGAAAGCCTGCTGTTCGGCTTCCTCTGGGCCGGCTGGACCCTCCTGTCGCTGTCGCTGATCTCCGGCTGGCTGTTCGTCGAGAACCTGTTTGCGCAGCATCTGGTGCACAAGACCCTGCTGGCCTGCCTGGCCTGGATCGTGTTCAGCGTGTTGCTGTGGGGCCGTAATCGCCTTGGCTGGCGCGGACACAAGGCGATCCGCTGGACCCTCGCCGGTTTCTGCCTGCTGATGCTGGCCTATTTCGGCAGCAAGCTGGTTCGTGAATACATTCTGCACATCTGACGGGCGGCAATAATGGACGACTTGCCCATAGGGCCGATGCTCGCAGTGATCGCCCTGCTGATTTTGTGGTCGGGGTTGTTTACCGCCATCGAAGTCGCGCAACAGCATCTGCTGGCCCAACGCACCGCTTCACGGGCGAGCGACAAGCCCCTGGCGAAGCTGAGCTTTCCGCTCAACAGCCTGATTTTCTGCAACACCCTGTGCCGCGCACTGGTCATGGTCATCAGCACGTTGCTGGCGATTTTCACCTGGGCGGAAAACGGCCCATGGGCCGCCTGCGTCGGCGCTGGTGTGATCCTGCTGGTGTTCGCCGACTACCTGCCGCGCACCCTGGCCGTGCGCTACCCGGACGCGATCCTGAACCTGGGCAACACCTTGCTCGGCGCGCCACTGAAAATCATCTACCCCGCGGCCTGGCTGCTCAATGGCTTCAGCCAGTTGCTGATGCGACCGTTCGCCCGCAAAGTCAAAGTAGTGCAGCAAAGCGAAGACGAGGCGCAGACGGATCGCCACGACGAACACGAACACGCGCCTTCCCGCCCGCACGCGCTGTCCGGTATCCATGCGCTGGACAACATCACGGTCAACGACATCCTGGTGCCGCGCAGTGACGTTGACGGGATCAACCTCGACGACTCCCTCGAAGAAATCATCGAACAACTGCGCAACAACCGCCGCACGCGCCTGCCGGTGTTCCATAGCGACATCAATCAGGTCGAAGCGGTGCTCAATACCCGGCAGATCCGCCACCTGCTGCCGGATGCCAGCCTGACCGTCGAAGCGTTGCTGGCGGCCTGCCACGAACCCTACTTCGTACCGGAAAGCACCCCGCTGCAGTTGCAGTTGCTGAATTTCCACAAGCAACAGCGGCGACTGGGCATGGTGGTGGACGAGTACGGCGAAGTGCTCGGCATCGTGACCCTGGAAGACATCCTCGAAGAAATCGTCGGTGAGTTCGAAAGCGAGCACAGCCTGGACAACCCGCACATTCACCCGCAGGCCGATGGCCGACTGATGATTGAGGGCGCCGCGTCGATTCGCGATTTGAACAAAAGCCTGGGTTGGCACCTGCCCAGCGATGGCCCGAAAACCCTGAACGGCCTGGTGACCGAGGCCCTGGAAACCATTCCGGAAAGCGCGGTTTGCCTGAAGATCGGGCGTTATCGGCTGGAGATCCTTGAGACCGAGGACAACCGCGTTACGCGGGTGTTGGTCTGGCATACCAGTTCGGTTCCGGTCCTGTCCAAGATCTGACGCGCCCCTTATTTTCAACGCACAGAACCTGTGGGAGCGGGCTTGCTCGCGAAGGCGATTTCATAATCAGCAGAGATGTTGACTGATAGTCCGCCTTCGCGAGCAAGCCCGCTCCCACATGGATTTTGTGTGACCCCAAGCTCATAAAGACCTCCCCTGCCTCAACCCCCCTTGTTGAATCGTTAGCCGCCTTCCTATAATCGAGCCGCTTACCCAAGCCCCGCCCCACCCCGTGCTACCCGCACGCTGCGTTAAACCCACATCCCTGGGTGTTCGACCATAATAATTCGCTCCACTGGAGCATGACTGTCAGGGATCACCGCATGACGACCAGCACCGCTTACAGCGACACCACGCCTGCCCAGCCGACGAACTCCGCCACGCGCGTGGCCACCGCGAGTTTTATCGGCACCGCCATCGAGTTCTACGACTTCTACGTCTACGCCACCGCCGCTGCGCTGGTGATCGGGCCGGTGTTTTTTCCGCAGACTTCCGGCACTGCGCAGATGCTCTCGGCGTTTCTCACCTTCGGCATCGCGTTCCTGGCGCGACCGCTGGGCTCGGCGCTGTTCGGCCACTTCGGTGACCGTATCGGGCGTAAATCAACTCTGGTCGCATCCTTGCTGCTGATGGGCGTGTGCACGACGCTGATTGGCGTGCTGCCGGGTTACGACAGCATTGGGGCCTGGGCGCCGATCCTGCTTTGCGTGCTGCGGTTCGGCCAAGGCCTAGGGCTGGGCGGTGAATGGGGCGGCGCGGCGCTGCTGGCGACGGAGAATGCGCCCAAGGGTAAACGCGCGTGGTTCGGCATGTTCCCGCAACTCGGCCCTTCGATTGGCTTCCTCGCTGCCAACGGATTGTTCCTGACGCTGGCCATGACCCTGGACGACGAACAATTCCGCTCGTGGGGCTGGCGGATTCCGTTCCTGTTGAGCGCCGTGCTGGTGATGGTTGGCCTGTACGTGCGCCTCAAACTCCACGAAACCCCGGTGTTCGCCAACGCCATGGCGCGCCAGGAGCGGGTGAAGATTCCGCTGGTCGAGCTGTTCAGCCAGTACTGGGCGCCGATGTTGCTAGGTGCCGGGTCGATGGTGGTCTGCTACGCGCTGTTCTACATCTCGACCGTGTTTTCCCTCAGCTACGGGGTTTCGACCCTCGGCTACACCCGCGAAACCTTCCTCGCGCTGCTGTGTTTTGCGGTGTTGTTCATGGCTGCGGCCACGCCGTTGTCGGCTTGGGCCAGCGACCGTTACGGGCGCAAACCGGTGCTGATCATCGGGGGCGTGCTGGCGATTTTGTCCGGCTTCTTGATGGAGCCGCTGCTGACCCACGGTACGACCTGGGGCGTGGCGCTGTTCTTGTGCATCGAGTTGTTTCTGATGGGCGTGACATTCGCGCCGATGGGGGCGCTTTTGCCGGAGCTGTTTCCGACCCACGTTCGCTACACCGGAGCGTCGGCAGCCTACAACCTGGGCGGCATTGTCGGAGCCTCGGCGGCGCCGTTCTTTGCGCAGAAACTGGTGGCGATGGGCGGTTTGAGTTATGTCGGCGGGTATGTGTCGGCGGCGGCGGTGCTGAGTTTGATTGCGGTGCTGTGCCTGAAAGAGACGCGGCATAACGATTTGAATCGGGTGGCCTGAGCAAAAGCAAAAGCTTCGCGAGCAAGCCCGCTCCCACATTGGATCTGTGTCGGTCACAAAACTAATGTGGGAGCGGGCTTGCTCGCGAAGGCCGCGCCTCGGTTTACAGCTCTACTACGACAGACTGAGAAACACGGGTCGCTTTAGCACGAGCCGCTTCAATCGACTCATCCCGCGCCAACGCCACGCCCATTCGGCGCTGGCCATTCACTTCAGGCTTGCCGAACAGGCGCAACGCCGTGTCCGGCTCGCTCAACGCGGCGCCGAGGTTAGCGAACGCGGTCTGGGTCGACTGCCCTTCCACCAGAATCACCGCCGACGCCGAAGGGCCGACCTGACGGATCAATGGAATCGGCAGGCCCAGAATCGCCCGGGCGTGCAGCGCGAACTGCGACAGGTCTTGGGAAATCAGGGTCACCAGGCCAGTGTCATGCGGGCGCGGCGAGACTTCGCTGAACCACACCTGATCACCTTTGATGAACAGTTCGACGCCAAACAGACCACGGCCACCCAGGGCTTCGGTCACGGCTTTGGCGACGCGCTCGGATTCGGCCAGGGCAATCGGGCTCATGGCTTGCGGCTGCCAGGATTCCTGGTAATCGCCCTTCTCCTGACGGTGGCCGACTGGCGCGCAGAACGTGGTGCCACCGATGTGGCGCACGGTCAGCAGGGTGATTTCGTAGTCGAAATCGATAAAGCCTTCGATGATCACCCGACCTTTACCGGCACGCCCGCCTTCCTGGGCGTAATCCCACGCGGTTTTCACGTCGTCGGCGCTGCGCAGCAGGCTCTGGCCTTTGCCCGAGGAACTCATCACCGGTTTGACTACACAAGGGAAGCCCAGGTCTTCAACGGCTTTGCTGTAGTCCTCGAAGGTGTCGGCGAAGTGGTACGGCGAGGTCGGCAGGTCCAGCTCTTCAGCGGCCAGGCGACGGATGCCTTCGCGGTTCATGGTCAACTGCGTGGCGCGAGCGGTCGGGATCACGGTGAAGCCTTCGGCTTCCAGTTCAACCAGGGTCGCGGTGGCGATGGCTTCGATTTCCGGCACGATGAAGTGCGGCTTCTCGGCTTCAATCACGGCACGCAGGGCCGCGCCGTCGAGCATGTTGATCACGTGGCTGCGATGGGCGACTTGCATGGCCGGCGCGTTGGCGTAGCGATCCACGGCGATCACTTCAACGCCCAGGCGTTGCAGCTCGATCACCACTTCCTTGCCCAACTCGCCACAGCCACACATCAATACGCGGGTCGCGGTGGGCGACAATGGAGTTCCGATACGGGTCATCTCAGGTCCTCAAAGAAGCGGATCATCGAGGGACGCGCCAATGGCGCACTTCCCATGGGGAGAAAGCGCGGCATTTTACATGAACCGCAGGGTTTGGCTTCAGCTGGCGACGGCCTGTTTGCGCAGGCGCCAAGCCATGATCAGCCAGACGACCGTCACGCCGGCGAACTTCGAGCCCATGGCGGTGAGGATCACGGCCGGGGTGAACGCGCCGATCATGCCGAAAAAGATGAAGGTATCGAGAGGGATGCTCAGGGCCGAACTTATCCACAGGCGATCGTGCAACGGGCGCTTGGTGATGCTGAACACCAGCCAGTCGATGCACTCGGACACCGCGAACGCCGTGGCGCTGGCCAGGGCGATGGACGGGTCGGACGTCACGTAGGACAACACCAGCGCCGCCAGCATCGCGGCAATGGCGCCGTGGCCGAAACGGGTCTGCACCATGTCGCGCAGCACAAACACCAGGCCACCCCAGGCGGACCAGATGATGTCCAGGTGCGGAGCGGTGGAAAAGGCGTAGTTGATCAGCACGACGCTGCTGATGTAGGCGATCAGGAAGAGCATGGGGCTTGGGGATACCTGTCAATTTGGGGCACAGGGTACTTCAGGGAGTTGGATGGGCCAAGAGATGTGGTGACAGTGGTGGCCCTTTCGCGAGCAAGCCCGCTCCCACATTGGATCAGTGCTCACAACGATCAATGTGGGAGCGGGCTTGCTCGCGAAGGCCGCACCTCATTTATCCGACTTGGCCCCGATCATCCAAACCAACCCGCTCGACTTCGCACGCTCATGACACAACCCCAACACCTTGCGGCGCTCTTCGTTGTTCATCCGGCTCCAACGGGTAATCTCCTCCACCGTGCGCTGGCACCCGGTGCAGATGTCATCCTCGTCCAGCGCACAGATATTGACGCAGGGCGATAAAACCGGTCGTTCGGTGGTGTTCATTCTTCCTGCTCGACCAAATCGCGGGCATAGCGCTGGGAGTTGTGCACATAGTGGGCGGCGCTGGCTTCGAGCATTTTCTTCTGCGGCTCGGTGAGTTCGCGCACAACTTTACCGGGCGAGCCCATGACCAGTGAACCGTCGGGAATCTCCTTGTTTTCACCGATCAGCGAATTGGCGCCGATGATGCAGTTCTTGCCGATTTTCGCGCCGTTGAGAATCACCGCGTTAATGCCGATCAGGCTGTAGTCGCCGACGGTGCAGCCGTGAAGCATGGCGTTGTGGCCGATGGTCACGCCGGTGCCGATGGTCAGCGGGTAGCCCATGTCGGTGTGCATCACGGTGCCGTCCTGGACGTTGCTGTTCTTGCCGATCAGGATCAGTTCGTTGTCGCCACGCAACACGGCGTTGAACCAGACGTTGGCGCCCTCTTCCAGCTTGACCTTGCCCACCAGCACGGCATTGGGCGCAACCCAGCTCTGTGGATGGGTTTCGACGCGGGCGTCGCCCAGGCGGTATTTCATCGTGTTGTCCTCAAGGCTCAGGCCGGGTTCACGCCATTCGAACGATGGCTTCAGGTGTTGATAAAACTCTTGGGCGGATGATGCAGGCTGATGTCGGCGTCATACAGCAGATTGATCAGCTCGACGATCATGATCGCGGTCAGCCCCCAGATCTTGTACTCGCCATAACGATAGCTCGGCACGTACCAACTGCGGCCCTGGTAATCGATGCGGTGGGTGTGTTCCCGCGGGTCCTCGCGGAAGAACTCCAGGGGCACGCTGAACACCGCCGCGATCTCGGCATCGTTGGCCAGGTACTCAACGTAATCGGGAATGACGCCGACATAAGGCGTGACCTTTATGCCGTGCAGGGAGATCAACGGACTGAGCGGGCCGATCACTTCCACCAGACCGGGCGGCAGGCCAATTTCTTCTTCGGCTTCGCGCAGGGCGGTGAAGATCAGGTCGGGGTCTTCGGGGTCGCGGCGTCCGCCGGGGAAGGCGACTTCGCCGCCATGGGTCGAGAGCCCGCTGGCGCGCAGGGTCAGAACCAGTTCCGGTTCGTCACTGCGGGTGATCGGCACCAATACCGCAGCCTCGGGGAAACGCTTGTCGGTTTCAAGGGTGCGTGGCGTGTGGTTGCTTACCCGATGCAGTAGCTCGTCCAGCATGAGTGTTCTCGATCTGTGCCTTACCCTGCATCATGCACCAATCACACCGACCGCCCAACCCCCGAACCACCCCATGTCGCGAAACGACAACTTGCCGACTGACACCGCCGCACGCCAAGATAGGCGCAGCCTCCAGGAACCCAAGCATGAAATTTTGCAGTCAGTGCGGTAACCCGGTCACCCAGCGCATTCCCGAAGGCGATTCGCGCCTGCGATTTGTCTGCGACAGCTGTCAGACCATTCACTACCAGAACCCCAATATCGTCGCCGGTTGCGTGGCTACCTGGGGTTCAAAAGTGTTGCTGTGCCGCCGTGCCATCGAGCCGCGACTCGGCTACTGGACCCTGCCCGCCGGTTTCATGGAAAACGGCGAGACCATCGAGCAGGCCGCCGTCCGCGAAACTGCTGAAGAAGCCTGCGCCCGGGTGCGCAACCTGAGTATCTACACGCTGATCGACGTACCGCACATCAGCCAGGTGCATGTGTTCTTTCGCGCCGAACTGGTGGACCTGGACTTTTGCGCCGGCCCCGAAAGCCTGGAAGTGCAGCTTTTCGAAGAAGCCGATATCCCTTGGTCCGAGCTGGCTTTCCGCACGGTGGGCCGTACCTTAGAATGCTTCTTCGCTGACCGGCAGACGGAGGTCTACCCGGTGCGATCCGAGTCGATTCCGCCGCTCACCCAAGCCGCCATCACTTAAGCGTCAGTTAATCCAAAACCATCTATAACTTATAAATAGTCGCGACACCTCTAGGGATATCGTTTCAATGCGCTGGTTGCTTGCCTTGTTTTGCCTGTCGTTCGTTGTCGTGTCCCAGGCCTCCACCGTGGTCACTCTGGACGGCAAACCCATCGAAAAAGTGCTGGTGCTTAAATCCGCCCATCAACTGCAACTGATCGCCGACGGCAAACCGCTGCGAACCTACCGCATTTCCCTGGGCAAAAACCCCCGGGGCACGAAGCTGATGGAAGGCGACAAGCGTACGCCAGAGGGGTTTTACTGGGTGGATTGGCGCAAGGTCAGTGACCGCTTCAACCTCGCCATGCACATCTCGTATCCGAACATCACCGACTCCGCCCGCTCACGCCGTGAAGGTGTCGATCCCGGCGGCATGATCATGATCCACGGCACCCCCGACACCTACGACTACCCGGAAGACCTGTTCCACACCCTGGACTGGACCGACGGCTGCATCGCCATGCGCAACATGGACATGCGTGAGGTCTGGGGCTTGGTGCCGGACGGCACGATGATCGAGATTCGGCCTTAATCCTCTCCATATGATCGTTCCCACGCTCTGCGTGGGAATGCCGCCCGGGACGCTCCGCGTCCCATCCAGAGTCGAACGCGGAGCGTCCGTTGATGCGATCCCACGCAGAGCGTTGGAACGATCAATTCTCTGCGTAATGACTACCTTTGGTCGCCCTTCGAAAAAATAAATCAAAAGATCGCAGCCTGCGGCAGCGCCTACAGGGTTGATACCAATTCCCACTGTAGGCGCTGCCGAAGGCTGCGATCTTTGCTTTAAAAACCCCCACCCGTAATACCACTTAAAACCAACCCACACATAACCACCCCGAAAGCCCCGGTTTTACTGCGCCTTGAGCAAAGTGGTCTCATTGACATGGTATTTAAGTGGTATTAGCTTCCGTCCTACAACCGATCGACAACAATCCAACATCCGAATCGGAAAAGCCCTACATGAATGACATCCAGGCCCTACGTCCTGACGACTCCCAGCCGACGCCCCTGTACCTTCAACTGGCGCGCAACCTGGAAGCGGCGATCCATGCCGGCCAATGGAAAGCCGAGCAAGCCATGCCGTCGGAGCGCAGCCTCAGCGAGTCGCTGGGCATTTCCCGCGTGACCGCCCGCAAAGCGCTGGAAGTGCTGTTCGATCAAGGCCTGATTCGCCGCAACCAGGGTTCCGGCACCTTCATCACGCCGCGCCTGGAGCAACCGCTGTCGCGCCTCTCCGGTTTCAGCGAAATGCTCCGCCTCAAAGGCTTCGTCCCCGGCTCGCAATGGCTGGAGCGGGAAATCACCCCGCCGACCCACGAAGAACTGATCCGCCTCGGCCTCTCGCCCAACGACAAGGTCGCGCGGCTCAAGCGCCTGCGCAAAGCCGACGACACGGTGATGGCGATCGAGATGAGCACCCTGCCCGCCTCGATCATTCCCAGGCCGCAAGCGGTGGGCGATTCCCTCTACGAATACCTCGATGGCATCGGCAAACCAATCGTCCGCGCCTTGCAGCACATTCAGGCGATCAACGCTTCGGACGAATTCGCCGCGCTGGTCGGCATCGCCCCCGGCACCGCCATGTTGCTGATGACCCGGGTCGGCTACCTGGAAGACAACACGCCCATCGAAGTCACCGACACCTATTGCCGCAACGACTACTACGACTTTGTTGCAGAGCTTCGTAGATAAAGAGCTCCGTCGCTAAACGAGAACCGATCATGTCCGAAGACAACATCCTCACCGCCCACGGCTGGGTTCGCGGCCGGCTGAATCACCAGCACGGCAAAGTCGTGTCCATCGAAGGCGTGCCCTGCGATCCGGCGGACAACGACCTGCCTTACCTGCTGCCGGGTTTCATCGACCTGCACGTACACGGCGGTGGCGGCAAAGACATCATGGAAGGCGCCACGGCGTTCGAAACCATCACCAAGACCCACGTGCGTTTCGGCACCACCTCGCTGCTGGCCACCACCATGACCGCGCCGAGTGAAGAGATTTCCAGCGTGCTCAAAGCCGTCGGCGAGTTCTGCGAGCAGCGGCCGAAAGGCAGCGCCCGAGTGCTTGGCGTGCACCTCGAAGGCCCGTACATCAACCCCGGTAAACTCGGCGCCCAACCGAATTTCGCCCACACCGCGTTGATGGCTGAAGTCGAAGCCTATCTGGCGCTGGCGCCGATCCGCGTGATCACCATCGCCCCGGAAATCGCCGGCCACGACGCGTTGATCCGCGCCCTCAGCGCTCGCGGCGTGCGCATGCAAATCGGCCACACCCTCGGCAGTTACGAGGAAGGCGTGGCCGCGCTGGACGCCGGCGCCACCAGTTTCACCCACCTCTACAACGCCATGAGCCCGCTGCATCACCGCGAACCGGGCATCGTCGGCGCGGCACTGGCCCACGCCAAATACGCAGAATTGATCCCGGACTTGCTGCACGTACACCCCGGCGCGATGCGCGTGGCCCTGCGTTCGATCCCGTGCCTTTACTGCGTCACCGACTCGACCGCCGCTGCCGGTATGCCCGACGGTGAATACAAGCTCGGCAGCCACACCGTGACCAAATGCCTGGGCGGTGTGCGCCTGGCCGACGGCACGCTGGCGGGCAGCACCCTGACCATGGATCAGGCCCTGCGCAACCTGGTGAAGATCGGTTTGCCGATCGCCGAGGCTTCGCAGCGTCTTTCGCAATTCCCCGCCGACTACCTCGGCCTCCCCGAACGCGGACGCCTGCAACCCGGCGCCTGGGCCGACTGCGTGCGGCTGGATCGCTCACTCACACTCACCGCCGTCATGGTCGAAGGAGAAGACATTGACTTCAAAAATGCTTGAAGAGGCGCTGTCCTCGTTCGAGGCCGTCGAAGCCCAACTGCAGCAACTCGACCCGCAGATGATCGAAATCGCCGGGCGCCTGCGCCGTCAGCCACCGCAAGTGGCGATGACCGTCGCCCGTGGCAGTTCGGACCATGCCGCGAGTTACTTCGCCTACCTGACCATGCAGCAACTGGGCGTCCCGGTGGCGTCGTTGCCGATGTCGGTGGTGACCATGCAACAGGCACCGTTGAAGGTCAGCGGACAGGTCGCGTTTGCCTTCTCGCAATCGGGGCAAAGCCCGGATCTGGTGAACAGCCTGCGTCTGTTGCGCAAGCGCGGTGCCCTGAGCATTTCCATGGTTAACGCCGCCGACTCGCCACTGGAAGCGGCGTGTGAATTCAGCCTGCCGCTGCTGGCCGGCACCGAAAGCAGCGTCGCGGCGACCAAGAGTTTTATCGCCACCCTCAGCGCCAGCGCCCGGTTGATTGCCCATTGGAAAGAAGACGTGGAATTGCTCGAGGCGGGTCTGGCCCTGCCGGAAGGTCTGCGCGACGCGGCGAAACAGGATTGGAGCGTGGCCATCGAGGCCCTGCGCGATTGTCAGCGCTTGATGGTGATCGGCCGTGGCGCCGGTTTTGCCATCGCCCAGGAAGCCGCACTGAAATTCAAGGAAACCTCGGCGATCCAGGCCGAAGCCTTCAGCAGCGCCGAAGTCCGACACGGTCCGATGGCGTTGATCGGCGAGCAATACCCGCTGCTGGTGTTCGCCCCACGCGGCGCCGAGCAGGCCGGTTTGCTGAGCTTGGCGGCGGACATGCGCCAACGGGGTGCCCGCGTATTGCTCGCGGCGCCGGATGACGTCAGCGAACGCGACCTGACCCTGACCCGCGCCGAACACCCGGCCCTCGACCCGATCCTGGCGATCCAGAGTTTCTACGTCATGGCCGCCGGTCTGGCCGTCGCCCGCGGCATGGACCCGGACCAGCCGCGGCACCTGAGCAAAGTGACGCGCACCCATTGAGTCGAAGGGCCGCGAACCGATCCGAACCGACGTTTTTACTGATGAGACCGAGCCATGCATAACAACAATAAAGAGCTGACCCTCAGCGCCCCGCTCAGCGGCCCGGTGCTCACGCTCGCTAAAGTCCCGGACCCGGTGTTCGCCAGCGGCGCCATGGGTGACGGGATTGCTATCGACCCGCTGAACGACACCCTCCACGCTCCGTGCGCCGGCGTAGTGGTGCACGTCGCCCGCACCGGCCATGCGGTGACTTTGCGCGCTGACAACGGTGCCGAACTGCTGCTGCACCTGGGCCTCGACACAGTCGAGTTGCAGGGCGAAGGTTTCTCGATGCTGGTCAAGGAAGGCGCACGGGTCGCCAACGGCCAACCGCTGTTGCGCTATGACCTGGACAAGGTCGCGCAGCAATGCAAAAGCCTGGTCAGCCTGATGATCCTGACCAACAGCCAGGATTTCCAGGCGCGGCCGATCACCCTGAAATCGGTGAAGGTCGGTGATCCATTGCTGCATATCGTGCGGCGGCTGGGCAATGGCGCGCAGGTCGAAGTCGAGTTGTCGGGCAGCCAAGTTCACGGGCATATCCGCATCGCCCATCGCGGCGGTTTGCACGCTCGGCCAGCGGCACTGATCCGTCAGACCGCGCAAGGTTTCAAGAGCAAGTCGCAGTTGCATTTCGCCGGCAAGTCGGCGTCGTGCGACAGCTTGATCGGGCTGATGAGCCTGGCCGTCGGCGAGCAGGAAGAAGTGCAGGTCAGCAGTCAGGGCCCGGATGCGGAAGCAGCGTTGCAAGCGTTGCTCACCGCTTTGTCCACCGCCCTCGCCGAAGACAGTCACGCGGCTGCGCCAACACCGATTACCCGAAGTCATCGCCCTGCCGAAGCAGGTGTGTTGCACGGCGTTCGCGCGGCGCCCGGTCTGATCGCCGGGCCGTTGTTTCGCTTGAACGCGATCAGTCTGCCGGTGGACGCCGGCCACCACGATCCCGAGCAACAACTGCAAGCCCTCGACACGGCGCTGAGCGTGGTGCGCAGCGAAATCGACCACACGCTGACCCAGGCCAGAAAACACAAAAACACCGACGAAGAAGCCATCTTCGCCGCACACCTCGCGCTGCTCGAAGACCCGGCATTGCTGGACGCCGCAGCGCATTGCATCGACAAGGGCACAGCCGCGACCCACGCCTGGAGCCAATCCATCGACGTGCAATGCGACGTCCTGCAGCAACTCGGCAGCCCGTTGCTGGCCGAGCGCGCCAACGATCTGCGCGACCTCAAGCAACGGGTGCTGCGCGCCCTGCTCGGGGAAACCTGGCACTACGACATTCCGGCCGGCGCCATTGTTTCCGCCCATGAACTGACCCCGTCCGACTTGCTGCAACTGAGCCAGCACGGTGTCGCGGGCTTGTGCATGGCGGCGGGCGGCGCGACTTCCCATGTGGCAATTCTGGCCCGGGGCAAAGGCTTGCCATGCCTGGTGGCGCTGGGTTCGACGCTGCTGGATCAGGAGCAAGGCCAAGCGGTGGTGCTGGATGCGGATGGCGGCCGCCTCGAACTGACGCCGACCACCGAACGCTTGGCGGAGGTGCGTCAGGCGCAACTCGATCATCAACAACGCCGCGCCCAACAACAGGCGCAAGCGCACACCCCGGCGCTGACCCTTGATCGCTTGCACATCGAAGTCGCGGCCAATGTCGCCTCCAGTGCAGAAGCGGCGGATGCACTAGCCAACGGTGCCGATGGTGTCGGTTTGTTGCGCACCGAGTTTCTCTTCGTCGATCGCAACACCGCACCGGACGAACAGGAACAACGCCTCGCCTACCAATCCGTACTCGATGCCATGGGCGACAAGTCGGTGATCATCCGCACCATCGACGTCGGCGGCGACAAGCAACTCGACTACCTGCCACTGCCGTCCGAGGCCAACCCGGTGCTCGGTCTGCGCGGCATTCGCCTGGCCCAGGTGCGCCCGGAATTGCTCGACCAGCAACTGCGCGCGCTGCTGCACGTCAGCCCGTTGTCGCGCTGCCGGATCCTGTTGCCGATGGTCACCGAAGTCGATGAGTTGCTGCACATCCGCCAACGCCTCGACGCCTTGTGCACCGAGCTGGAACTGACCCAGCGCCCGGAACTGGGGGTGATGATCGAAGTCCCGGCCGCTGCGCTGTTGGCCGAGCAACTGGCTGAACACGCGGACTTCCTATCCATCGGCACCAACGACTTGTCCCAGTACACCCTGGCCATGGACCGCGACCATGCCGGCCTTGCCTCGCGGGTCGATGCGTTGCACCCGGCGTTGCTGCGATTGATCGCTCAGACCTGCGCCGGCGCGGCGGTGCATAACCGTTGGGTCGGGGTGTGTGGCGCACTCGCCTCCGACCCATTGGCCACGCCGGTACTGATTGGCCTGGGGGTCAGTGAGTTGTCGGTGAGCCCGGTGCAGATCGGTGAAATCAAGGACCGCGTCCGCCATCTTGACGCAAGCGAATGCCGACGCATCAGCCAGGACTTGCTCAAGTTGAGCAGCGCCGGCGCGGTGCGTCACGCCTGTCACCAACATTGGCCTCTGAGCTGAACAACCAGCTCTAAAACAAAAAGAACACAGGGAGATCCGCCATGTACCAATACTTTATCGAAGGCTTGCAGCGCCTCGGCCGCGCGCTGATGCTGCCGATCGCGATCCTGCCCATCGCCGGCCTGTTGCTGCGCCTGGGCGACACCGACCTGCTGAACATCGCGATCATCCACGATGCCGGCCAGGTGATCTTCGCCAACCTGGCGATGATCTTCGCCATCGGCATCGCGGTCGGGTTCGCCAAGGACAACAACGGCACCGCCGGCCTCGCCGGGGTCATTGGTTATCTGGTGATGATCTCCACGCTGAAGGTGCTGGATGCGAGCATCAACATGGGCATGCTCGCCGGGATCGTCAGCGGCTTGATGGCCGGCGCGCTGTATAACCGCTTCAAGGACATCAAGTTGCCGGAGTACCTCGCCTTCTTCGGCGGCCGACGCTTTGTGCCGATCGTCACCGGATTCGCCGCCGTGGGTCTTGGCCTGGTGTTCGGTCTGATCTGGCCGCCAATCCAGCAAGGCATCAACAGTTTCGGCGCATTGATGATGGAAAGCGGCAGCTTCGGCGCGTTCGTCTTCGGCGTGTTCAACCGCCTGCTGATCGTCACCGGCCTGCATCACATCCTCAACAACATGGCGTGGTTTGTGTTCGGCAACTTCACCGATCCAACTACCGGCGCCATCGTTACCGGCGACTTGTCGCGTTACTTTGCCGGCGATCCGAAGGGTGGCCAGTTCATGACCGGCATGTTCCCGATGATGATCTTCGGCCTGCCCGCCGCGTGCCTGGCGATGTATCGCAACGCCTTGCCGGAGCGCCGCAAAGTCATGGGCGGGATCTTCCTGTCGATGGCGCTGACGTCGTTTTTGACCGGTGTGACCGAGCCGATTGAATTCGCCTTTATGTTCCTCGCGCCGATGCTGTACCTGGTGCACGCCGTGCTGACCGGCCTGTCCATGGCGGTCACCAATATGCTGAACATCCACCTCGGTTTTACCTTCTCCGGTGGCTTTATCGACATGGTGCTGGGCTGGGGCAAGTCCACCAATGGCTGGCTGGTGGTGCCGGTGGGCCTGGCGTATGCGGTGATCTACTACGTGGTGTTTGATTTCTGTATTCGCCGCTTCAACCTGAAGACGCCGGGGCGTGAAGATGTGGCTTCAAGTGAGAAGGTTATCGTCGCCGAGAATGAACGCGCCGGGGCCTACATCAAGGCGTTGGGCGGTGCGGCCAACTTGATCACCGTGGGTGCGTGCACCACGCGGTTGCGCCTGGACATGGTCGATCGGAACAAGGCCAACGACGTCGAGTTGAAAGCACTGGGCGCGATGGCCGTGGTGCGTCCGGGCAAGGGCGGGAGTCTGCAAGTGGTGGTCGGGCCGATGGCCGACAGCATTGCCGATGAGATTCGCCTGGCGATGCCGGCGCTGGGTCGCGCAGTCATCAGCACCCCTGCCGCCGTTGCCGAAGAGGCAAAACCCGTCGCGCTGCCGGAAGCGCAGCAGTGGCTGAATGCGTTGGGCGGTGGCGACAATGTGCTGCAAATGGACTGCATCGCCATGACCCGGATTCGCCTGCATTTGGCGGATGGCAAGGCGTTGTCGGAATGTCAGTTGAAGGAATTGGGCTGTCAGGGTGTCAGTCAGCTGGAAGGTGGGGTTTGGCATTTGTTGATTGGCGATAAAGCGCCGAGTTTGAGTGGGGCACTGGAGGCGTTGGTCAATCGTAGTGAGGTGAGTGCCAAGGTTTAAACCACACAAAACCTGTGGCGAGGGGGCTTGCCCCCGTTGAGGTGCGAAGCGCCTCCCAATGGGACTGCTACGCAGTCCAACGGGGGCAAGCCCCCTCGCC
Organism: Pseudomonas sp. NPDC096950; assembly: GCF_044762525.1. Lineage (NCBI taxonomy): Bacteria > Pseudomonadati > Pseudomonadota > Gammaproteobacteria > Pseudomonadales > Pseudomonadaceae > Pseudomonas > Pseudomonas sp. NPDC096950. The sequence goes on along the minus strand of NZ_JBIWEL010000038.1, from coordinate 29,746 downwards.
ACAGTAACCGGGATCTATTCGCGCGGGTCGATCTGATCCAGCACTCGATTCGCGGTGATTTCCGCCAGCATCACGCTGTTTGATATGCCCAGCAGGGCGTTGCGTGAACTGCCGTCCAGCAGGTCCACCAGGTTATGGACCATTACGTCGACCGAGGCCAGGGTCTCGACAAGGTAAACCATCAGGGTTTCGCGGGTGGCCTCGGGGCTTACGGCAAACAGGGTGCTGGGGGTGCGCGGTGTGGCTTTGATGTCGGCGAATGAGGGGATGTCGCGTGGTTTTGCTTCGGGTTGTTGCGGGGATGTCGGATTGGTTTCTGGCGGATCGGGCGTAACCTTAGTCATAAGTCAGATTCTCTGATTGGGTGCCCACCCTCCTGCTGCTAAACGTGAGGGAGGCAGCTGTGCGCAGGTTAGCAGACCGGGGAATCTAACAAAGCCGGCGCGCCCGAAGGCGCCCTGCGCACAGCTACCATCGAGTGCAGGCGTGGAGATGCCTGACTGACGGAGCTTGTGCAACTTGTTAGATAAATCTCCCGGGCTGCTAAACCCGATCACTGATGGGCAGTGACAGGAATCAAATTACCGAGCAGCCCCAAGGCGCACAAGCCGGCGGATTCTGGCGTAGCCGTAGGCAACGGCGCAAGAATTTGTAGCTCTCAGGAAGTTACTTCGAGCGCTTTTAAACAGGGCCTTTGTGGCGATGTTTAATGGTCTGACAGACAGTGACTACTCGGGCGTTACTCAGTCAGTCTTCGCGGGCAAGCCCGCTCCCACATTGGATCTGTGTACGCCGAACCATTGTGGGAGCGGGCTTGCTCGCGAAGGGGCCCGCCCAGACACCACAAATCCCGCACAACAAAAAACCCGCTGATCTGCATCAGCGGGTTTCTTGTTACAGCGGCTATCAGATCAGAAATCCTCCAGCCGCCACACCTCATAAGCCGGCGTCTCATAGGGGTGGCTCAGTTTCAACGCAGCCACGGCGGCCACGATCAACTCATCCGCCACCACCAGCTCAACTTTCCATTCCTCAACCTGCTCGACCTGCCCCGCTTCGCCAATAAACGGCTGACTGCCATCCAGTGGACGAAACTGGCCCAGGCCCAACACCTGCCATGCGCAGTGATCATAAGCGCCGATCCGTCCGCCACCGGCGGCGAATACAGCACTCTTGACCTGTTCCACATGGCTGGTCGGAACAAAGAAGCTGAGCTTATACACGCCTTAGTTAACCCAGACGCGCGCGTTACGGAACATACGCATCCAAGGTGCGTCTTCGTTCCAGTCTTCCGAACGCCACGAGTTCTGCACGGCACGGAATACGCGTTCCGGGTGCGGCATCATGATCGTTACGCGACCGTCGCGGCTGGTCAAACCGGTGATCCCGCGCGGCGAGCCGTTCGGGTTGGCCGGGTAGTTTTCGGTGACCTTGCCGTGGTTGTCGACGAAACGCATCGCCACGCAACCGGACAGATCGGCTTCCAGCAAGGCTTCTTCGCTTTCGAACTCGGCATGGCCTTCACCGTGAGCGATGGCGATTGGCATGCGCGAACCGGCCATGCCCTGCAGGAAGATCGAGTTCGACTCCTGGACCTGGACCATCGCGACGCGGGCTTCGAACTGCTCGGAACGGTTGCGCACGAAGTGCGGCCAGAACTCGCTGCCGGGGATCAGCTCGTGCAGGTTGGACATCATCTGGCAACCGTTGCACACGCCGAGGGTGAAGCTGTCGTTACGTTCGAAGAAGCCCTGGAACGCATCGCGAGCACGGCTGTTGAACAGCGCGGACTTGGCCCAGCCTTCACCGGCACCCAGTACGTCGCCGTAGGAGAAACCGCCGCAAGCAACCATGCCCTTGAAGTCGTTCAGGTCGACACGGCCGGCCAGAATGTCGCTCATGTGCACGTCGATCGCGTTGAAACCGGCGCGGTCGAACGCGGCTGCCATTTCCACCTGACCGTTGACGCCCTGCTCACGCAGTACGGCAACCTGTGGGCGAATGTTTTTCTTGATGTAAGGCGCGGCGACGTCCTGGTTGACGTCGTAGCTCAGCTTGACGCTCAGGCCCGGGTTGTCTTCTTCCAGCAGCACATCGAACTCTTGCTCGGCGCAGTCGGCGTTGTCACGCAGACGCTGGATCTGGTAGCTGGTTTCAGCCCAGGTACGTTGCAGCAGACGACGCTGGCCTTCGAATACGGTTTCGCCGTTGAAGGTGATGTTGACCTGGCCGTTGTTCATCGGCTGACCGATCACCGACACGCAATCCCCCAGACCGGCCGCGCTGAATTGCGCAAGGATGTCCGGAGTAGCGTCCTGGCGAACCTGGATCACAGCACCCAACTCTTCGTTGAACAGGATCGCAGCGATGTCGGCAGAAGTTTCTGCCAGGCCATCGAGGTTCAGGCTCAAACCGCAGTGACCGGCGAAGGCCATTTCAACCACGCTGGTCAGCAAACCACCGTCGGAACGGTCGTGGTACGCCAGCAGGTGACCGTCGGCGTTGAGGCCCTGGATCACCGCGAAGAAGGCCTTCAGGTCTTCGGCATCATCGACGTCCGGCGCTTGCGAACCGAGCTTGCCATGAACCTGGGCCAGGATCGAGGCGCCCATGCGGTTCTGGCCACGACCCAGGTCGATCAGGATCAGGTCGGTGGTGCCCTTGTCCATGCGCAGTTCCGGAGTCAGGGTCTGACGAATGTCAGCCACTGGCGCGAAACCGGTCACGATCAGGGACATCGGCGACGTCACGGTCTTGTCGACGCCTTCGTCGTTCCAGCGCGTGGCCATGGACATGGAGTCCTTGCCCACCGGAATGGTAATGCCCAGGTCCGGGCACAGCTCCATGCCGACTGCTTTCACGGTGTCGTACAGACGCGCGTCTTCACCCGGGTGACCGGCGGCGGACATCCAGTTCGCCGACAACTTGATGTCGGAGATCTTGTTGATGCGCGATGCCGCGATGTTGGTCAGGGTTTCGCCGATGGCCATGCGGCCCGACGCCGGAGCGTCCAGCAGGGCCAGCGGAGTACGCTCACCCATGGCCATGGCTTCACCGGTGTAGACGTCGAAGCTGGTGGCGGTGACGGCAACGTCAGCCACCGGAACCTGCCACGGGCCGACCATTTGGTCACGGGCCACGAGGCCGGTGATGGTGCGGTCGCCGATGGTGATCAGGAAGCTTTTGCTCGCAACGGCCGGGTGATGCAGAACGCGTTCAACGCAGTCGGCAATCTCCAGCGTCGACGGATCGAAGTCGTCGCCCAGTTCGTTTTCACGAACGGCCGAACGGTGCATGCGCGGGGCTTTGCCCAGCAGCACTTCGAGGGGCATGTCCACCGGGCTGTTGCCGAAGTGGCTGTCGGTGACCGTCAGTTGCGGCTCGGCAGTGGCTTCGCCGACCACGGCAAACGGGCAACGCTCGCGTTCGCAGATCGCCTGGAAGCGTTCGAAGTCCGCCGGGCCAACCGCCAGAACGTAGCGTTCCTGGGATTCGTTACTCCAGATTTCGTGCGGGGCCATGCCCGGCTCGTCGTTTGGAATGTTGCGCAGTTCGAAGCGGCCACCACGGTTGCCGTCGTTGACCAGTTCCGGGAAGGCGTTGGACAGACCGCCCGCACCGACGTCGTGGATGAAGCTGATCGGGTTCTTGTCACCCAGTTGCCAGCAACGGTCGATGACTTCCTGGCAGCGACGCTCCATCTCAGGGTTTTCGCGCTGTACCGAAGCGAAGTCCAGGTCCGCCGAGCTGGTGCCGGTGGCCATGGAGGAAGCGGCCCCGCCACCCAGGCCGATCAGCATCGCCGGGCCGCCGAGAACGATCAGCTTGGAGCCGACGGTGATCTCGCCTTTTTGTACGTGTTCGGCACGGATGTTACCCATGCCGCCGGCCAGCATGATCGGCTTGTGGTAACCGCGAACTTCGTCGCCACGGGGGGTGGTGATCGACTGTTCGAAGGTACGGAAGTAACCGGTCAGGGCTGGACGACCGAATTCGTTGTTGAACGCGGCGCCACCCAGTGGGCCTTCGATCATGATGTCCAGCGCGGTGACGATGCGCTCAGGCTTACCGTACGGCACTTCCCACGGCTGTTCGAAACCCGGGATTTGCAGGTTGGAGACGGTGAAACCGGTCAGGCCAGCCTTGGGCTTGGCACCGCGACCGGTGGCGCCTTCGTCGCGAATCTCGCCACCGGAACCGGTGGATGCGCCCGGGAACGGGGCAATCGCGGTCGGGTGGTTGTGAGTCTCGACTTTCATCAGGATGTGCACCGGTTCCTGCACCGCGCCGTACTGGCGGGTTTCTGGGTCCGGGAAGAAACGGCCGGCAACGTTGCCGACGATCACCGAAGCGTTGTCCTTATAAGCCGACAGAACGCCTTCGCTGTGCATCACGTAGGTGTTCTTGATCATGCCGAACAGGCTTTTTTCCTGGCTCTGGCCGTCGATGTCCCAACTGGCGTTGAAGATCTTGTGACGGCAGTGCTCGGAGTTCGCCTGGGCGAACATCATCAGTTCGATGTCGTGCGGGTTGCGCTTCAAGCCGATGAAGGCGTTGACCAGATAATCGATCTCGTCTTCAGCCAGGGCCAGGCCCAGCTCGGTGTTAGCTTTTTCCAGCGCGGCGCGGCCGCCACCCAACACGTCGATCGCGGTCAGTGGCTTGGGCTCGGCGTGGCTGAACAGGCCGGCAGCCTGTTCGAGGTTGCCCAATACGATCTGGGTCATGCGGTCGTGCAGCACATCGGCAATCAGCTGCGCGTCGGCGTCGCTGAACTGGCCCGCCACGTAGAACGCGATGCCGCGTTCCAGGCGCTGGATTTTGCTCAGGCCGCAGTTGCGAGCGATGTCGCTGGCTTTACTGGACCATGGCGAAATGGTGCCGAAACGCGGCAACACCAGGAACAGACGGCCGGTCGGTTCTTGCACCGGGACACTTGGGCCGTACTTCAGAAGGCGCGCAAGCACCTGCTGTTCGTCGCCGGTCAGGACGCCGGTGACTTCGGCGAAGTGAGCGAATTCAGCATACAAGCCGCTGACAGCCGAAACTTTCTGGCTCAGTTGCTCAAGGAGTTTGCTGTGGCGAAAGGCAGAAAGGGCAGGAGCGCCGCGCAGGATCAACATCTTCGGGACAGCCTCGGGAAGGGGTGTGCTTTGAGGCCGTGCATTCTAGCCTAAACAGCTCGCGACATCACCCGAAACGGTACGGGCGGCGTCACCCGGACGTCGGGCCGGGTATCGGGGCCTGAAACCGGCGCTTATCAGGGGTTATTTTTTCTGTCACAAAATGCTGTTCGAGCCCATTCCTGCGGGCTCCGGGCGGGTTTTCGATTCTCTAGCAGACTCGCCCTTCTCTGTCGAGATATGGCGCTCGCAGTCCTTTGCGTATACTGCGCAGATGTTTTCCCCAACGGCTTTGCGTCCGCGGTACGCCAAATGGCTGATCGCAACCGGACTCTTCCTGATGCTCAGTGGCTGTGTTGATAAACCCAACACGCTAGAGCGCGTAAAGGAGGATGGCGTGCTGCGGGTGATCACCCGGAACAGCCCCGCCACCTACTTTCAGGATCGCAACGGTGAAACCGGCTTCGAATACGAGCTGGTGAAGCGCTTTGCCGAAGATCTGGGGGTCGAACTCAAAATCGAGACGGCTGACAACCTCGACGACCTGTTCAATCAGGTGGGCAAGCCCAACGGCCCGGTGCTGGCGGCTGCCGGTCTGGTCAGCAGCGAGCAACGCAAGAAGCAGGTGCGGTTTTCCCACTCCTACCTCGAAGTTACCCCGCAGGTTATCTACCGCAACGGCCAGTCACGGCCGACGGACGCCGGCGACCTGGTCGGCAAGAAGATCATGGTGCTCAAGGGCAGCACCCACGCCGAGCAACTGGCGGAGTTGAAGAAGAAATATCCCGGCATTGAGTACGAAGAGTCTGACGCGGTTGAAGTCGTCGACCTGCTGCGGATGGTGGATGAAGGCCAGATCGACCTGACCCTGGTCGATTCCAACGAAGTGGCGATGAACCAGGTCTACTTTCCCAACATTCAGGTCGCCTTCGACCTCGGCGACGCCAGCAACCAGAGCTGGGCCGTGGCCGCCGGGGAAGACAACAGCCTGCTCAACGAGATCAACGCCTACCTCGACAAGGTGCAGAAGAACGGCACCCTGCAACGCCTGAAAGACCGCTATTACGGTCACGTGGATGTTCTCGGCTACATGGGCGCCACCACCTTCGCCCAGCACTTGCAGCAACGCCTGCCGAAATACGAACAGCACTTCAAGAACTACGCGAAGAAGGAGAAAGTCGACTGGCGCCTGCTGGCGGCGATCGGCTATCAGGAATCCCTGTGGCAACCGGCGGTCACGTCCAAAACTGGCGTGCGCGGCCTGATGATGCTGACCCAGAACACCGCACAGGCCATGGGCGTGTCCAACCGCCTCGATCCCAAGCAGAGCATCATGGGCGGCGCCAAGTATCTGGCCTACATGAAGGATCAACTGGACGAGTCGATCCAGGAACCGGATCGTACCTGGTTTGCCCTGGCGGCCTACAACGTCGGCAGCGGTCATCTGGATGACGCACGCAAACTGGCGGCCAAGGAAGGGTTGAACCCGGACAAATGGCTGGATGTGAAAAAGATCCTGCCACGGCTTTCCGAGAAGAAGTGGTTCAGCAAGACCCGCTACGGCTACGCCCGGGGCGGCGAGCCGGTGCACTTCGTGGCGAACATCCGTCGCTACTACGACATCCTGACCTGGGTGACGCAACCGCAGCTTGAAGGCGATCAAGTGGCCGAAGGCAACCTGCACGTGCCGGGGATCGACAAGACCAAGCCGAATCAGGAAACGCCGCCGCTCTGACGGGTTATCCACAAGCCAATGTGGGAGCGAGCCTGCTCGCGAATTCGGGTCCACATTCAACATCTCTGTCGACTGTTACACCGCTTTCGCGAGCAGGCTCGCTCCCACATTTTGGTTTTGTGTTTGGCTTTAAGCTTTTGCGGCGGCAGCCAGAATCAGCGCTTTCATTTCCGACACCGCCGACTTGAACCCGACAAACAACGCATGGGCCACCAGCGCGTGGCCGATGTTCAGTTCGTTGATGCCCTTGATCGCCGCCACCGCTTCGACGTTGTGGTAATGCAGGCCATGGCCGGCATTGACGATCAAACCTTGGGTCAGCCCAAACGCCACGCCATCTGCAACGCGCTTCAGTTCTTCAGCCACTTCGGTCGGCGTCTCGGCATCGGCGTAGCGGCCGGTGTGCAGCTCGATGGCGGGGGCGCCTACACGCTTGGACGCGGCAATCTGCCGCTCATCGGCATCGATGAACAGCGACACTTCACAACCGATCTTCGACAGGCGATCCACCGCCGCCTTGATCCGCGCTTCCTGCCCCGCCACGTCCAGGCCACCCTCGGTGGTCAGTTCCTGACGGGTTTCCGGCACCAGGCAAATGTGCGCCGGGCGGATGCGCTCGGCGAACGCCATCATTTCTTCGGTGACGCCCATTTCGAAATTCATGCGGGTTTGCAGCACATCCTTGAGCAACAGCACGTCGCGCTCCTGGATGTGCCGGCGGTCTTCGCGCAGGTGCACGGTGATGCCGTCAGCGCCCGCCTCTTCCGCGTCCAGTGCAGCCTTGACCGGATCCGGGTAACGCGTGCCCCGGGCCTGGCGCAGGGTGGCAACGTGGTCGATGTTCACGCCAAGAAGAATGCGATTGCTGGTGGTCACGGAAGCGCTCCTGAAGAGGGGGAAGTTCGGTGCACAGCATACACGGGGATTTTACGGCTTTCGAAACAACTCTCGGGAAACCAGCGGACGACCGCCCAGATGCACGGCCAGCGCCTGGCGCATCAAACGCTTGGCGGCGGATAGCGCGCCTGGGGCGGACCAGTCGGCTTCGGCCATGGCCAGCAATTCGGTGCCGTTGAACAGGCCGGGTTGCAGCAGGTAAACGCGTTCCAGGCCCGCATCCACTTGCAGACGATAGAGCCCATCCGACGCGATAGGCTCGCCGTGGATATCGGTGTTCAGCGCGAAGCCGTAGCCGAGATCGTCCAGCAGCCGCCATTCGAAGGAGCGCAGCAACGGTTCCAGCGGACGGCCTTCGGCCAGTGCGAGCAGGGTCGCGGCGTAGTGATCGAAGACACCGGGGTGCGGGTCTTCCGCCGGTAACAGGCGAATCAGCAGTTCATTGAGGTAGAGACCGCTGAACAGCGCCTCGCCGACCAGCCATGTAGAAGTACCCGAGCTTTCCATGCGCCCGACATTCTTCAGCTCGCCCCGCCCACGAAACTCGACCTCCAGCGGCACGAACGGCCGCGCCAGTGTCCCGGCCTTGCCCCGCGCACTGCGCAACACCGCCCGCAGCCGACCTTGCGGCGTGAGGAAATCCACCAGCGCACTGGTTTCGCGGTAAGCGCGGCTGTGGAGCACGTAGGCGAGTTGGCCGATGGGCTGGGACATGGAGTACTCAATGACGGAACGCAGTTTACAAACAACCCAAAACCAAATGTGGGAGCGGGCTTGCTCGCGAAAGTGGTGTGACAGTCAACATCAATGCTGAATGTTACATCCTATTCGCGAGCAAGCCCGCTCCCACAGGGGTTCACTGGTGTATCTGGAACCGGGTGTTACAGGTCGCCATAACCCAGCGAACGCAACGCGCGTTCGTCATCGGACCAGCCGCCTTTCACTTTGACCCAGAGGTTGAGCATGATCTTGGAGTCGAACAGCAGCTCCATGTCCTTGCGCGCCTCGGTGCCGATGCGCTTGATGCGCTCGCCCTTGTCGCCAATGATGATCTTCTTCTGGCCGTCACGTTCGACGAGGATCAAGGCGTGGATGTGCAGGGTTTTGCCCTGCTGCTTGAACTCTTCGATTTCGACGGTGATCTGGTACGGCAGCTCGGCGCCCATCTGGCGCATGATTTTTTCCCGCACCAGTTCAGCGGCGAGGAAACGGCTGCTGCGGTCGGTGATCTGGTCTTCCGGGAAGAAGTGTTCGTTCTCCGGCAGGTAACCGGCGATCACGCGCTCCAGCGCTTCGAGGTTGTGCCCGTGCTGGGCCGAGATCGGCATGATCTGCGCGTTCGGCAGCTGTTCCTGCAACCAACTCAGGTGCGGCATCAGCTCGGCTTTGTCTTCGATACGGTCGGTCTTGTTCAGCGCCACGATCAAAGGACCGGTCACGTACTGGACGCGCTCGAGGACCATCTGGTCTTCGTCGGTCCACTTGGTGCGGTCAACCACGAAGATCACCACGTCGACGTCTTTCAACGCCGCCGAAGCGGTCTTGTTCATGTAACGGTTCAGGGCTTTCTCGCCACCTTTGTGCATACCCGGGGTATCGACGTAGACGGCCTGGATGGCGCCTTCGGTCTTGATGCCCAGCATGTTGTGACGGGTGGTTTGCGGTTTGCGCGAGGTGATCGCGAGCTTCTGACCCAGGATGTGGTTCAGCAGCGTGGACTTGCCCACGTTGGGACGGCCGACGATGGCAACATAGCCACAGCGTGTTGCGGTTGTATCAGTCATTGCCATTCTCCACACCCAGGGCAATCAGTGCTGCGGCGGCCGCTACCTGTTCGGCAATACGACGACTCACACCCTGACCTCGGCTTTTTTCATTCAGTAAGGTGATTTCGCATTCGACGAAGAAGACTCGGCAATGCGGCTCACCCTGGATATCCACCACTTCGTAACGTGGCAGCTCACAGCCCCGGGATTGCAGGAATTCCTGCAGGCGGGTTTTCGGATCTTTGTTGGTGTCGACCAGGGTCAGGCCCTCGAACTCCCCGGTCAGCCAGGCCAGTACGCGCTCGCGCGCCATGTCCATGCCGGCATCCAGGTAGATCGCACCAATCAGCGCTTCGAGGGCATCAGCCAGAATCGACTCGCGACGGAAACCGCCACTCTTCAATTCGCCGGACCCCAGGCGCAGGTAATCGCCCAGATCGAAACCACGGGCCAGCACAGCCAGGGTCTCACCTTTCACCAGGCGTGCGCGCAAACGCGACAACTGGCCTTCGCGGGCCAGCGGGAAGCGATCGAACAGCGCCTCGCCGGCGACGAAGTTGAGGATGGCATCACCGAGGAATTCCAGGCGTTCGTTGTTGCGCCCGGCAAAACTGCGGTGAGTCAGGGCCAGGACCATCAGCTCCTGGTCCTTGAAGGTGTAGCCGAGCTGACGCTCTAGACGACTTAAGGAGACGCTCACGGTTTACCCACGCTGAGTTCGTGGTTGGATTCCACCGCCATCGCCGTGATGCGGCGCAGGCTTGGGACAATTAACGCTGTGTTCAAAAATAACGTCCTGAATATCATTGGCTTCATGCCTTCGGGGTCGATTGTGGCGACTCCAGAAATGCATTCGGCGCTGTGTTCAACAGCGCCGTGTGTGATTACTTGATCAGGCCAACCCGCGAGAAATTCGGCAGGTGACTGAGTTTAGGTTCCGGCCAGCTCATCCAGACTGCGAAGGCCTTGCCGACGATATTCTTGTCGGGAACCATGCCCAGCAGATCCTTGGGAATCGTTGGATCATCCCAGTAGCGACTGTCGTTGGAGTTGTCGCGGTTGTCGCCCATCATGAAGTAGTGCCCGGCAGGCACGGTCCAGGTATGGTCCGGCGTTGCGCGGTAGCGGCTCATTTCCTTGCGGATCAAGTGCTCGGCCGCGCCGAGTTTTTCCTTGTAGAGCTCGGCACTGCCCAACGTGCCCGGCTCGGAGCCGACCAGTTGCTCGGCAATCGACTCACCGTTGACGAACAGACGCTTGTCGGCGGTGTAGCGAATCTGGTCACCCGGCAGGCCCACTACACGCTTGATGTAGTTGACGTTCGGATCGCTTGGGTAGCGGAACACCATCACATCGCCGCGTTGCGGATCACCGACTTCGATGACTTTCTTGTCCATCACCGGCAAGCGGATCCCGTAGGAAAACTTGTTCACCAGGATGAAGTCGCCAACGTCCAGGGTCGGTTTCATCGAGCCGGAAGGAATCTGGAACGGTTCCACCAGGAACGAACGCAGCACCAGCACGATGAACAACACCGGGAAGAACGACTTGCCGTATTCGACCAGCAGCGGCTCTTTGTTCAGTTTCTCGACCACCACCCCGTCAGGCTGGCTGACGCTGCCCTGATAGGAGGCAATGGCGGCACGCCGACGCGGCGCCAGGAAAACCAGATCGAGCAACGCCAACAGGCCGCAGACGAACACGGCGATGACCAGCAACAGCGGGAAATTTAGTGACATAGGACCTAACTATCCAACCTGAGCACTGCAAGGAAGGCTTCTTGTGGAATTTCCACGTTGCCGACTTGCTTCATGCGTTTTTTACCGGCCTTCTGCTTTTCCAACAGCTTGCGCTTACGGCTAACGTCACCGCCGTAGCATTTGGCCAATACGTTCTTTCTGAGTGCCTTGACGGAGGTTCGCGCAATGATCTGCCCGCCAATGGCGGCCTGGATCGCGACGTCGAACATCTGGCGCGGAATCAGTTCTTTCATCTTCTCGGTCAACTGGCGACCTTTGTAGTGCGCATTGTCCCGGTGCACGATCAGCGCCAGGGCGTCGACCTTGTCACCGTTGATCAGCACATCCAGTTTCACCAGACTAGCCGATTGGTAACGATCGAAGTGGTAGTCCAGCGAAGCATAGCCGCGACTGGTGGATTTCAGACGGTCAAAGAAGTCCAGGACCACTTCGTTCATCGGAATATCGTAGGTCACCTGGACCTGGGACCCGAGGAACAGCATGTCGTGCTGCACGCCACGCTTCTCGATGCACAGGGTAATGACGTTGCCCAGGTGCTCTTGCGGCACAAGAATATTGGCCCGCACGATCGGCTCGCGCATGTCTTCGATCGAAGACACGTCCGGAAGCTTCGACGGGTTATCGACGTAAATCGTTTCACCGGTTTTCAGCAACAGCTCGAAAATTACCGTCGGCGCCGTGGTGATCAGGTCCAGGTCGTACTCGCGCTCGAGGCGCTCCTGGATGATTTCCATGTGCAGCATGCCGAGGAACCCGCAACGGAAGCCGAAGCCCAGGGCGTCGGAGCTTTCCGGGGTGTACTGCAGCGACGAGTCGTTGAGCGTGAGCTTTTGCAGGGCTTCACGGAAATCTTCGAAGTCGTCGGAGCTGACCGGGAACAGGCCGGCGTAAACCTGCGGTTGAATGCGCTTGAAGCCGGGCAGCACGTCAACGTCGGGGGTGGAGCTCAAGGTCAGGGTGTCACCGACCGGTGCACCGTGAATGTCCTTGATACCGGCGATGATGAAGCCCACTTCGCCGGCCTTCAGGTCAACGGTGGCGGTGTGTTTCGGGTTGAAGACACCGACGCTGTCCACCAGGTGGATCTTGCCGGTGGACTTGACCAGAATCTTGTCGCCCTTCTTCACACGGCCGTGGCGCACGCGAACCAGGGAAACAACGCCCAGGTAGTTGTCGAACCAGGAGTCGATGATCAACGCTTGCAGCGGATCTTCGTAATTGCCGGTCGGCGCAGGAATGGTGTGAACCAGGCGTTCGAGCACTTCGTCGACGCCCAGGCCAGTCTTGGCGCTGCACTCGACCGCATCGGTGGCATCAATGCCGATGATTTTCTCGATTTCTTCTTTGACGCGGTCCGGATCGGCCTGCGGCAGGTCGATCTTGTTCAGGACCGGCATGACTTCCAGGCCCTGTTCGATCGCCGTGTAGCAGTTGGCAACCGACTGCGCTTCAACGCCCTGACCGGCATCGACCACCAGCAACGCACCTTCACAGGCCGCCAGCGACCGGCTGACTTCATAGGTGAAGTCAACGTGGCCGGGGGTGTCAATGAAGTTCAGCTGGTACTTGATGCCATCGCGAGCGGTGTAATAAAGGGTGACGCTGTGGGCCTTGATGGTGATCCCGCGTTCACGTTCCAGATCCATGGAGTCCAGGACCTGGGCCTCCATTTCGCGCTCGGCAAGGCCGCCGCACATCTGGATGAAGCGATCGGCCAGCGTCGACTTGCCATGGTCAATGTGGGCGATGATGGAGAAATTGCGGATATGACTCAAATCACTCACGGATCAACACTCAAAAAGGCTGCAGGCATAGCCCGCCGAAAAATAGCCGGGAATTGTACCTGATCCACGGCGCAAGCGTCACGTTCGCAGGTCAGACGGCGAATACAAAAACGCCCCGGTCTTGCGACAAGGGCGTTTTCAGCGAACGGCAAAGTCAGGAAAACCCCGGAATCAACCGGCCCGACGCAACAGCCAGACCCCGGCCAAGGCACAGACACTGGCCGGCACCAGTACCGCAAACAGCGGCGAGAAACCGAACACCAGGCTCGAGGGCCCGAGCAAATCCTGGACGATACGGAAGGTGAAGCCCACCAGCACGCCGGTAAACACCCGCTGGCCAAGGGTCACCGAACGCAATGGGCCGAAGATGAAGGAAATCGCCATCAGCACCAACGCGGCGGTCACCAGCGGTTGCAACACCTTGACCCAAAATGCCAGCCAGTAGCGACCGTTGGCGAGGCCCTGGTCAGCCAGGTAATGGATGTAGCCCCACAAGCCGCTGATCGACAGCGACTCGGGCGCCATTACCACGGTGCTCAGCAACTGCGGGCTCAAGGCCACTTCCCAGCGCTCGACCGGCGTGTTGACCACTTCGGTATTTTTTTCATGGAACAACGTGGTGGTCACGTCCGTGAGCTGCCAGTGATCCTTGTCGAACTCCGCACGCTTGGCGAAGCTCGCCGACTGCATGTGGCGCTCTTTGTCGAAGTGATAACGGGTCACGCCATACAGCAGGCCATTAGGTTGCACGGAGTTGACGTGAATGAACTCGTCACCCTGGCGATGCCACAGGCCGTGCTTGGCGCTTTGTGCATCGCCACTGCCCTGGGCCAGCGAACGGTTGGCCTGGGCAGTGACTTCGGTGGCCGGCGCCACGTACTCGCCAATAATCACACCCACCACCATCAGGATCAGCATCGGCTTCATGACCGCCCAGACGATCCGCCCGATCGACACGCCAGCGGCGCGCATGATGGTCAGTTCGCTGTTGCTGGCCAGGCTGCCGAGGCCGATCAGGCAACCGATCAGCGCCGCCATCGGCAACATGTCGTAAAGACGTCGTGGTGCGGTGAGCAGCACGTAGCTCAGGACATCCATCAACGTGTAAGTATCGCTGGCGTCGCCCATTTCATCGATGAAGGCGAACAGCGTCGCCAGACCGAGAATGATCCCCAGCACCGCCAGGATCGCGACAAATACGCTGCTACCAATGTAGCGATCGAGCTTAACCACGAGCCACCTCCAGCGCATCGCGGCGACTCGCCAGTTTCAAGCGCATCGGCTCCCAGTAGAGCAAGCCCAGGCCAATAGCCAGGAAGATCCCGTGCACCCACCACAAGCCCAGCGCAGCCGGGATCTTGCCTTTTTCGAGGGCGCCGCGAGCGGCAATCAGGATGGTCAGGTAAGCCATATAAAGAAGAATCGCCGGCAACAGCTTGAGGAAACGGCCCTGGCGCGGGTTGACGCGCGACAGCGGCACCGCCATCAGGGTCACGATGAAGACCAGCAACGGCAGGGACAGGCGCCATTGCAGTTCGGTGCGCGAGCGGATGTCATCACTGCCCAGCAAGGAACTGGTGGTCATGGCATCACGGTCGGTCACTTCGTCACTGACATCCGGCTTGGGCAGCAAAACGCCGTATTCGTCGTACTTGATCTTCCGGTAGTCGGCCTGCCCCGGATTACCGTCGTAGCGATAGCCGTTATCGAGGATCAGGTAACGGTTGCCGTCAGGGCGGATTTCCTGGCGGCCCTTTTCGGCCACCAATACGGAAATCCCGCGATCCTTCTGGTCGGACGAAATATTCTTTTGCGAAATGAACACGCCGCCCAGGTTGATACGGTCGTCCGTCAGGGTTTCGGTGTAGGTCACTCGCGTACCGTCGCGCAACGCCTGGAAGCGACCCGGTTCCAGGGTATCGAACTCGGTCAGGGCGTCCTGCTTGTTCAGCAGCAACTGGAACTGGTTGGCCCCTTGTGGCGCCAGGCTCAGGCTCAACCACGCCACCACCAGCGCCACCAGGGTGGCCGGAAACAGGGTGATACGAAACAGACGCTGCTGGCTCATGCCGGTGGCCGACAGCACGGTCATTTCGCTTTCCAGGTACAACCGGCCATACGACAACAGGATCCCGAGGAACAGCCCCAATGGCAGGATCAGCTGCAGGAAGCCCGGCAGACGAAAGCCCATGATCAGGAACAATGAACTCGGGTCCAGTTGGCCCGAAGCCGCCTGCGCGAGGTATTTAATGAAGCGACCGCTCATGATGATGACCAGCAGCACGGCGCTGACGGCGCTCAAGGTCAACAGGACTTCGCGGGATAGATAACGGAAGACGATCAAACCAGACACTCCAGGGTTGTCAGGCTAAGGCGGCCAAACAAACAAACGTATCGGCCAACCCGCAGGGCAGGGCCGCCGAAAAAGATGGCGCATTATCCTGTGATTGGGTGCGCCTGTCACTGCGCAAGCTCAAGCACGTGCCCAAAGCACCGAAGATCGTACAACCGAGGGTTGTCAGGCGCCGGTGGCGAGGTTCAAACTGCGGCCTTTGTCGCGGGCCGTGACCTGCGTCTTTCTATCTATATAAGCAGGCGTTTGCGCACACCGTCGAACGCCGCGTGTTGACCATTAATTCAGGGACCCGGACATGGAACTGGTTGTAAAAAGCGTTAGCCCAGAAACGTTGAAAACCGCCACTCTGGTGGTCGCCGTCGGCGAAGGCCGCAAACTCGGCGCCGCTGCCAAACAGCTCGACGAACTGAGCGGGGGTGCCATCAGCGCCGTACTGAAGCGCGGCGACCTGGCCGGCAAAGTCGGCCAGAGCCTGTTGCTGCACAGCCTGCCGAACCTCAAGGCCGACCGCGTGTTGCTGGTGGGCGTGGGCAAGGACGAAGAGCTGGGCGACCGCCCGTTCCGTAAAATCATCGCCGGTATCCTCAATACGCTCAAAGGCCTGGGCGGCAGCGATGCCGTGCTGGCGCTGGACGAAGTCGTGGTCAAGGGCCGCGACAGCTACGGCAAGACCCGCCTGCTGGCCGAAACCCTGGTGGACGGCGAATACACCTTCGACCAGTTCAAGAGCCAGAAAGCCGAGCCTCGCGCCCTGAAGAAAGTCACCCTGGTGACCATCAAGGCTGCACAAGCAGAAGTTGAACGCGCCGTGGCCCACGCCACCGCAATCGCCAACGGCATGGCCTTCACCCGTAACCTGGGCAACCTGCCGCCGAACATCTGCCACCCGACGTTCCTGGGCGAACAAGCCAAGAACCTGGGCAAGGAATTCAAGAGCCTGAAAGTCGAAGTCCTCGATGAGAAGAAGATCAAGGACCTGGGCATGGGCTCGTTCTACGCCGTTGGCCAGGGCAGCGCCCAGCCGCCGCGCCTGATCGTCATGCAATACAACGGTGGCAAGAAATCCGAGAAGCCGTACGCACTGGTCGGCAAAGGCATCACGTTCGACACCGGCGGCATCAGTCTCAAGCCTGGCCTGGGCATGGATGAGATGAAGTACGACATGGGCGGCGCCGCCAGCGTGTTCGGCACCCTGCGTGCCGTGCTCGAACTGAAACTGCCGATCAACCTGGTGTGCATCCTGGCATGCGCCGAGAACATGCCGAGCGGCAACGCTTCGCGCCCTGGTGACATCGTCACCACCATGAGCGGCCAGACCGTGGAAATCCTCAACACCGACGCCGAAGGCCGTCTGGTGCTGTGCGATGCCCTGACCTACTCCGAACGCTTCAAGCCACAGGCCGTGATCGACATCGCGACCCTGACCGGCGCTTGCGTGGTTGCGCTGGGCGCTCACACCTCCGGCCTGCTGGGCAACAACGACGAACTGATCGGCCAACTGCTGAGCGCCGGCCAATCGGCTGACGACCGCGCCTGGCAACTGCCGCTGTTCGATGAGTATCAAGAGCAGTTGGACAGCCCGTTCGCCGACATCGCCAACATCGGCGGCCCGAAAGCCGGGACCATCACCGCTGCCTGCTTCCTGTCGCGCTTCACCAAGAACCTGAACTGGGCGCACCTGGACATCGCCGGCACCGCATGGACCAGCGGCGGCAAAGACAAGGGCGCCACTGGCCGTCCGGTTCCATTGCTGACCCAATACCTGCTGGACCGCGCCAAAGCCTGAAACCGATGACCCTGGGCGGCGTTGCTTCAGGGCAACGCCGCTCATGGCTCAGGAACCGCAATGACCAAAGTCGACTTCTATATCCTGCCCAGCGCCGATCCGTCAGCGCGGCTGGATTTTGCCTGCAAGCTCACCGAAAAAGCCTGGCGCATGGGCCACCGCATCTACCTGCATTGCAGCGATGCCGCCCAGCGTGAGGACCTCGATGCGCGCCTGTGGGCGTTCAAGGGTGAAAGCTTCGTGCCCCACGGTCCCGCCGAAAGCGAACCGGATAGCCTGATCGTCCTGGGCCTGGGTGATGACTGCGGTCAGCATCAGGATCTGCTGGTCAATCTCGACCTGAAGGTTCCAGCCTTCGCCAACAAATTCGCCCGTGTGGCGGAAGTGGTGGTGGAAGATCCGACGATTCGGGCGGCAGCGCGGGAGAGTTTCCGTTTCTACCGCGAACAGGGCTATCCTCTGCAAGATCACCGTTTACAGCGACTCTGAGCATTCCGATGGACACTCCAAAACCGCCACAAAAGTCCGCGCACCTGCTGGATGACCTTGAGTCGATCCGCCAACTGCTCGGTGATGACAACCTGCAACCGCCATTGTTGACCGACACGGTCAATGAAGACGAACAGGAACAGATTCCGATGCTGTTCGAGCCGGCAGGCAACACGCCTGATGCCGTCGAACCGCCTCTCGCCCCTGCCGCCCAACCGGCAGCGGCCGCCAGCAAAGGCCCCGACGCCCTGCTGCACCTGGACAGCGAACTGCGCGCCGCCGCGCAATTGATCATGCAAGACGTGATCGACGACTTCGCCCCGCACATTGAAACCGAGATCAAGCGTCGGCTCGATGCGCGGATGGAACGGTTGCTTAGCCAGTACGAATAAACCCATGTGGAAGCGGGCTTGCTCGCGAATGCGGTATATCAGTCGCCTTAAAATGGTGACTGACACGCCCTCTTCGCGAGCAAGTCCGCTCCCACATTAGTTCTGCGCCCTGTCTGCACCTGCTCGCCCTGCGCCCCATGCCCCGCTATACTCGTCGGCTTTTCCTGAATTGATGCCAATAGGGTCCCGCCGCGCATGGATAAGACCTACCAGCCGCACGCCATTGAAACTTCCTGGTACAACACCTGGGAGTCCGAGAACTACTTCGCCCCGCAAGGCGCGGGCGAGTCCTACACCATCATGATCCCGCCGCCGAACGTCACCGGCAGCCAGCACATGGGTCACGGCTTCAACAACGCGATCATGGACGCCCTGATCCGTTTCCGCCGCATGCAGGGTCGCAACACCCTGTGGCAGCCGGGCACCGACCACGCCGGTATCGCCACGCAAATGCTGGTGGAACGCCAGCTTGAAGCGCAAGGCCAGAATCGTCACGACCTGGGCCGCGAGAAATTCCTCGAGAAAATCTGGGAATGGAAGGATCAGTCCGGCGGCAACATCAGCCGTCAGATCCGCCGCCTCGGCTCGTCCGTGGACTGGAGCCGTGAGCGCTTCACCATGGACGACGGCCTGTCGGAATCGGTGAAGGAAGCCTTCGTGCGCCTGCATGAAGACGGCTTGATCTACCGCGGCAAGCGCCTGGTCAACTGGGACACCAAGTTGCACACGGCGATTTCCGACCTCGAAGTGGAAAATCACGACGAGAAAGGTTTCCTGTGGAACCTGAAGTACCCGCTGGCCGACGGTGCCAAGACCGCTGAAGGCAACGATTACCTGATCGTCGCGACCACTCGCCCGGAAACCATGCTCGGCGACGCCGCCGTGGCTGTTAACCCGAACGATGAACGCTACAAAGCCCTGATCGGCAAATTTGTCGAGCTGCCGCTGGTCGGCCGCCGCATTCCGATCATTGCCGACGATTACTGCGACCCTGAATTCGGCACCGGCTGCGTGAAAATCACCCCGGCCCACGATTTCAACGACTACGAAGTCGGCAAGCGCCACAACCTGCCGCTGCTGAACATCTTCGACAAGAACGCCGCCGTACTGCCAGCCTGCCAGGTGTTCAACCTCGACGGCACGCTGAACGAAAGCATCGACGGCAAGATCCCGGCGGAATACGCCGGCCTCGACCGTTTCGAAGCACGCAAGCAAATCGTTGCTGCATTCGACGCCGCCGGCCTGCTGGTCAGCGTCGACGATCACGGCCTGAAAGTGCCGAAAGGCGATCGCTCCGGCACCATCATCGAGCCGTGGCTGACCGACCAGTGGTACGTATCGACCAAGCCATTGGCCGAGCCTGCGATCGCTGCCGTTGAAGACGGGCGTATCCAGTTCGTGCCGAAACAATACGAAAACATGTACTTCTCGTGGATGCGCGACATCCAGGATTGGTGCATCAGCCGTCAGTTGTGGTGGGGCCACCGGATTCCGGCCTGGTACGACGAGTCGGGCAAGGTCTATGTCGGTCGCGACGAAGCCGAAGTGCGTGCCAAGCACAACCTCGGTCCGGACGTTGCGCTGCAACAGGACAACGACGTTCTCGACACCTGGTTCAGTTCGGGCTTGTGGACGTTCTCCACCCTGGGCTGGCCTGAGCAGACCGAGTTCCTGAAGAAATTCCACTCCACCGACGTGCTGGTGACCGGTTTCGACATCATTTTCTTCTGGGTTGCCCGGATGATCATGCTCACCATGCATTTGGTGAAGAACGAAGACGGCACGCCGCAGGTTCCGTTCAAGACCGTGTACGTACACGGCCTGGTACGTGATGGCCAGGGCCAGAAGATGTCCAAGTCCAAGGGCAACGTCCTGGACCCGCTGGACATCATCGACGGTATCGAGCTGGAAGAACTGGTGCAGAAACGCACCTCCGGCCTGATGCAGCCGAAACTGGCGAAGAAAATCGAGAAGCAGACCCGCGACGAGTTCGCCGACGGTATCGCCAGCTACGGCACCGACGCCCTGCGCTTCACCTTCTGCTCGCTGGCGTCTACCGGTCGCGACATCAAGTTCGACATGGGCCGCGTCGAAGGCTATCGCAACTTCTGCAACAAGATCTGGAACGCCGCGCGCTATGTTCTGGACAAGGGCGAAGACTGCGGCCAGAACGGCGAAGCCTACGAGCTGTCCCTGGCGGATCGCTGGATCATCTCGCAGCTGCAGCGCACCGAAGCCGAAGTGACCCGTCAACTCGACCAGTTCCGCTTCGACCTGGCGGCACAAGCCTTGTACGAGTTCATCTGGAACCAGTATTGCGATTGGTACCTGGAACTGTCCAAGCCTGTGCTGTGGGACGAAAACGCCCCGGTTGAACGTCAGCGCGGCACTCGCCGCACGCTGGTTCGGGTGCTGGAAGTCGCGTTGCGCCTGGCGCACCCGTTCATGCCGTTCATCACCGAAGAAATCTGGCAGCGCATCGCGCCGCTGGCCGGTATCGAAGGCAAGACAATCATGCTGCAACCTTGGCCAGTGGCCAACGAAGCGCGGATCGATCAGGGCGCCGAAGACGACATCGAGTGGCTGAAGACGCTGATGCTCGGCACGCGCAACATTCGCGCCGAGATGAACATCGGTCCGGGCAAGCCGCTGAACCTGTTCCTGAAAAACGTCAGTGCCGAAGACCAGCGCCGTCTCACCGAGAACGAAGCGCTGCTCAAGAAGCTGGCGCGTCTGGAATCGATCACTGTATTGGCTGCTGGCCAGGAAGCACCGCTGTCCGCTACCGCTCTGGTTGGCGAGATGGAAGTGCTGGTGCCGATGGCCGGTTTGATCGACAAAGATGCGGAACTGGCGCGTCTGGACAAGGAAATCCTGCGTTTGCAGGGTGAAGTCCAGCGCGTCGGCGGCAAGCTGTCCAACGCCGGGTTCGTTGACAAGGCTCCGGCCGAAGTCATCGACAAGGAACGCGCCAAACTGGCCGAAGCTGAACAGGCTTTGGGCAAGTTGGCCGAGCAGCATGCGCGGATTGCCAGTCTGTAACGGCACATCGCAATGAAAAAGGGAGGCCCGAAATGGCCTCCCTTTTTTGTGCGTGCCACATCTCCCCAAACACCACAAGGGGGGATTGTGGTGTTCCGTCACAATTGCGTTCGCAGCGTCCGGATGTGGGACAATGCCCCCCACTTTCAGCCATACCCGAATCGATCACACCCATGAACGCCCCCCGCACACCCCGCCCTGCGCGCAAGAAGCCTGACTCCGCCACCCCGGCCAAAGCCGTGGAACCCCGTCCGAAGGCCAGCCTGCACCCGCGCAACCGCCACCAGGGTCGCTACGACTTCCCGGAGCTGATCAAAAGCACGCCGGAACTGGCGAAGTTCGTGATCCTCAACCCGTACGGCAAGGAAAGCATCGACTTCGCCAGCCCCGACGCGGTGCGGGTGTTCAACCGGGCGCTGCTCAAGTCGTTCTACGGCGTGGCCCACTGGGACATCCCGGCTGATTACCTGTGCCCGCCGGTTCCGGGGCGTGCCGACTACGTGCACTTCCTGGCCGACCTGCTGGCCAGCGTCAACGACGGCGAAATCCCTCGTGGCGCGCCGGTCAAGGTGCTCGACATCGGCATGGGCGCCAACTGCGTCTATCCGCTGATCGGTTACAGCGACTACCGCTGGCACTTCCTCGGTTCGGAAATCGACCCGACTGCCGTGGCCGCCGCCAAAGCCATCGTGCAGTCCAACGGGCTGAACAAGGCCATCCAGTTGCGCCAGCAAAGCAATCCCAAGCACATTCTGCTGGGCCTGCTGGAGCCGGGAGAACGCTTTGACCTGACCATGTGCAACCCGCCGTTCCACGCTTCGATGGACGAAGCAACCAAGGGCAGCGAGCGCAAATGGCGCGCCTTGGGCCGTGCCGATCCAAAACGCAAACTGCCGGTGCTGAACTTTGGCGGTCAATCGGCGGAATTGTGGTGTGAAGGTGGCGAAGCGCGTTTCGTGACGCAATTGATCGCCGAGAGCGCGAGCTTCCAGCACAAAGTGCTGTGGTTCAGCACCCTGGTGTCGAAAGCCTCGAACCTGCCGGCGATCCAGACCGCACTGAAAAAAGCTGGCGTGCTGGAAAGCCAGGTCGTGGAAATGTCCCAGGGCCAGAAGCAAAGCCGCTTCGTGGCCTGGACCTTCCAGACCAAGTCCGAGCAGCAAGCGTGGCGTGAGCGCTGGGTTCGCAAGGGCTAACTGAAGATTCCAAGCTTGTGATGAACCTGTGGGAGCGGGCTTGCTCGCGAATGCTGTGTGTCAGTCGACATAAAGGGTGACTGACACACAGCATTCGCGAGCAAGCCCGCTCCCACATTGGTTTCGAGGTGTCTGAAAGACCAAATCACAGACACAAAAAAGCCGTGCCCGGATTGCTCCGGAGCACGGCTTTTTGTTACTGCGTCTTACTTGTTAACAGCGTCGGTCAGGCCTTTGGCCACAACCAGCTTGATAACTTTCTTGGCAGCGATTTCGATGGCAGCGCCAGTCGAAGGGTTACGGCCAGTACGGGCAGGACGCTCGGTCACTTTCAGTTTGCCGATACCTGGCAGAGTGATTTCGCCGCCGTTTTCCAGCTGATCGGCAACGATTTGGCCCAGTTGGTCCAGAGCGTTACGCGCGGTGGTTTTTGGCGCGTCGATAGCTTCAGCGATGTCGGCGATCAGTTGGTCTTTAGTAAGAGCCATGTAGTGTTCCTTCCCTATCAAATTCATATGGATTGCAGAGTGCAGTGTCAGCCATCGAGCCCGATCTTCTGGATCTGGCACCCTCGGCCAATAACCACGGGATCGGGGTTATAGATACCGAAATCAGGGTTTGGTTCGACCTGACAAATGCTGAATGCACGCTTAACGCAGTGACTTCGCGTAAGACGGGGCAAAACTAGCACAGAGACGGGGAAATATCCGCCTCTAGCTACCCATTTGGTCAGCTTTATTGCTCTAAACCGGGAAAAAACTGCATAAGGGCCGTTCTGCACCGGCGTTTTTGCCCTCCCACCCCTGCAGGAGCTGCCGAAGGCTGCGATCTTTTGACTTCGATATTAAAAAAACCAGATCAAAAGATCGCAGCCTTCGGCAGCTCCTACAAAGGGGGCGTGCGGGCCCAGTTGCGGTACACTTGGCACTTTTTTGGGGGAGCACGCCCTCCTCTCTTCAATCAGCCGAGAAGCCCATGCCGATCCGTCATTGCATCGTCCACCTGATCGACAAAAAACCCGACGGCACACCTGCAGTCCTTCACGCTCGGGACTCCGAACTGGCGGAGTCCACGGCCATCGAGAACATGCTCGCCGACCTCAACGAGAGCTATAACGCCAAACAAGGCAAGGCCTGGGGTTTCTTCCATGCCGAGTCCGGGGCGCATCCGTTCAGCGGCTGGCTGAAGGAATACCTCGACGGCGGCAAGGATTTCACGGCGTTCAGCCGTGTGGCAGTGGAACACCTGAAAAAGCTGATGGAAGAGTCGAACCTCTCTGTGGGCGGCCACGTGCTGTTTGCGCATTACCAGCAGGGCATGACCGATTACCTGGCCATCGCCCTCCTGCACCACAGTGAAGGTGTTGCAGTGACTGAAGAACTCGATGTCACGGCCTCCCGTCACCTGGACCTGGGCCAGTTGCACCTCGCGGCGCGAATCAACGTGTCCGAGTGGCAGAACAACAAGCAGTCAAAGCAGTACATTTCGTTTATCAAAGGCAAGAACGGGAAAAAGGTTTCGGAGTATTTCCGCGACTTCATCGGCTGCCAGGAAGGCGTCGATGGTCCCGGCGAAACCCGCACCCTGCTCAAGGCCTTCAGCGATTTCGTTGAAAGCGAAGATTTGCCGGAAGAATCCGCCCGCGAGAAAACCAAGACCCTGGTGGACTACGCCAGCAGCCAGGCGAAACTCGGCGAACCGATGGGCCTGGAAGAACTCTCGGAGCTGATCGACGAAGAACGCCCGAAAGCGTTCTACGATCACATCCGCAACAAGGATTACGGCCTGTCCCCGGAGATTCCGGCGGATAAACGCACCCTGAACCAGTTCCGCCGCTTCACCGGGCGCGCTGAAGGCCTGTCGATCAGCTTTGAAGCACACCTGCTGGGCTCGAAGATCGAATACGACGAAGAAGCCGGCACGCTGATCATCAAGGGCTTGCCGACCCAGCTCACCGACCAGCTCAAGCGACGCAACTGATGCTGAACGGCATCCTGAAGAAATTCCTGCTGATCCTGCTGGTGGTCGTGGTTTACCAGAACTGGGGCAAGATCGAGCGCTACATCCACCCGGCGCAGGTGGTGTCCGAGCAGACCCAGGCCAAGGCCAACGTCGTGCTGTACGCCACTGACTGGTGCGGCTACTGCAAGCTGACCCGGCGTTTTCTCGACCAGAAAGGGATTCCGTACAAGGAATTCGATATCGAGAAGGATGCCGTGGCGCGTAAGGCCTATGAAGCGCTGGGCGGGCGCGGGATACCGTTGATTGATGTGAACGGAACGTTGATTCGCGGGTATGACCCGGATGAAATCCTCGCCGCCCTGAAATAACTACTGTGGGAGCGGGCTTGCTCGCGAAAGCGGTGTGTCAGGCAACATTTATATCGACTGATACGCCGCCTTCGCGAGCAAGCCCGCTCCCACACAAGCCCGCTCCCACATTTGAAGATCAGCGTTTTTCGATACGAAATCCAAATCGCGGAAAGTGCACATGCACCACGCCCGCCCGCTCGTCTTCACGTCGCAGAATCAATTCCTCACGCCCTGCAAACACCAGCTCACCGGCTACCGGATCGCAGCCGTAGTCGGTCGCCGCAATCACCACCTGCTGGCCCGCCTCAAAGCCGTTAGGCTCGTCGAACGCTTCATCCGGCAACGCAGCGGGCGTGGCATTGCGCGACACCTCCAGCGCCTCCTCGGCCGTCATCTCGCTGAAAGCGCCGTGCCCGAAGCCCATCACCCGACCGAACCACGCCGACACCGCCGGATACGCATCAACCAACGGTGCAGTAACAGGCGTCGCTTTAAGAAACCACAGGCAATGAGCCAGGGAAAAATCGGCAATTGATGGCTCGCCGAACAGAAAATCACCCTGCTCGCGCTGAAGCTGCAATTCGAGGCGCCCCATGATCGTCGGCCACTGGTGCCGCGCCTGTTCCGCCGCCAGCTTCGTCGTGCTGCCACCGCTGAATAACCCGGCGCGATCGGCGAGGAAGGCCTTGATCGCTTCCGGCGGCAACTTGCCAAAGCGCACCGCCACCGATTCCGGCTGGAACACCAGGCTGACCGCATGCTGAAACACCACCGAATCCACCCACGTGGCGAAGCTCGCGGCGATCATTTCCTGACCTTCGGGGAAAAACGCCGGCAAGGCTTTTTCCTGTTCCAGGCGACGGGCGATCAGCGCAGTGTCGCAATAGATATCAGCACCGATCTGCAACACCGGCGTCTTGCGATAGCCACCCGTTAGAGCGGTCAGTTCAGGTTTCGGCATCACCGGCGAGATCTTCACCGAGCGCCACGACAGCCCTTTGAAGCCCAGCAGCAGACGGGCCTTTTCGGCGAAGGGAGACGTCGGGTAATTGTGGAGAATCAACTCTGACATGCTCGGCTCCGCCGCTCGAATAAGGAGCTGGCAGCTTAGCGCGCAATCGGCGGGTGGCCTACGGCTCCGCCTGATGGGCACTTATCAGTCAGATTGATAAGTCAGCACCAGACACTCCTTGGCGCTTTTCTTGAGCTTTTTGATCAACCGTTCCTGACGCAGCGCTTCGCTTTTATCGCGGCAGACTTCGGTGTAGACCAGCGCCATGGCGGGACTGGAAAGGAAAAACCGGGCGCCCTTGCCGCTTTGGTGCTTGGCAAAGCGGCGCACCGGATCGTCGCTGATCCCGCAGTAGAGCGAACCATTGGCCGCGCGAACGAGGTAGACGAACCAGGGTTTGCTGGCAGGCATCGGTTCGACGGCGATGACGGGAGATTCGCTGAGGGTGTTCACGTGACGATCATGGCTTGCTGGGAAACAAGCCGCGATCTTATCAGCGACTGGCCTGGAATGCCTTCAGCCCCTTCAAGGCCTGGGCGCGAACGGCGTTGCGCACCAGCGGCGTCCAGCCCAACAACAGACCTTTGGTGCCCAGTGCCTGGCGCGACCAGCGCCACAGATCGAAGCTGTCGTGGTGCTCGCAGATCTTGCCATCGCGAAACACGAAACGTGCCTGGATGTCGTTGACCACAATGTTGCCGGTCTGGCTGAACAGATACGTCGCCACCCAATGCGCGCCGCCGGTGCGCTCGTCGCTGCGCACGTTGTCGAAGGTCAGGGAAAAGTCTTTCGCGCGAGTCGTGAGCATGCGCCACATGTCGCCGGCCTGTTGGCCGCGCAACTCGCCGAACGCCGGATCACTGAACACCACGTCATCGGTGTAGCAGGCGGCCATGGCCTCGGCATCCAGCCGCTGGAAGGCCTGGTAGAAACGGGTGATCAAGGCGTTGTGGGCATCACTCATGGGCAGACTCCCTGGGTTTGCAAAATGGCTACAAAAGATTGCCTGCACGATAGTCTGCAAATGCGCGGAAAACTATCGGCATTCGTGGGCCGAATACCGATAGTGCGAGGGGCGTCAGATTTTTTCGCTGTTCACCTGCACGTACAGCGAACGCCCGGCGCCGAGGCCGGCGATGATCGCGCCGAGACCGATGATTCCGAAGATCCAGCCCAGCGCGTTCCAGCCACCGGTCCAGTCGTGGACGATGCCGACGGCGAACGGCCCCATGGAGGCCAGGGTGTAACCGAAGCCTTGGGCCATGCTCGACAGGTTGGCGGCCACGTGGGAATCCCGCGAGCGCAGCACGATCAGGGTCAGCGCCAGGCTGAACGTACCGCCCTGCCCCAGACCGAGCAGGATCGCCCAGCCCCACAGGCCTTCGATCGGCGCGTAGAGACAACCGAACAAGCCGCCGAGGGTCAGCAACATGACGATCACAATCGCCAATCGCTGGTCCTTGCCCCGGGTGGCCAGCCACGGCGCGGCCAGGGAACTGGCCAACTGGACGATCACCGAACCCGAAAGTACGAGCCCCGCCTGGGTTGGCGTCAGTCCGCGACCGATCAGGATCGACGGCAACCAGCCGAATACGATGTAGGCCAGGGACGATTGCAGGCCCATGTAAAGCGTCACTTGCCAGGCCAGTGGATCACGCAGCAGACCGCGAACGCGGTAGGCAACGTTATGCGAGCCGTGTTTCTGCCCCACTTGCGGTAACCAGAAAATCGCCGCGACCACCGCAGGAATCACCCAGAAACCCAGGCCCAACGCCCAGCTCTTGTCGAAATGCTCGCTCAACGGCACGGTCGCTCCCGCCGCCATCGCCGCGCCTAGGCACAGAGCCATGGTGTAGACACCCGTCATGGTGCCGGCCTGTTTCGGGAAGTCGCGCTTGACGATCCCCGGCAGCAACACGCCAATCACACCGATGCTGGCCCCGGCCAACACACTGCCGGCGAACAGGCCGACTTCACCGAAGGAACTGCGCAGGATGATCCCGCCAGCCAGCATCAGCAAAATCCCCAACACCACCCGTTCGGCACCGAAGCGCCGGGCCAGGAGCGGCGCCAGCGGCGCGAACAAACCGAGGCACAGCACTGGCAACGTGGTCAGCAAACCGGCTTCGGCCGCCGATAAACCGAGGGTCTTCGACACTTCGCTGAGCATCGGCGCCATGCTCGACAGCGCCGGGCGCAGGTTCAGCGCCACCAGGATCAGCCCCAGCAGCAACAGCCACGGTCGGCGCAAAATCGGGTGACTTTGCTGGACCTGTTCGTCATCGGCCTCGGCATCGATCAGCAGCTCTTCGAGCTCCGTCGTGCGCTTGGGTTGCGGGAGGTTGCTGTGATTGGCAGACATGGAATTCTCGGTTTCAAGGTTCATTGATCAACTGCCTCGACAGGGCTTTGGCCCGTTCCGGGTCGCGTTGCTCGACGGCATCCAGCAGTTCGATATGCAGATCGAACACCTCTTGGCGTCTCGGGGAAATGTTCAGGGTCTGGCGCAATTGCGCGCCGACGATGCTGGAGAAGTAGCGATACAACTCGCTGAGGGTCGGGTTGTGCGCGGCGTCCACCAGACGGCGGTGGAACACCAGGTCGCAGGCGATGTAACTGTCGAGATCACCGTGGTAATGACTGCCGCTGACGCCCAAGGCTTCGCGCAATGCGACCAGGTCTTCGTCAGTGCGGCGCAACGCAGCCAGGCCGATGGCCTCGACTTCCAGAATGTGCCGGGTTTCCCGGGCCTGTTCATGGGTGCATTGAGACAACGCTTTCATGGTGTCCAGCGGATCGATCACCGCTCGCAGGTAACTGCCGTCGCCCTGGCGGATCTCGATCAATCCGGAAAACGCCAACACGCGCATGGCTTCACGCACGGTGTTGCGGCTGATGCCCAGCTCGGCGGACAGCTCGGGCTCGGTGGGTAAACGCTGGCCGACGGTCCAGACGCCTTGGGTGATGCGCAGGCGTAACTGGTCCAAGGCCTGATCGACCAGGGATCGCTTAATGAGTGGAGAAATGTCTGACATAGGATTCGCCCTTTCATCCAATCATAGGATGAATTTTCTGACATGTTAGTCAGCTCCGTGTAGGACGGCAACCGCCTACCGTCAAAGCAGCAACATTCAGAGGGATTTTCGATTGGTCAAAATTACCCTTTAAGGGTAATTTCAAGGATAGGCGCACGCTTTCTTATGGAGAAGAACACACCTCATTACGACTTAACGGTGGTTAAGTCAGAGGTCTTGCGGCTTAGGGCATCTGCATTTACGAGCGCGGCAAAAACTAGCGGCAGGTATCTTGGCTTGAGCGTTACAGAGATGCGGGAGGTCATCTTCAAGCTGCAGGGCAATATGTTGTACAAGTCGATGACCACCTATGCCAACCATCGAGTCTGGCAAGACGTTTACCACATCAATTCACATGATTTGGAGATTTACATTAAGGTGACTTACCGCCCCGGCGGTGGCCCTCCGGTAATCTCCTTCAAGGAGAAAAACCTATGAAAATCCAGCAGTGTTTCAGCTGTGGCGCCCCTGAAGGAATGACACATTTCGAGGGTCGCGGCGAAACCTTGAGCGTCAAAGGCATGGAGCGCCGTATTGATGATTTATCCGGTTGGGAATGTCAGATGTGCGGCGAAGTCGAATTTGACCCAAGTTGCGCGGAGCGTCATTCAAACGCAGGTGACGAACTGGTCATTGCTGGCAGGCAAATGATTGGCGCGGAGATGAAGCGCATCCGCCGCAAGCTGCACCTATCACAAAAAGATGCGGTGCTGCTGTTATCCGGTGGCGGACACAACGCTTTTTCCCGGTACGAGCGTGGCGAGATACTTCCGCCAAAAGCGTTGGTACTGTTGATGCGCTTGCTTGACCGGTACCCGTACCTTCTCGCCGATGCACATGCCTTGGGCGCGGGCGCGGATTTACGGGGCTTCAAAGAAATCGTGCACAAAGAGCACGAAACCATCACGGCTTCCTGAGCACCAACAACAGACAAAAATAAACCCGGAACACGTCCGGGTTTATTTCACTGCCTGACGTCGATCAATGCAAAATCTGACTCAAGAACAACTTGGTCCGATCAT
>NZ_JBIWEL010000037.1:59605-60677 GCF_044762525.1 Pseudomonas sp. NPDC096950 | reverse complement strand
GGTGAAGTTCACCGCCGGTGCTGACCTGTCGCTGGGTGAGTACTCCGCCGTGGGTAGCATCATCGAAGCCTTCGCTTCCGAGCACGCGATGGTCAAGGTCGGTACCGTTATCGATCCAGACATGCGCGACGAACTGCACGTGACCGTGGTTGCCACTGGTCTGGGCGCAAAAATCGAGAAGCCTGTGAAGGTTATCGACAACACCATGCACACGTCCGTGGCATCGCAACCGCAGCAACAAGCGCCTTCGCGTCAGGAAGCGCCTGCTGTGAACTACCGTGACCTGGACCGTCCGACCGTCATGCGCAACCAGGCTCAGGCCGGTGCTGCGACTGCCGCGAAGATGAATCCGCAAGACGATCTGGACTACCTGGACATCCCGGCATTCCTGCGTCGTCAGGCTGATTGATGGAATGTATCAGGGCTATGAAGGTGATTGGTGTTCAGCAAAGGCGTGGTCTGCTATTATCGCCAGCCTTTGTTGATACCAGTTCGCAATTTGCGCTGAAGCGGCCCAAGCCATGATTAAACAACGCACACTGAAAAATATTATCCGTGCCACAGGTGTAGGCCTGCACTCCGGGGAGAAGGTATACCTGACCCTCAAGCCTGCACCTATCGACACCGGCATCGTGTTTGTTCGTGCCGATCTGGACCCTGTGGTGCAGATTCCTGCTCGCGCGGAAAACGTTGGCGAAACCACGATGTCGACCACGCTGGTCAACGGTGACGTCAAAGTGGATACGGTGGAGCACTTGCTCTCGGCCATGGCTGGCCTGGGCATCGATAACGCCTACGTCGAGCTCTCCGCGTCCGAAGTCCCGATCATGGATGGTAGCGCTGGACCTTTCGTATTCCTGATTCAATCGGCCGGCCTGGAAGAGCAGGACGCCGCCAAGAAGTTCATCCGGATCCTGCGGGAAGTGACAGTGGAAGACGGCGACAAGCGCGCCACTTTCGTCCCTTTCGAAGGTTTCAAAGTGAGCTTCGAGATCGATTTCGATCACCCGGTTTTCCGTAACCGCACACAAAGTGCAAGCGTGGATTTTTCCAGCACTTCGTTCGTAAAAGA
>NZ_JBIWEL010000037.1:0-59595 GCF_044762525.1 Pseudomonas sp. NPDC096950 | reverse complement strand
TACCTTTGGTTTCATGAGTGACATCGAGTACCTGCGCAAGCACAACCTCGCACTCGGCGGCAGCGTTGAAAACGCTATTGTGGTCGACGCGGATGGTGTACTGAACGAAGACGGTCTTCGCTATGAAGACGAATTCGTGAAGCACAAAATCCTCGATGCAATTGGTGACCTCTACCTGCTGGGCAATAGCCTGATTGGTGAGTTCAAGGGCTTCAAGTCCGGACATGCATTGAACAACCAGCTGCTGCGCAAGTTGATTGAGCAGACAGATGCTTGGGAAGTCGTGACTTTCGAAGACGCCAGCACTGCACCGATCTCTTACATGCGTCCTGTTGCGGCCGTGTAAGCAAAAAACCTCTCTAGTTTTTAAAGGCTGCCTTCGGGTGGCCTTTTTTTATGCCGCAGAATTAATGCGTTGTCTGTGCGGGCCTCTTCGCGAGCAAGCCCGCTGCCACAGGGGAATACATTCCAAATGTGGGAGCGGGCTTGCTCGCGAAGGGGTCAGTCGCCGCAACGCAAATCTCAGCCGGCCGCCACCACCCGATTCCGCCCCCCTTCCTTGGCCTGATACAACGCCTTGTCCGCCGCAAACAGCAATTGCTCCAGGCTGATCTCGCTCGCGCTGGTCCAGGTGCTAATCCCGATACTGACAGTCATCGGCAACTCCGCACCCGCCACCAACGGCAATTGCTCTACCGCGACACGGATGGCCTCGGCAATCTGCCGCGCGCCGGCGCTGTCGGTTTCCGGCAGGATCACTGAAAACTCCTCGCCGCCATAACGCGCGACCAAATCGCCGGGCCGTCGCACATTGGCGCTGATCACCTTGGCCAACGAACGCAAAGCATCGTCACCGCCCTGATGCCCATGCCGGTCATTGAACGCCTTGAAGTGGTCGGCATCGATCATCAACACCGACAATGGCAGGCCGGAGCGTTGGGCGCGGAACCATTCGTGGCGCAGCACCTGATCCAGGGTTCGACGGTTGGCCATGCCGGTCAAGGCATCGGTAGCGGCGAGTTGCGCCAGTTCTTGCTCGGCGTTGCGGCGCAGGCGCAGTTCGCGACTCAACAACCAGGCCAGCCAGAGCAGGCCAATGCACAACACGCCGGTCGCCCCGCTGATCACCACCGCCGTGCGCTTCCAGGTGGCGAACACTTCGTCGCTGGACAGGGCGACAATCACCGTCAGTGGCAGGTTGCCCACTCTGGAGAAGGTATACAGGCGCTGCTGGTGATCGATGCTCGACACACTGTTGAAGCTGCCGCTGCCCTCGCGCAGGATGCGCACGACATTCGGTCGGCTGGCGAAGCTTTTGCCGATCGAGTCGCTTTGCAGGTAGGGCTTTTGCGCGAGCAAGATGCCGTCGTTGTTGATGATGTTCAGCGTGCTGTCATTGCCGATGTTCAGGCTGTTGAACAACTCGTCGAAATACGCCAGGCGCATCGACGCCACCGCCACCCCGAGAAACTCCCCGGTGGGCGAGGAGATACGCCGGCTGAAGCTGATCCGCCACTGGTCCTTGTCTTCGCAATCGCAGCGGGGTTTGAACGGGCGACTGATGAACATTCCGGTGTCGCGATTGAAGATATGCGCGGTGAAGTAATCACGATCGGCGAAGTTACCCGGTTTCGGCTCGATCAGCGATGAGTCGGCCAATACCTCGCCGTGCTGGTCCAGCAGCAGAATGTCGCCCTTGAAGCGCGCCGTGGTCGAGCGATCAAACAGCACCAGGTGGCGGACCTGCGGCGGCATCTGTTTCAAGTCGTCCCGTTGCGAGGCGGCAATCAGTCCTTGCAGCGTCAGGTCATAGAGTTCGACCGTGCGCAGCACGTCGGCATCGATCAGTTGGGCAATGGTGGTCGCGCTGCGGGTCGCGGCCTGTTGGGCGTTGGCGTGCTCGCGGATCAGCAGGAAGGTCACGATGCTGAGAATCGCGATGACGGTCAGGCAACTGCCGAGGATCAGCAGGAGTTCAGGACGTCCGGTCCGGCCTGGAATGTAGGGGGTTCGGCTCGCGGTCATGGTTCTGATGTCTGCTGAAGGGACTTTATAAGCGTAGTTCCATAAACGGCGTTTCCCGAAGGACGCGCGCTCATCGCAGTAATCAGTCATGGATAGTCGGTGTTAACGAGCAAAGATATAAATGTCGGGCAAAAAAAAGGCCAGCAAAACATGCTGGCCTTTTGATTTTTGCGGTTTTTAGAAGACGTTGATCGGGTAATCGACAATCACACGGTATTCATCGGTGTCCTGATCCAGCGCGCCGTAGCCATTGCCGCCACGGTTGGTCGCCCATTGCAGGCGCAGCGCCAGGTCCTTGGCCTTGCCGCCCTGAACCACATATTTCAAATCAATATCCCGTTCCCAGTGCTTGGCGTGTTTGCCGTCGGCGCTGTACCACGAGGCGTAGCCCTTGCTGTCCGGATCGACCTTGGTCAGGTCCGTTTCACCTCGGGAGTAGGAAACCGCCGACGTCAGGCCGGGCAGGCCGAGGCCGACGAAATCGTAGGCGTACTTGAGTTTCCACGAGCGCTCATTGGGGCCGTTGAAGTCCGAGTATTGCTGGGAGTTGTCCAGGTAAATGCTGTCGCCCTGGCTGATGTAGTCGAACGGCGTGTTGCCGTTGACCCGCTGATACGCGGCGGTAACGCTGTGATTGCCCACGCCGACGGTGAAATGCAGGCTGTAGGTGTTGTTGTCGATGTTGCCCAGCAGCGCATCGCCGGTGTCTTGCGTGTGATAGAAGTGCAGGCCGGGGTTGAGGCTGACCAGATCATTGAGTTGATAGGTGTAATCCAGGTCGTAGTAGTACTGGTTCCAGATGTCCTTGAGCTCGGCGGCGTAGAGGCTGCTGGTCAGGCCCGGCAAACCGCTCCAGGCCACGCCGGCCCAGTTCAGGTGCTGGCTCTCGTCACCGTCGGCGAGGCTGCCGTAGGACGTGCCGATCCGGGTGTGGCCGCTCTGGTTGTAAGGCTTGGTGAAACTGGCCTGGCCACCCTCGATCAGGAAACCGTCGAAGCTGTGGTTGGTCAGGCTGACCCCACGAAAGGTCTGGGGCAGCATGCGGCTCTCGCCACCGGCGATCACCGGGTTGGTGAGAAACAGGTCGCCAGCCTTCAGTTCGGTATCGAAGGCGCGCATTTTCAGGGTGCCACCGCCAGTGGAAAACGAGCCCGGCGCTTTGCCGTTGCCATCGCTGATCGGCAGAATGCTCGAATTGTCAGTGCCGCCACCGCCGTCGAGTTTCAATCCGAGCATGGCGTGGGCATCGATGCCGAAACCGACGGTGCCTTGGGTGAAACCGGATTCGAACTGGCCGAGAAACCCCTGGCCCCATTCGATGTTGTCATCGGTGTGTTGGTGCCGGTTGCGGTTCATGTAGTAGTTGCGGGCGTTGAGGTTGAGGCTCGACCCTTCGACAAAACCTTCGCGGCTGGTGTCGTCGGCGGCCTGTGCAGTGGCGGCCATCGTTGCAGCGATTGCAATGAACAACGGGCTGAGTTTCAGAGAAAAAGACACGTGCGGTACAGCTCCTTTTGGGTCATTAACGTCAGTTCATGGATCGACGTTTTTTACTTCTTGTTAAGGGAGACGAAGTGGAACGTGTTTTCTGCACAATAAAAAAAGCCGCTGATAGCAGCGGCTTTGAAGACAACTTTTCAAAGGGAAGAGCCGATGAAAAGTGTCGAGGGAAACGAAGCGATAGGGTGGATCAGCTGTCTTTCTCAACCTGTTGGCGGGCTGCAGAAGTGGACGCTTGAGGGGTTTGCTCAGCATCGTGCGCCTTGGCGGTCATTTCTTCCTGGGCCTGTTCGAACGCTTTTGCTCGCGCGGCATTGTGCGCGACAAAGGCTGGCGACTCTTCAGCCATGGCGACCGGAGACAGGAACAAAGCGGACAAAACGAAAGCGCTGGCAATACCCATAGTGTTGGACATCTTTAAAACCTTCTTGCTTGGCAAGTGCTGTTTGGTGCGCCAAGGTTAAGGTTCAAGGACGCTGGGAAACAGAGCGGATTTCAGAAAGGACTATTGCGTGGGAGGCAATAGTCGGGTTTTGCATCGGTTGGAAGAACCACCCCTCACCCCAACCCTCTCCCCATAGGGGAGAGGGGGAAGGGAGCCGATCGGGGGCTTTTCAGAACTCGAGTTCAACTCGATATTTCAGGTCGATGTGGCTCTAAGAACAACTCGGTCAGTCCCCTCTACCCTCTGGGGAGAGGGTTAGGGTGAGGGGTGGATCCAGAGTCGATCCGCGTCAGACGGGGAGATGGATGCCGAACGTATTCATCCCATGATCACTGCGCACAAACACATCGCCGCCATGCATCAACGCAATCGCTTTCACAATCGCCAAGCCGAGGCCATGGTTATTCCCGCTGTTGCTGCGTGACGCATCCACCCGATAAAACCGCTCGAACAACCGTGGCAAATGCTCACTGGCAATCGGTGACCCAGGATTGGCCACGCCGATGCTCACCTGATGCTCCTCAACCTCAATCCGCACCTCGATCACCTGCCCAGGCTCGGTGTGCTGCACTGCGTTGCTGAGCAAATTGATCAACGCCCGACGCAGATGCGCAATCTCGATCCGCACCTGCGCATCACCGCTGACCTGCACCCGGACCTGGGCATCTTCCAGAATGAAATCGAGATATTCGAGCGTCGTGGCCACTTCATCGGCCAGGGACGTGGAGGTCAGTTTGGTCGCTTTGCTGCCCTGGTCGGCGCTGGCCAGGAACAACATGTCATTGATGATCGAACGCAGTCGTTCCAGCTCTTCAAGGTTCGATTGCAGCACTTCGAAATAATGTTCCGCCGAACGGCCACGGGTCAGCGCCACTTGGGTCTGGCCAATCAGGTTGGTCAGCGGCGAGCGCAGTTCATGGGCGACGTCGGCGTTGAACGACTCCAGCCGCGAATAGGCTTGCTCGACCCGCTCCAGCGTCGAGTTAAAGGAGCTGACAAACTGATCCAGTTCCGGCGGCAACGGCGACAGGCGCAAACGTCCCGAACGCAGCGGCGGCGCCAGGCGCTGGGCTTCCTGGGACAACTTGATCAACGGCTTGAGGCCGATTCGCGCCACCCAGTAACCCAGGGCCGAGGCCAGCAGCACACCGATAATCGCCAGGCTGATCAGGGCGATCAATAAGGAATGCTGGGTCTGCAAAAATGTATCGGTATCGATACCGATCATGAAGCGCAGCGGCGGGCGCTGGTCCTTGGCCGGGAACTGGCTGACCAACACTTTCAGCGGGTAGTCATGATCTGGCAGCAGCAAATCCCGTCGGCCCAGCGGCCCTTCAGCGAAGGCGCGGATCTGCGGAGTCATGTTGCCGTACTCGTACTGCGGATTACCGCTGATGATCCAGAAGCTGATGCGCTTGTCTTCCTCGCCGAGCAATTTGAGCTTGTTGTTGATCTTCACCCAATGCTCGGGCGTGCCGTAACGGCCGACGGTGGATTCGAGCACGCTGTAACGCGCATCCAGTTCGGCTTCGGGCAACAGGCCCAGACCTTTGTCGACCTGCTGGTACAAGGCCCAGCCGATCAACAGAAACACCAGCAGCGCCACCAGCGTGAACATTCCGCTCAAGCGCAGGGCGATGGAATTACTGGACACCGCGGCTCTCCAGCACATAACCCATGCCACGAATGGTGTGCAGCAGTTTCTCGTCGAACGGCCCGTCGAGCTTGGCCCGCAAGCGTTTGATCGCGACTTCGACGACGTTGGCGTCGCTGTCGAAGTTTATGTCCCAGACCATCTCGGCAATCGCCGTTTTGGAGAGGATTTCACCCTGGCGCCGCGCCAATACGCTGAGCAGCGAAAATTCTTTGGCGGTCAGGTCCAGGCGCGTGCCAGCGCGGGTGGCCTTGCGGCTGATCAAATCGATCCACAGGTCGGCGATGCTGACTTGCACCGGTTCATGGCCGCCGCTGCGCCGGGTCAGCGCTTGCAGGCGTGCCACCAGCTCCAGGAAGGAAAACGGTTTGCCGAGGTAATCGTCGGCGCCATCGCGCAGGCCTTTGATCCGGTCTTCGACGCGCTCGCGGGCGGTGAGCATGATCACCGGGGTTTGCTTGCGTGCGCGCAACGCACGCAGTACGCCGAAGCCGTCGAGGCCCGGCAGCATGACATCGAGGATGATCACCGCGTAGTCGCTTTCCAGCGCCAGGTGCAGGCCTTCGACGCCGTCCCGCGCCAAGTCCACGGTGTAACCCTGTTCCGTCAGGCCGCGGTGCAGATAATCCGCGGTTTTTTCTTCATCTTCGATAATCAGAACGCGCATGACCCCGCCTCAGTCTGTAGTCGCCAGTGCCGGCAGTGGCTCTGGCGCTGGTTTGGGCCGATGGAAAAGCCGCTCAAGCCACAAGTATATGACCGGAGTGGTAAACAGCGTCAGCGCCTGGCTCACCAGCAAGCCGCCGACCACCGCAATACCCAATGGCTGGCGCAGTTCGGCGCCGGTGCCGTAGCCGAGCATCAGCGGCAAGGCGCCGAGCAGGGCGGCGAGGGTAGTCATGATGATCGGCCGGAACCGCGTGATACAGGCTTGGAAAATCGCCTCTTCCGGCGGCAAGCCACCCTTGCGCTGGGCTTCGAGGGCGAAGTCGATCATCAGGATGCCGTTTTTCTTCACGATGCCGATCAGCAGCACCAGGCCGATCAACGCCATGATCGAAAAGTCCTGGCCCCAGATCCACAGCATGATCACCGCACCGAGCCCCGCCGACGGCAGGGTCGAGATGATGGTCAGCGGATGCACGAAGCTCTCATAGAGCACGCCGAGAATGATGTACACCGCCACCAGCGCCGCGAGGATCAGCCACGGCTGACTGGCCAGCGAACTCTGGAACGCCTGGGCCGCGCCCTGGAAGTTGCCGCTGATCGCCGCCGGCATGCCGATTTCGGCCTTGGCCTGGTTGAGCAGAATCACCGCATCACCCAACGCGACGCCGGGCGCCAGGTTGAACGACAGGTTGGCCGCCGGGAACATCCCGTCGTGGGCGATGGACAGTGGGCCAATGGTCGGCGCGTCGAACTTCGCCAAGGCCGACAGCGGCACCATCTCACCGCTCAACGGCGAGCGCAGGTAGAAATAATTCAGGCTTTCAGCCTTGCCGCGCTGCTTGGTGTCGAGTTCCAGGATCACGTTGTACTGGTTGATCTGGGTCTGGAATTCGTTGATCTGCCGCTGGCCGAAGGCGTCGTACAGCGCTTCGTCGACATCGCTGGCGGTCAGGCCGAAACGCGCGGCGGCACTGCGGTCGATGCTGATGTGGGTAATGCTGCCGCCCAGTTGCAAGTCGTTGGAAATGTCGCGGAACGCCGGGTTGGTCCGCAGCTTTTCCGTCAGGCGCTGGGTCCAGGTGCTGAGCGTCGGGCCGTCGTTGCTCTTGAGTACGTATTGATACTGCGCACGGCTTGGGCCGGAACTGAGGTTGATGTCCTGACCGGCGCGCAGGTACAGCACGATGCCAGGGACTTTCATCAGTTGCGGGCGAATCCGGTCGATGAATTGGCTGGCCGTGACATCACGGTCGCCGCGTTTTTTCAGGGCGATCCAGAACCGGCCGTTGGCGATGGTCTGGTTGCTGCCGGACACGCCGACCGAGTGGGAAAACGCCTGAACCGCCGGGTCTGCCGCGACAATTTCCGCCATCGCCAGGTGTTTTTTCACCATGTCGCCGTAGGAAATATCCGCAGCCGCTTCGGTGGTGCCAAGGACGAAACCGGTGTCCTGAACCGGGAAGAAGCCTTTGGGGATGAAGATGTAACCGGCGATGGCCAGGCACAACGACAGGCAGAACACGCCGATCATGGTTTTCTGATGGGCGAGGGCGCGACGCAGGTATTTTTCATAACCGGCCAGCAAGCGATCACCAAAGGTCTTTTTGCTGTGGGCGTGATGCACTGGCGCACGCATGAACAGCGCGGCCAGGGTTGGTGCGAGGGTCAGGGACACCACCACCGAAATCATGATGGTCGAGGTGGCAGTCAGGGCGAATTCTTTAAACAGCCGCCCAACCACACCGCCCATGAACAGCAGCGGGATAAACGCGGCGACCAGCGAGAAACTGATCGAGACCACGGTGAAACCGATCTCGCCGGCGCCTTTGATCGCCGCCTCGCGCATGCCGTCGCCGGCCTCCAAATGGCGGTGAATGTTCTCCACCACCACGATCGCATCGTCCACCACAAACCCCACGGCCACCACGATGGCCACCAGGGTCAGGTTATTCAGGCTGAAGCCCATGATGTACATCAGGGCGAAACTGGCGGTCAGCGATACACCGAGCACCGCGGACACAATCATGGTCGCCGACCACTGGCGCAGGAACAGCGCCATCACCGCCACCACCAACATGATCGCGATCAGCAGGGTGATTTCCACTTCGTGCAAGGAGGCGCGAATGGTCTGGGTGCGGTCAATCAACACCTTGACCTGGACCGAGGCCGGCAACATCGCTTCAAGGCCCGGCAGGGCGGCCTGGATGCGGTCCACCGTCTCGACGATGTTCGCCCCCGGTTGCCGGGAGATCACCAGGTTCACACCGGGTTGATCGCCGGCCCACGCCTGGACGTAGGCATCTTCCGAACCGTTGACGACTTTCGCCACATCTTTCAGGTGAACTGGTGCACCGTCCTTGTAGGAAACAATGAGTTGGCTGTATTCGTCGGGGTGGAACAACTGGTCGTTGGTGGACAGAGTGGAAATGCTCGACTCGCCATACAACGCACCTTTGGCCAGGTTGAGGCTGGTCTGCTGGATCGCCAGGCGAATGTCCGCCAGGGTCAGGCCGATGGCGGCGAGTTTGTCGGCCGAGGCCTGGACGCGGATCGCCGGACGTTGCTGACCGGTAATGTTGATTTGGCCTACACCGTCGATCTGACTGATCTGACGGGAAAGAAGGGTTTCCACCAGGTCGCTGAGTTCGGTGCCGGGCATTTGCGTCGAGCTGACGCTGAGGATCAGCACCGGGCTGTCGGCCGGGTTGACCTTCTTCCAGGTCGGCAGGGTCGGCATGTCCTTCGGCAACTTGCCGGCGGCGGTGTTGATCGCGGCCTGGACTTCCTGGGCAGCGGTGTCGATGCTTTTATCGAGGGTGAATTGCAGGGTCAGCAGGCTTGAGCCCAAGGCACTGCTTGAGGTCATCTGCGTCATGCCGGGAATGGCGCTGAATTGCACTTCCAGCGGCGTGGCCACCGACGAGGCCATGGTGTCGGGGCTGGCGCCGGGCAGTTGCGCGTTCACCTGAATGGTCGGGAATTCCGCTTCCGGCAACGGCGCGATGGGCAGTCGCGGGAAGGCGATCACACCCAGCAACACCAGAGCAAAGGTCAGCAGGATGGTGGCGACCGGGTGGTCGATGCACCACGCGGATGGGCCTCTCATTGTTTAGGCTCCGCTTGCACCACTTGCGGCGGCTCCGTCAGTACTTGCACCGTCGAACCGGGTTTGAGTCGCGACTGGCCATCGCTGACCAGCACGTCGCCGGGTTTGACCCCGGTGATGATGTCCTGGCCGCTGCCTTGGTAAACCATCTGCACTTGCACGGTTTCGACCTTGTCGCCGTTGATCCGGTACACGAAATGTTGATCGAGGCCCCGTTGTACGACAGTTGGCGGTACGACCAGCGCATCTTTATCCAGCGCTGTCTGAATCTTTACCGTCACCAGCAGGCCTGGCCAGAGCTTCTGGTTCGGGTTGTTGAATTCGGCCTTGGCGCGGATGGTCCCGGTGTTGGCGTTAATCTGGTTGTCGATCAGGGTCAGGTGACCTTCGCCCAGCAGGTTGCCGGTTTCGCCGTCGGTGTCGGCGCCGATGTAGGCCTTGACCTGGGCGCGCTGCGGGTCGCCGATCAGGCCTTGCAGGGTCGGCAGCATTTGCTGCGGCAGGGAAAATTCCACGGCGATCGGGTCGATCTGCGTCACCGTGAACAGGCCTTGGGCGTCGGTCATGCGCAGGAAGTTGCCTTCGTCCACCGTACGAATCCCGACGCGACCGGTAACCGGGGAGCGTATTTGGGTGTAGGAAAGCTGTACTTGGGCGGCGTCGATGGACGCCTGATTGCCTTGGGCGGTGGCCTTGAGTTGGTTGACCAGGGCTTGTTGCTGATCGTAGGTCTGCTTGGACACGCCATCATCGACGCTCAGCAGTTTGTAGCGCTTGAGGTTGACCAGCGCCACTTGCAACTGCGCCTGACTTTCGCCGAGTTGGGCGCGGGCCTGATCGAGGCTGGCGCGGATCGAGCGGTCGTCGATGGTGGCGAGCAAATCCCCGGCCTTGACCAGTTGCCCTTCCTTGACCAGCAACTTGGTGAGGATGCCGTCGATTTGCGGACGCACTACCACGCTGTGCAGGGACAACACCGAACCGATGCCGCTGACAAAGCGCGGAACATCTTTTGCGCTGACCGCGACCACCCGCACCGGAATGGCTGTCGGGGCGGCGAGTTTTGCCGTGGCCGGTTTGGTGGCGTACCACAGACCCAGCGCTGCCAGGACAATCAGAGGGGCTGCGATCAACGCGGATTTTTTCTGAATTCGCATGCGAGTGGGGCGCCGGGCTAGAGGGACGGG
The DNA here is from genome assembly GCF_044762525.1 of Pseudomonas sp. NPDC096950. NCBI lineage: Bacteria > Pseudomonadati > Pseudomonadota > Gammaproteobacteria > Pseudomonadales > Pseudomonadaceae > Pseudomonas > Pseudomonas sp. NPDC096950. Next base: position 49,009 of record NZ_JBIWEL010000037.1, on the reverse strand, counting down.
AATAAGGTCAGATTTTATACCTCCCCTTATAGCCCTGTTACCCGGTCAGCAAGGTGACTGCTAACTGACGGGGCTGTCAGTTTGGGATCAGCAGTTGTGCAGATAAACCGCGTTATCGTTCTTCGCGGGCAAGCCCGCTCCCACAGGGACGGTGTAGTACCTGTGGGAGCGGGCTTACCCGCGAAGGCGTCAGTCCGGTCACCACAACACTTACAGACCGGCTACTTGTCGCTCGAATCTCGCCGCTTGCAGCTTGCCGCCCCCGACACGGGTATACTGCCGCCTTTCGCGGTCCACCCACCGGGCCCGACTCTTTGTGCACCACCCGGAGCTTTCATGACTTCCCCGACACAACCGCCGGTCGCCGACGCTTTGAGCGACGACCAGGCAGACCTGCCAGACAGCGTCGACTCCAGCGCAGACAGCGAAACCAAAGCCGCAATCCCGGCGTTCAAGTTTCCGTTCAAACCGGGCGAACTGGCCGCGGCCAAGAACGCCAGCCAGCCGTGGTACAAGAACGGCGCCAAGAACGGTCACACCAAGACTCCTGGCGCAGCGCCACCGGGGACTCGTCGTTCGATGGGCAAGCGCTGATCGTTAGCGCGTAGAAAAAAGCCTTTCTGATTTAGAGATTGTTCCCACAAGGATGAGCGATTCGTCCTCTGGGAACATCGGTGGGCCTTCGTCGAAGATTCATGTCCGTGAATTCTCGACGAAGGCCATCGAAATGCCCTTGCTAAAAATCCTCTCTTTTCTGTCGCTGGTGGCCCTGACCACCGGGGCGCCTTTGTCTTTGGCCGATCAACAGATCCGCTTCGGGGTCGAAGCCCTGGTTCCTCCGTTCGAGAGCCGTAACGAGAACGGAGAGCTGGTCGGGTTGAACATTGAGCTGGGCAATGCATTGTGTGCCGAACTCAAAGCCAGCTGTGTCTGGGTTGACCAGGACTACGCCACCCATATCGACGCCCTTGAAGCCGGGCGTTTCGACGTGATCATGCCGATGACCCCCACCCCGGCGCGGCGCGAGCGGATCGATTTCACCGAGAATCTGTATCCGCTGAACAGCCGCTTGGTGGCGCGTGAGGGTTCGGGCCTGCAACCGACGGCGGAGTCACTCAAGGGCAAGCACATCGGCGTGCTCGCGGGCACCAGTCGCGAGGCATTCGCGAAGGCCCGGTGGGCAGCGAAAGGTGTGACGGTGAGCAGTTTCAAACTCAACGATCAATTGATTGCCAGCCTGCAGGCGGGTGAAATTGACGCAACTTTGCAAGACTCCACTGAAATAACCCATGCGCTGCTGGGGCAGCCCTATGGTCGGGATTTCGCTTTCGCCGGCCCGATCATCGACGATCCAATGCTCGGCAGTGGTGTGGCCATGGGGGTGCGGCAAAGCGACACTGCGCTGCGCTACAAACTGAACGCGGCATTGGATCGACTCAAGCAGAACGGGCAGTACGCGTTGATTACCCAGCGCTATTTGCCAGCAGTTGCCGTCAACTCGCCTCACTATTTCCCTAACGACGAAGGCCTGCCTTTTTCTGATGCCGTGCAGTTTGGCGAGACCATTTATCTGTCCGGTGTGCTCGGTCTGGGGTCGGATGGCGAATTGGTGAAGGGCGGTATCGTCCCGCAGATGACCCAGACCATGGAGAACCTGCGCAGTGCCTTGCAACGCAGCGGCTCGTCCCTGGCCCATGTGGCCAAGTGCACGGTCATCCTGGCGGATATCAAGGATTTCAGTGCGATGAATACGGTGTATCAACGCTACTTCCCGGCAGGTCGATTACCGGCACGCACGTCGTTCGTCGCCAAGGCATTGGTGCTGGATGCACGGGTAGAAGTCGAATGCCTGGCGGTCGCCGCTCGCTGATTCGGAATCTGCGTTGTCTGTGCCGGCTTCTTCGCGAGCAAGCCCGCTCCCACAGGGGAACGCAATTTAATGTGGGAGCGGGCTTGTTCGCGAAGGGGTCATCACAGGCAACGCATCCCTTGGATCAAGCCGCCCGCAACGAAATAAACGCGTAGTTCAGCGCCGCCTCAGTCGCCACTTCAGCCCCAGCCGCCAGTACTTGCCCGGCAATGTCCTCGCCCGAGACATGAAACAGCCATTCACCGCCCGGCGCACCCAATGGCTGCGCCACAACCTGATCGATCACCGAGGCAAACGCGCTCATCTCCGGCAGATAAGCGGTAAAACCGTCGCCCTTCAGCGCGGTGGTGCGAATCCCCAGCAACCCGCAAATCGCATCCTTGGTCTGAACCTCATCACGATCCGCCTGGCGCGAGCGCTGGATCAGCGTGACCAGTTCCTGATCAACCAGCTCGCCCCCCACAATCAGGTCCGGCCCTTGTTCCCACGATTCGGGCGGGCATTCTTTTACCGCCGGGTTCAGGGGAATGTGCGGATTGATTTCCATCGGGTAGATGCGGCACACCAGCGGCCGACGTTCGTAGATGCGGCAGAGGTTGTCTTCGTCAAGATTCCGGCAGGGCCCGACGTTGTAGGCGGCGAAAGTGATAGCCACGTAGGCCTCGGTCGCGCCGCTACGAACCATCACCGACCGGCGCTCGGCGTGTTCCCGTTGCAAGAGCGGCAAGCCCAGGCCGTTGCCCAGGAAGCCTTCCACCAGCACGATCACCTGACCGCCATCGTTCGCCCACATGCGGGCTTCCGTCAGGGTCAGGGGTACGTGGTGGTCGTTGCAGCATTTGCCGCAACCTACGCAGGAAAACGTCGTGTTCATTGTTCGACCGGTCGCATGTGAGGGCATGGATGGGCGACAGAAAGCCACCGCACAGACCAGCGTCGAAGCAAGTTATGCGCCACTCACGGCTTTTTGGCGGTGGGCCGGATGGAGTCCCATTCAGTGACGTAGGCGGTTTTGCTCTTCTTGTTGTAGAGGCAAAGCTCGGTACCTTGCTGGCCCTTCATGTGTTTTTGCGGGTATTGACCTTGCAGCAGCAGGGCGGTGTAGCCGACCCGGTCGTCAAATTGCGCGGCGGTGCCGATGGGTTTGGCATCCTTCAGGCCGCTGGCCTTGGTGCAACTGGTGAGGACGGCTTTGTCGTAGGCGGCCCAGGCGTCGGGGCTGGAGGCGTGGGCCTGGGTGGCGAGGGCGGCGAGGCTGAGGACGAGCAGGGTGGTGGCTTTCATGGGGAAGGCATCCTTGGGCTAGTGTTGGCCAGGGAGCGAGTATGCCTGATGGTTGTGTGTTGTTTGCGCGGGCCTCTTCGCGAGCAAGCCCGCTTCCACATTGGAGTGCGGCCCCTGTGGGAGCGAGCTTGCTCGCGATGGCGATCTCAGGCCGGCACCGGCTCCCGGCGAACCACCCGCATTCCGGCACTTTCATACAATCGCTGTGCCCGAAGGTTGTTTTCCAGCACCTTCAAATCGACGAACCCTTCGCGTCTTTGCTGAAACGCTTTGAAAGCATTTAGCAGCAAGGCGCGGCCGAGTCCGAGGCCTTGGGCGCGGGGATGCACCACCAGGTTCTTGATGTAGGCGCTGGTCCAGCATTGGCATACGCCGACAATGCCTTCGGCATCCAGGGCGATGAAACACAGGCTCGGATCGTATTCAGGGTCAGTTTCAAAGCGCCGCTGCCAGACATCCAGCGCCGGCACACGACCGCCGCCTTCGCGATAACCCAGCCCCATCAGCCGATGCACGTCTTCGGCAAGCTCAGGGCGGTACTGGCACAGTTTGATGCCGCTTGGCCAAGTGATGGCCGGCACCGCCTCAGCGAGGTTGCGCCGCATCAGAAAGCAAAAGTCCTCGGCCAAACTCAGTGACCTTGCTCGGCGACGGCCCTGGCGGCTTCGATCAGGCACTTGGTCAGTTCTGGCGAGGAGAACTTGGTCAGTACCCCGTTGGCCCCGGCCAAGCGGGCTTTTTCGCTGTTCATCGCGCTGTCCAGCGAGGTGTGCAGCAGCACGTAGAGGTGCGAGAAATCCGGGGTTTCGCGCAAGGTGCGGGTGAAGGCGTAGCCGTCCATCTCCGACATTTCGATGTCCGACACAATCAGGTTGATTTGCTGCGCGGTGCCTTGCAGGTCCAGCAGGCAGTCGATGGCTTCCTTGGCGCTGCGGGCGGTGTGGCATTGCAGGCCGAGGTTGCGCAGCGTGTGCACCGATTGTTGCAGCGCGGTCTGGCTGTCATCGACCACCAGGATCCGTGCGTTGCCCAAGACTTCGGCGTCTTCCATGCTCAGTTCGGTCGGGGCCATTTCGATCTGCGCCGGGGCGATGCCGTGGATGACCTTTTCGATGTCCAGCACTTGCACCAGCACGCCATCGACCGAGGTCACGCCAGTGATGTACGACCGCACGCCGCCGGAACCGAAGGGCGGCGGACGGATGTCGGTGGTCAGGCAGTGCACGATCTTGCTCACGGCCTGAACGTGCAGGCCCTGTTTGGAGCGGCTGACGTCGGTGACGATCAGGCAGCCACCGTTGGGATCTTCCAGCGGCCGCTCGCCGATGGCGCGGCTCAGGTCGATCACCGACAACGAGGCGCCGCGCAGGGTGGCGATGCCTTTGACGTGGGGATGCGACTCCGGCAGCTTGGTCAGCGGTGGGCAGGGGATGATTTCACTGACTTTCAGCAGGTTGATCGCCATCAGCTTGCCGCTGCGCAGGGTAAACAGAAGAAGCGAAAGTGAATCTGCGCGGGCTTTGGTGGAGGACATAAAAACCTTCTTTGGAGAAAGGTGATGGGCGAGTAAAAAGTCGCCAAAAGCAATTGATGCCGGGTTATCGACTTGTTGGGGGCAGGCTTTAGAAATTCGGGTGAATGGTATGACGACTTCGCGAGCAAGCCCGCTCCCACCATGGAATGCATTCCCAATGTGGGAGCGGGCTTGCTCGCGAAAGGGCCCTCACTTCATCCCCAATCTTTTGGCCATCCGCCCCAGATTCGCTCGATCCAAGCCTAGCTCACGGGCCGCGCTCGCCCAATTGTTGTGGTGGCGTTCCAGACAGGCGTTGATCAGTTGCCGCTGATAATCCTCGGTTGCGGCGCGCAAGTCACCCGAGACCAAAGCCACAGGGCTGACGGTTGGTTGCTCGGCTGGCACCTCGATACTGCCATGGGGCAGATCCAGATCCGCCGCGCTCAAGCTGAGAATCTTCGGCCGTTCCTTGCAGTTGCCCAGCGCCTTCAATGCGCTGCGGCCGATCAAGTGTTCCAGCTCCCGCACGTTCCCCGGCCATTGATAAGCCAGCAGCGCCGCTTGTGCATCGCTGTTCAGGCGCAAGCTGTTGAGGCCCATGCGCGAGCGGTTCTGCTCGAGGAAGAAGCCGCTGAGCAGCAACACATCCCGCCCGCGATCTCGCAGTGCTGGTACGAGCAGCGGATAAACGCTCAGCCGATGATAGAAATCGGCGCGGTAGCGGCCGCTGCGCACTTCTTCTGCCAGGTCGCGGTTGGTGGCCGCGATCAGCCGCACGTCGACTTGATGTTCTTTATCCGAACCCAGGCGCTGCAACTGGCCGCTTTGCAGCACCCGCAACAGCTTGGCCTGTACGGTCAGGGACAGTTCGCCGACTTCATCGAGAAACAGCGTGCCGCCGTTGGCCAGTTCGAATTTACCGCGACGGTCGCTGGTTGCCCCGGTGAACGCGCCGCGCACATGGCCGAACAGCTCGCTTTCGACCAGCGTGTCCGGCAGGGCAGCGCAATTGAGGCTGATGATCGGCTTGTCGGCCCGGGGCGAAGCGGCGTGAATCGCTTGCGCCACCAGTTCCTTGCCGACCCCGGTTTCCCCAGTGATCAGCACCGTCAGATCGCTGCCGCCCACCAGGCTGATTTCTTCCACCAGGCGTTTGTGCGACTTGCTCTGGCCGATCATTTCGCGGTTCTGCTGGCCGCTGGCCTGACGGTAAACCTCGGCGCGCTGGTGTTCGTCTTCGGCGCGATTGGCCAGTCGTTCGATGCGCTCGGCGGCATTCACGGTCGCGGCGGCGAGGCTGGCAAAGGCCTGCAAAGCGTCGAGTTCGATCGGTTCGAAGCGCTCTGGGTCCAGCGCATCGAGGGTCAACAGTCCCCACGGGCGCTCATCGATAAACAGCGGGCAACCCATGCAATCGTGAACTTCCAGGTGCTCGTCGAGGCCGTCGACCAAACCGTCGTAAGGGTCGGGCAACTCGCTGTCAGCGGCAAAGCGAGTCGGGCCGGGGCTGCTGAGCAACGCTTCGAAGCGCGGGTGTTCGCTGACTTTGAAGCGTCGCCCCAAGGTGTCGGTGCTCAAGCCGTCGACGGCCAGCGGCACCAGCCATTCGCCATCGAGGCGCAGCAGCGCGGCGGCATCGCAGGGCAGCAGGGCGCGCATGGCTTCGAGCAGGCGCCGATAGCGCTCGCCTTCGGGCAGTTCGCGGGACAGGTCCGAGACCAGGGGAAGAAGGGCGGTAAGCAGGGATTTTGCAGTCATAGTGACTCCATGTAGTCGAGGTGACTATAAATCACTCTGTGTCGATATGACTACGTCGCATTTAAGATATTGATTTTTAACAATTTAATTGTTGGCATGGAAACTGATAAGCCTAAGGCATTCACATCGAAGCTCAGGAGTTGCCCTAATGCTTAGCGTTCAAGACCGTGCCATCGTCAAATCCACCGTGCCGCTGCTGGAAAGCGGTGGCGAAGCGCTGATCACCCACTTCTACCGCATGATGCTCTCCGAATACCCGGAAGTCCGCCCGCTGTTCAACCAGGCCCACCAGGCCAGTGGTGATCAACCCCGCGCCCTGGCCAACGGCGTGTTGATGTATGCGCGGCACATCGATCAGCTCGACCAGTTGGGCGATCTGGTGGCCAAGATCATCAACAAACACGTGGCGCTGCAGATTCTCCCGGAACACTACCCGATTGTCGGCACCTGCTTATTGCGTGCGATTGCCGAAGTGCTGGGCGAAGAAATCGCCACACCTGAAGTCATCGGCGCCTGGGGCGCTGCCTATAACCAACTGGCTGACATCCTGATCGGCGCCGAAACCAGCATCTACGACCAGAAAGAACAGGCACCGGGCGGCTGGCGCGGGGCGCGGGAGTTCATCATCGTGGCCAAAGTCGAGGAAAGCGCGGAAATCATCTCGTTCTACTTCGAACCTGCCGACAAAGGCCCGATCCTCGCCGCTGAACCCGGCCAGTACATCGGCATGAAACTGATCCTCGACGGTGAAGAAATTCGTCGTAACTACTCACTGTCATCCCTGTCGGACAACGGCCAGTACCGCATCAGCGTCAAGCGCGAAACCGGTGGCCGCGCCTCCAACCACCTGCACGATCAACTGCATGTCGGCTCGAGTATTCAACTGTTCCCGCCATCGGGCGAGTTCACCCTGACCGCCAGCGACAAACCGCTGGTGCTGATCAGCGGCGGCGTCGGCATCACCCCGACGATCGCAATGCTCGAAGCGGCGTTGGCGACCGAGCGGCCGGTGCACTTTATCCACTGCGCGCGTAATGGCAGTGTTCATGCGTTCCGCGACTGGATCGACGGTTTGGCCGAGCGTCATCCGCAGCTCAAGCGCTTCTATTGCTACGCCGAAGATGACGGCGTGAGCCCGGCGGCGGACAAGGTTGGGTTGTTGAGCCAGGAGCAACTGGGCGCATGGTTGCCGCAGCAGCGGGACCTGGATGCGTACTTCCTGGGGCCGAAAGGCTTTATGGCGGCGATCAAGCGTCATTTGAAAGCGCTGGGTGTGCCGGAGAAGCAGAGTCGTTATGAGTTCTTTGGGCCGGCTTCGGCACTTGAGTAACTATTAAAGACCGAGCCGCCTGCTTCGCGAGCAAGCCCGCTCCCACAGAGGACCGGTATGAACACAAATCCTGTGTTCAACCGAGATCCCATGTGGGAGCGGGCTTGCTCGCGAATGGCCGCACCGCGATCCCGATTCTTGCAAATCACTCAAAAGTTAATCCCTTCTTAACCGGCCTGTCGTCTATTCCCCGACATCCAACGGCGCGCGCCAGGCTCTCCAAGGTCCGGGCCAGCGTGTAGACTTCCGGCAATCGATATTTAGAAGGGAAACGCGATGAGTGACGAAACGATGCGACTGGGCCGTGAGCGGCGTTATCTGGTGCTGCTGGGCATTATCTGCCTGGCACTGATCGGTGGCGCGCTGTACATGCAAGTGGTGCTGGAAGAGGCGCCGTGCCCGCTGTGCATCCTGCAGCGTTATGCATTGTTGCTGATCGCCATCTTCGCCTTCATCGGCGCGGCCATGCGCACCCGTCGCAGCCTTACGGTGTTCGAGGTGCTGGTGGTCATCGCCGCGCTCGGCGGCGTCGCGGCGGCCGGGCATCACGTCTATACGCAGTTCTATCCGGCGGTCAGTTGCGGCGTCGATGTGCTGCAACCGATTGTCGATGGTCTGCCGCTGGCGAAGATCTTCCCGCTGGGTTTCCAGGTCGATGGCTTCTGTGACACGCCATATCCGCCGATTCTCGGCCTGTCGCTGGCACAGTGGGCGCTGGTGTCGTTTGTGCTCGTGGTGATCCTGGTGCCGCTGCTGGTCTCGCGTAATCGCAAGGCATTGCGCTAACCCGTCGCGTCATACAAAAACGCCCCGGTCCTCGTCAGGAGGGCCAGGGCGTTTTGCATTTCAGAGCTCAGGTAAACAGACCGTGATGTACGACAGCCAAGGGTGCGCAACGTGTGCGACATGTTGTCACAGCTTGAGTGTCGCAGAGCATTTCAAAGAGCTGAATTGGTGCATAGCTACGCAACGAAATGACCCCGTTTGAACTGCTGCCCATTTGTTCATCTTCCTGGTGTAACAGGCAGTTTTAACAGGCTTCGGCGAATCGCCAGACCCCTTGCTTATCGGGGCTTTGGCGGGGGTAACGGAAGGCAAGGTGCCATGAAGGCTGTCTGAACTGCGGGTGTTAGCCCCACAAATTTTGGTGTTTTTGTTGAGAATTAATTTCGATACCATGCTGAACTTTTGCAAAATCCGTTAATGATTGTTGCCGGAATGGATAAAAATTATTTCGAGATGAGACATGGTTTATAGGCGGCGACGTATCTACAATCGCCCGCACTGAATTCCCGGCGCTGCTCTCATCTGAGCAGAATAGGGCGTCGAGAGGCTTAGCGGCTTCATGCGACTCCCAGGTGTCGGTGCCTTTCCGACTATCCGCACCAAATGGAATTGGTCTGTAACAAGGCCTTTGACCACGAATTCGAATAAGAACTCACCGCTAGCCCAGGATTTGTCGAACAGCGTCTGACGCGCGACGGGCAGCCCTTATTCAATCCAAGAAAAATGCCAACCCTTGGCAGGGTGAAGTGTTGGCGATCAAAACCCAACTGCATTGCGCAAGCTGCTTTAGAGGTCGTGAGATGAGTAAAAACAGGTACCCCAGACTACTAGGCTTATTGCCGCTGCTCGGCACGTTGCTGCTGTCAGGCTGCAACATGACCTTGCTCGACCCCAAGGGCCAGGTCGGCCTGGATGAGCGAAACCTGATCATCACCGCAACGCTGCTGATGCTGTTGGTCGTTGTGCCGGTCATCGTCATGACGTTCCTGTTCGCCTGGAAATATCGCGCTTCCAACCCGGACGCGGTGTACGCGCCTAAATGGTCGCACTCCACCAAGATCGAAATCGCGGTGTGGGCTGTTCCGGTCCTGATCATCATTGCCCTGGGTTACGTGACCTACATTTCGACCCACGCACTGGACCCGTACAAGCCGCTGGAATCCGACGTCAAGCCGATCACCGTTGAAGTGGTCTCCATGGACTGGAAGTGGCTGTTCATCTACCCGGAACAAGGCATCGCCACCGTTAACAAACTGGTGTTCCCGGCCAACACGCCAATCAATTTCAAAATCACCTCCGACACCGTGATGAACTCGTTCTTCATCCCGGGCCTGGGTGGCCAGATCTACGCGATGGCGGGCATGGAAACCAAGCTGCACCTGATTGCCAACCAGAACGCTGAATTCGACGGTATCTCCGCCAACTACAGCGGCGCGGGTTTCACCGGCATGAAGTTCAAAGCTATCGCCACTTCCCAGGCGGATTTCGATGCCTGGGTCAGTGATGTCAAGAAGGCACCTAAACAGCTGGAAAAAGCTGAATACGAAGCCCTTTCCAAACCAAGCCAGAACAACCCAGTCGAGCTCTACTCCTCGTTCACGCCAAACCTGTTCCAGATCATCGTCGACAAGTACGAAGGCATGAAACCGGGCAAGCCAATGCATCACGAGAAAAAAGAGCACGAAGTGGCCGCCATGGAAGGGATGGACATGAGTTCGCATTCAGCTGCCGGGGCAGAGGAGTAAACGATGTTTGGTAAATTAAGTTGGGAAGCGGTCCCGTTCCACGAACCGATCGTGATGATTACCATCGCCATGATCGCGCTCGGCGGTCTGGCGGTGTTCGCTGCAATCACCTACTTCAAGAAGTGGACCTACTTGTGGACCGAGTGGCTGACGTCGGTCGACCACAAGAAAATCGGCGTGATGTACATCATCGTCGCCATGGTCATGCTGCTGCGCGGCTTTGCCGACGCCATCATGATGCGTTCCCAGTTGGCCCTGGCCACCGAGGGTTCGCCTGGCTACCTGCCACCTGAACACTATGACCAGATCTTCACCGCCCACGGTGTGATCATGATCATCTTCATGGCGATGCCATTCTTCACCGGCCTGATGAACCTTGCAGTGCCGCTGCAGATCGGCGCCCGTGACGTTGCCTATCCGTTCCTGAACTCCTTGAGCTTCTGGCTGCTGGTGTCCGGCGTTGTGCTGGTGAACGTGTCCCTGGGTGTCGGCGAATTCGCCCGTACCGGTTGGGTTGCGTATCCGCCGCTGTCGGAACTGGGCTACAGCCCGGGCGTTGGCGTGGACTACTACATCTGGGCCCTGCAGCTATCGGGTCTGGGGACAACGCTAACCGGGGTTAACTTCCTGGCGACCGTGCTGAAGATGCGTACTCCAGGCATGAAGATGATGGACATGCCGATCTTCACCTGGACCTGCACCTGGGCCAACGTCCTGATCGTGGCTTCGTTCCCGATCCTGACCGCTACCCTGGCACTGCTGACCCTCGACCGTTACATGGATTTCCACATTTTCACCAATGAACTTGGTGGCAATCCAATGATGTACGTCAACTTGTTCTGGGCCTGGGGTCACCCCGAGGTTTACATCCTGATTCTGCCGGCGTTCGGGGTCTTCTCCGAAGTCATCTCGACCTTCTCCGGCAAGCGTCTGTTCGGCCACCACTCGATGATCTACGCCTCGGGCGCGATCTCGATCCTGGGCTTCATGGTCTGGCTGCACCACTTCTTCACCATGGGTTCGGGTGCCAGCGTCAACGCCTTCTTCGGCCTGGCGACGATGCTGATCTCGATTCCGACGGGGGTGAAGCTATTCAACTGGCTGTTCACCATCTATCGCGGTCGTCTGCAGTTCACCAGCCAGGTTCTCTGGACCCTGGGCTTCATGGTGACCTTCGCCATCGGCGGCATGACCGGCGTACTACTGGCCATCCCGGGTGCTGACTTCGTACTGCACAACAGCCTGTTCGTGATCGCTCACTTCCACAACGTGATCATCGGCGGCGCAGTATTTGGCTACATCGCTGGTTTCGCTTTCTTCTTCCCTAAAGCGTTCGGCTTCAAGCTGCACGAAGGTTGGGGCAAGGCAGCGTTCTGGTTCTGGATCTCGGGCTTCTTCGTCGCGTTCATGCCGCTCTATGCACTGGGCTTCATGGGCATGACCCGTCGTCTGAATGCCACTACCAACCCTGAGTGGGTGCCTTACCTGCACGTTGCAATGTTCGGCGCGGTCATGATCGCCGTCGGTATTGCCTGCCAGTTGATCCAGCTGTACGTCAGTGTGCGTGACCGCAACAAGCCAGAGAACATGTGCGAACACGGCGATCCGTGGAATGCCCATACCCTGGAATGGTCGACCTCGTCGCCACCGCCGTTCTACAACTTCGCCGTACTGCCGAAAGCGCCAGGCATCGACCCGTTCACTGAAGCCAAGGAAAACGGTACTGCGTACCAGACTCCGGCCAAGTACGAGCCGATCCACATGCCAAACAACACCGCGACCGGCCTGGTCATGGGTGCTCTGTTGACCGTGTTCGGTTTCGCGATGATCTGGCACATCTGGTGGATGGCCATCTTCGGCCTCGCCGGTACCGTGATCTACTTCGTTATCCATGCTGCCCGTGATGACCAGGGCTATATGGTGCCGGTCGACGTGATCGAGCGCATCGAAGCCGAGCAGCACAAGCGTCTGGTAGCGGCAGGGAAAATCCCGGCTGGCGCCACCCGTGTTGAAACCTCGTTGGAACAGGCTTAAACCATGTCGAACTTAGTGACCAATGCTGGACACACCCATGTCGATGAACATGGGCACGATGACCATCACCACGACTCGGGCGAGATGACCGTATTCGGTTTCTGGCTCTACCTGATGACCGACTGCATTTTGTTTGCGTCGATCTTCGCGGTGTACGCGGTACTGGTTAACAACGTAGCGGGTGGCCCATCGGGCCACGACATCTTCGAGCTGCCATACGTGCTGGGCGAAACCGCCTGCCTGTTGCTCAGCTCGATCACCTACGGCTTCGCCATGCTGGCGTTGTTCAAGGGCAACAAGAAAGCAGTGTTGGGCTGGCTGGCCATCACCTTCCTGTTCGGCCTGGGCTTCATCGGCATGGAGATCAACGAGTTCCACATGCTGATCTCCGAAGGCTACGGTCCTAACCGCAGCGGCTTCCTGTCCGGGTTCTTCACCCTGGTCGGCACCCACGGTCTGCACGTGACCAGCGGTCTGATCTGGATGGCGATCATGATGTATCAGGTCAACAAACATGGCCTGACGTCGACCAACAAGACCCGCCTGAGCTGCCTGAGCCTGTTCTGGCACTTCCTGGACGTGGTCTGGATCTGCGTATTCACCGTTGTTTACCTGATGGGGACTCTGTAATGGCTAACGCTCATTCCCACGACAGCCACGACGCCGGTCACGGCAGCGTAAAGTCCTACGCCATCGGCTTCATCCTGTCGGTGATCCTGACGATCATTCCGTTCGGCCTGGTGATGTACCCATCGCTGCCGAAAGTCTGGACGCTGTGGATCGTACTGGCCTTCGCAGTGATCCAGGTGCTCGTTCACCTGGTGTACTTCCTCCACTTGGACCGCTCCGCCGCCCAGCGTAACAACGTGATCGCGTTTGTGTTCGCTGCGATGGTGATCGTCCTGCTGGTTGGCTTGTCGCTGTGGATCATGTTCAGCATCCACACCGTCATGATGGCGCACTGAGGAAAGTCCGGATGTCCTTTAAGCACTTTATCCAAATCACCAAACCGGGGATCATTTTCGGTAACGTGCTTTCTGTGGCGGGCGGATTTTTCCTGGCCTCGAAAGGGCATGTCGATCTGGCCATCTTCCTGGCCGCCATGATCGGCACGTCCCTGGTGGTGGCTTCCGGTTGCGTGTTCAACAACTGCATCGACCGCGACATCGACCTGAAGATGGAACGCACCAAGAACCGAGTGCTGGTCCAGGGCTTGATCTCCCTGAAACTGGCCCTGGTCTACGCGACCGTCCTAGGCATCGCCGGCGTTGCACTGTTGTACAAGGTGGCTAATCCACTGGCCGCGCTGTTTGCGGTCATCGGTTTCGTCATCTACGTCGGCTTCTATAGCCTGTACCTCAAGCGCAAGTCGGTTCACGGCACGCTGGTGGGCAGTCTGTCGGGCGCCATGCCGCCGGTGATCGGTTACGTCGCCGTGACCAACAGCTTCGACATGGCCGCGCTGACGTTGCTGGTGATGTTCAGCCTGTGGCAGATGCCGCATTCCTACGCCATCGCGATCTTCCGCTTCAACGATTACCTGGCCGCATCGATTCCGGTGCTGCCAGTGAAGCGCGGGATCCAGGTTGCCAAGAAGCACATCCTGCTCTACATCCTGGCGTTCCTGGTCGCGACCCTGATGCTGACTTTCAGCGGCTACGCCGGCATGAGCTACCTCGCCGTCGCCGCGGCCATGGGCATGTACTGGTTGTACATGGCCTGGACCGGCTACAAGGCAGTGGATGACACGGTCTGGGCACGCAAGCTGTTCGTGTTCTCGATCTTCACCATTACCGCGCTGAGCGTGATGATGTCGCTGGACTTCAAAGTGCCGAGTGAGCTGTTGCTGACTTATGCGCCTTAAGGTTTAGTTGCTGAATTGAAAAACCCCGCCTTCGAAAGAAGAGCGGGGTTTTTTATTGGGTTTTCCCCGGGGGACCGGGTGGCCCCATTCGCGAGCAAGCCCGCTCCCACAGGGGATCGGGATTGCCGCTACTCTTGTGATCGGCGCTGGGCCCCTGTGGGAGCGGGCTTGCTCGCGAAGGCCGCGCCGCGGTGTATCAGCAAAACTCAGCGATCAAGCAACCGGAAAAACCGCTCGCGAACCTGGGCGTTATCACTGTGCGCCACGTTGAATCGCATGAATTGGCTGGCCTCAGGGGTTTTGCTGAGCAATGTTCCAGGCGCCAGCACGAGGTCGTTTTCCAGGCCTTTGCGGGCCAGGGTTTCGGCGTGCAGGCCTTCCGGTAATCGCGTCCAGATAAACAGCCCTTCACCGGGCAGGGAGGACACGGAACAACCAGCCTCCACCAACCAGCGCGCCACCCGGCTACTCGATTCGTACAACCGATCTACCGTCCGCCGCGTGTGTTTGGCGTAGCTGCCGTTGCTGAGCATCGTGCAGGTAATCTGCTCGGCGAATTCAGAGGTCACGCCGCCGCAGGCCATTTTCAGGGTGATCAGGCGTGCCGCCAGTTGCGGTGACAGCACGGCATAGCTGACCCGACTGTTGGCCGTCAGGGTCTTGGAGAATCCGGATACGTAACTCACATTGTCCACCCCACTTGCTGCCAGACGCGGTGTGCGGCGTTGTTGAAGGTCGCCATACAAATCGTCTTCGACAATGTGGAAACCATAGCGGTGGCTCAGCTCCATCAGCCGATACACCTGGGCCGGGGAGAACGAGTGCCCGGTCGGGTTATGCAGCGTGCTGTTGGTCATGTACAGCACGGGTTTGTGGGCGATCAGCGCTTGCTCGAAGGCTTCCAGGTCCAGGCCTTCGCAGGTACGCGGAACGGTGATGACCTTGGCGCCATGCAGCGCGAGGTTGGTGTGCATGTTGAAGTAGCACGGGTCGTCGAGCAGCACGGTGTCGCCGGGTTTGATCAGCAGGCGCATCAGCAGGTCGACGGCCTGCATGGTGTTGGCTGTGGTGATGATCTGTTCCACCGGCACGTCGATGCCGAACGTCGACAGCTTGACCCGCAATGCCTGGCGCAATGGCAGGTAGCCGCCGGTGACGCCGTATTCGCCCATGCGCAGAGCGGTGGCGCGCAGGGTGCCGCGCACGGCTTTGAGCAGTTCTTCGGCAGGCAGCCAGGAGGACGGCAGGAATCCGCAGCCGGGGCGCAGGGCGCCGTTATCCAACAGTACGGCGCGGCGGACGATGCTGAGGGTGTCCTGGGGTTGCAGGTCCGGGCCGGGTTCTGCCGGGATCGTAGTGCTGGAGCGATGCACGTAATGCCCCGAGCCCTGGCGAGAAACCACCAGCCCCTTGGCCCGTAAGTGATCAAGGGCATCGACCACCGTGGACTTGCCCACGTTCAACAGTTCGGCGAGTTCACGAATCGGTGGCAGCTTGGCGCCGTGGGGCAGCCCTCCCTGGCTGATCGCGATTGACAGTTGTTCGACGATCTGTTGCACCAGCGGCACGCCTGGCTGGAACTCGATGGCGGCGATGACCGCACGTTGAGCCTGCATTTTACTGGTCTCCCTGGCAGTAAAGTTCGCTGGATTCTATACGAACTTGCTCTGCTCAAGGCAAGCGTCTGTGCCTACCCTCGATGGCGTGTTTCGCAAGATTGATCTAGAAGGTGCAGTCAATGAACAAGCCAACCACCCGTGACGAACGCTTTATCGAGCTGGCCAAGGAGCACGGCTTCGACATCTACGACGAGAACACCGCCGGCGGGCATTACTCCCTGCTGGTCTGGCATGGCAATGAACTGTATGTCAGCGGCCTGGTGCCACGCATGAACGGCAAAATCCAGTATCCCGGCCGGGTGGGCCTGGAACTCAACCTGGCGGATGCCCAAGCCGCCGCCAGCATCAGTGCTATTCGCGCACTGGCGCTGATCATGGATGCCGTGGGTTCACTGGATAAAATCAAGTCACTGATTCGTATCACCGTGCATGTCAAATCCACCTTTGATTTCGTTGATCTCAGTGAAGTGGCCAATGGCGCGTCGGACGTCTTTACCCATGTGCTGGGCGACGCCGGCAGGCATACGCGAACCACCGTCGGTGTTTATCAGTTACCGAAAAATGCCCCGGTAGAAGTGGATATGATCGTGGCCCTGGAACCCTAGGCGTTGTAGACAATCACGTATAAAAAGCCCCGCCTTCGAAAGAAGTGCGGGGCTTTTTCATTCAATGTCGTGGCGAAGAGCTACCTTGGGCTAATCTGTCAAAAGTTAGGGTTGTTAATGGACAGTTACAGAGGTGGGGTGGGGGGAAATGACGGGCCACATGACTTGCGATGAACGCTTCATCGCCTTGGCAACAGAACTTGATTACGACATTTACGGTGAGAGCACTATCGGTTGGCATTTCGAGCCCCTGGTCCGACACAACAATGAACTGTATGTCAGTGGTCTGGTACCGCGTAAGCATGGCAAGGTCCAGTATCCGGGCAGGGTAGGCCTTGAACTGACCCTGGCGGATGCTCAAGTCGCCGCCAGCATCAGTGCGATGCGTGGCCTGGCATTGATTGTCGACACCATTGGGTCTCTGGACAAAATCAAGTCGCTGTTACGCGTCACCGTTTATGTAAAGTCCACGGCGGACTTTGCTGACCTGAGCGAAGTGGCCAATGGTGCTTCCGATGTGTTCAGGCATGTACTGGGGGACGCCGGCAAACATGCGCGAACGACAATCGGGGTTTACCAGCTACCGAAAAATGCGGCCGTGGAGATGGACATGATCGTGGCGTTACGTCCTCCAGCGCCGTGACGTTTTATGGCAGACAACAAAAAGCCCCGCGCTGAACCTCAGAACGGGGCTTTTGGTTTTGCAGTACCGCCAAGTCGTTACTGCGCGGCGATGCTGTAACCGTCAAACGCGGTTTGCTGCTGCAGCGCGGTGATGATGTTCTTGCGGTTGACCGCTTGTTCCGTCCCGGCATTGTCCAGGAAGGTTTCGCTTTCCAGCTCCGCTTCTTCACCTTCGCCGACAAAGGTGAAACCGAGGAATTCCAGCGCTTCGCGGTCAACGTTCAGGCGCGAACGTGGCGTGCGCAGCGGCAGGGTGACGTTCACGCCATCCTTGCTGATGGTGAACACTTCGACTTCTTTCTTCGCGCGAGCAACCTTGCTCTTGCCGCTGCTCGGGTTGCTGATGGCTTGATGCGTCTGGTTGAGCACCTTCAGCGCCAGGCCGTAGACGATTTCCTGAAATGCCGGGTCGTCCTTGAAGCTGGACAGGATGCGGCTGATCGGGAATTTGCTGCTCAGGTCTTCCAGGGCGGCAATGTCGGAGGCTTCGGCATCCTTGAGTTGCTTGAGTTCACCCATCAGTTCATAGGCTTTATCGTCGTCGAAGCTGTCGTGAGCGTGGCGAATCGCGGCGCGCAGCTCGCGAATCTGGTCGCTTTCCCGGGTGGACTGGAAAGCGTCCAGGACCATCTCGCTGATGGTCTTGGCCTGGGGCACGTGCTGTGAAAGATTGATGGAGTTTTCGTATTCCGCTTTGGACGACAAGGTGACTACGGATTCAGCGGTATTGGAATCGGACATTGAAATTTCACTACTTCTTTTAACTTGAGTTGAGGCGAGAAAGCGCTGGGCCTTTTCAGGCCGCCTAATCTATTGGACCAGCGCTGTGTTGTCACGACCCAAGAGGCGAGCGGGCCTATTTGGATGCCTACGCGGTTGTCATTGGCTTCAGAGATTGGAAAATCCGGTACAACTTAAGCGTACGACCGCAGAACAACCCGCTGGCAAAACCTGACGCGCAGGCCTTGAGCAACACCATCTGCAACGTTGCCGACCATTCGGGCTGCACGGCTGCCTGATAGCCGAAGTAATAGTTCACGGCAAAAAACAGCAGGTAGAGCGCCAGTGTCTTGATTGAGCCCGGCAGGATCAGCCCGGTTCGCGAATCATCCAGTTCGATGCCCTTACGTGAAAAAATCACCAGCGCGGCCAGGCTACCCATCAGGACGGCGATCACCCAACAGGTCAACGACAACGGCGGGTTGAGCGAAAGATTCAGTGAGTACAGCGACCACGCCAACAAAATCGGGGGTGTGACCAGCAATGAGGTTTTGCTTTCCCGAGTCGGGGACAGGGCTTTGAAGCCGTAGTAGCACAGCAGCAGAAGTACTCCGTAAACCCACCACGGGGTGTTTTGCAGGGTGTTTAACATTGCGCAGCATCCTTGCCGAAATAGGTGCCGGAATCATAGCGGTAGCGCTCGACTATTTCCCCGGCGAATTCAGATTCATCGAGCGAACCACCCCTTGCTCGGCCGTTTGTTCGTCTATGGGCAATGTGAAGCGAAAAGTCGCGCCACGTCCCGGCAGATCGATCAACTGGATGTCACGGCCATGCAGTTGCAGGATCCGGTGCACGATCCGCAACCCCAGCCCGCCATCACGCCGTGCACCACCAATGTTGAATGGGCGCAGGAACAGGCCTTCGCGCAGTTCGGCGGCGATGCCGGGGCCTGTGTCGCTGATAGTCACTTCGACGAACGAACCTTGAGGTCGCAGGCTGAGTTCTATTTCACCGCCCTGGGGCGTATGGCGCAGGGCATTGTCGAACAGGTTGGTCAGCACCCGTTCGATCAGCCCCAGGTCGGCGCAGGCGGCTGAAACGTTGGGGGCGAAGGTGGCCTTTAGTTCTACCTGGCGTGCTTCGGCGGTGAGTTCGAATTTCTGGAAGATGTCTTGCACCAGATCGGTCATGGAGAAGCGTTCCAGCACCGGTTGCACAAAACCGTGTTCCAGCCGCACCAGTTCCAGCAGCGATTGCGCCAGGCCACCGACCTTGCGGCTTTGGTCCAGGGCGATGCCCAGGTAGCGGCGGCGGTCGGCGGGGGAGAGCGTGGCATCCTTGAGCGACAGGGTTTCCAGATAACCGTGCAGTGAGGCCAGGGGCGTGCGCAGGTCATGGGAGATGTTCGCCACCAGTTCGCGGCGTTCCTGGTCCTGGCGAGTCAGCGAGCGCCACTGTTCACTGAGGCGGGTTTGCATCTGCCGGAACGCGGCATCGAGGACGGCAATCTCATCGTGGCTGGCGGCTTTTTCCACCGGGGCCGAGGTCGGCGGCGTGACCGGCACGCCATCGATGTCGAACTGGCTGACGGTTTCGGTCAGGCGCCGCAACGGCCGGGTGATCAAGGCAAAGGCTGTGAGGCCAGCAATCAGGCACAACAACGCCACCAGACCGATGGACAGCAGGGCCGTATTGAGCGCAGCGCTGGTGGCGCCGCGTTCGGCGTAGCGGTCATGTTCTTCGCTGAGCAGCACCACATACAGATAGCCGGCCGGTTTGCCGTCGACTTGCAGCGGCGCGGCGCTGAACACCTTGCGGCCCTCGACGCTGCGCGGGTCATCGCCCAGGATCGGCAAGACGTCGCCCTTGAGCAGACGCTGGATCGGCTGCAGATCGACTTGCTGCCGATGTATCCGTCCTTCCGGTGCTGCGCTGCCGACGATGCGGCCCTGGCTGTCGAGCAGATAGACCTCGACACTCGGGTTGACCAGCATCAGTTGGCTGAACAGATCGCGCACGGCATTCGGCATCAGGCCCTTGGCATCCATCAGCACGGTGTCGTGGGCGATGTGCTGGGCCAGGTCCCGGGACAACCCTTGCACCACTTCCAGCTCATGCATCTGGTTGGAGCGCACCTGCATCCATGCCGAGGTGCCGCAGCACACCAGCAGCAACACGGCGAACACCAGGGACAGGCGCTGAGTCAGGGTCATTCTCATGGCTGGTCCTCGAGTGCCGCGAATTTATAACCGCGTCCCCACACCGTGAGGATGCGCACCGGTTGGGCCGGATCGGTTTCGATCTTGGCCCGCAGGCGATTGATGTGGGTGTTGACCGTGTGCTCGTAGCCTTCGTGGCTGTAGCCCCACACGGCGTTGAGCAGGTCCATGCGCGAAAACACCTTGCCCGGTTGGCGGGCGAAGAAATACAGCAGGTCGAACTCCCGTGGCGTGAGGTCCAGGCGCCGACCGTCGAGGGACACTTCGCGGGTGATCGGGTCGATGGACAGGCCGTCGAGCATCAAACTGCCGGCGTCCATCTTCAGGTTGCGGGCCATGGCATCGACCCGTCGCAGCAGCGCCTTGACCCGCGCCACCAGTTCCAGCATGGAAAACGGCTTGGCCAGGTAATCGTCGGCACCCAGCTCCAGGCCAAGGATGCGGTGCAGCTCGCTGGAGCGCGCGCTGGTGATGATGATCGGGGTGTAGCGCGCCATGGCCCGGGCGCGCTTGCAGATTTCCAGGCCATCGACGCCTGGCAACATCAGGTCGAGGATCAGCGCGTCCCAGCTTCCTTGCTGCAACAGGCGCATGCCTTCGTCCCCGTCGGCGCAATGCACCACCTCGAACTGCTCATCACGCAGATGCAGGCAGATAAGGTCGGCGATATGCAGGTCGTCCTCGACCACCAGGACGCGTTTGGTCTGTTCCATGAAGCTCAATCCTTTGTTGCGAATGGGCACATTGTGCGGGTTTTCCTCGGGTGGAGTTATCACGAATTGTTTAACTCCCCGTGAGGATTTGGCGATCAACCCAAGCCTAGGCTGTGTTCCATGACAGGCACCTGGAATTTTGGAGACGGCCATGTTTTCACGCAGACAATTTCTTCTAACGAGCGGCGGGCTGGGGGCTGCAGCCCTGGTGATCGGTGTATTGCCAAAATTTGCGGCGAGTTCTGCACTGATCAGCGAGGCCAGCGCGGCGGAGGTTTTCGAAGTGACCCACACCGACAGCGAATGGCACACCCTTCTCAGTGCCGAGCAGTACGAGATCCTGCGCGAAGAAGGTACCGAACGGGCCTACAGCAGCCCGTTGAACAACGAGCATCGGGCGGGCACGTTTGCCTGCGCCGGGTGTGATCTGCCGTTGTTTTCATCGGACACCAAGTTCGACAGCCGTACCGGTTGGCCGAGTTTCTGGGCACCGCTGGACAAGGCCGTGGCCTCGCGCCAGGACCGCTCATTTGGCGTGTTGCGCGAAGAGGTCCACTGTCGGCGTTGCGGCGGGCACCTGGGCCATGTCTTCGATGATGGGCCGAAACCGACAGGCCTGCGTTACTGCATGAATGGCCTGGCGATGACCTTCAAGCCACAGACGGCCTGATCCGCGGGCACTTACTTTATCTCTCTTGATGCAGGTCGACGCTATGTGGCTTCTGGTTCTCTCTTATCTCGGTGGCGTGCTGACGATTGTCAGCCCGTGCATCCTGCCGGTATTGCCCTTCGTCTTCGCGCGTACCGGGCAACCGTTTGTGAAAAGTGGCTTGCCGCTGTTGGTGGGGATGGCCATGACCTTCGCG
Source organism: Pseudomonas sp. NPDC096950 (assembly GCF_044762525.1). Taxonomy (NCBI): domain Bacteria; kingdom Pseudomonadati; phylum Pseudomonadota; class Gammaproteobacteria; order Pseudomonadales; family Pseudomonadaceae; genus Pseudomonas; species Pseudomonas sp. NPDC096950. Next base: position 27,393 of record NZ_JBIWEL010000037.1, on the reverse strand, counting down.
CTCGTCGCCACGTTGGCGGCGGTGGGCGGCGGTTGGGTGGTGCAACTCAACCAGTACGGTCGCTGGCTCGCATTGGTATTCGTGGCGTTGTTCGGCCTGACACTGTTGCTGCCTAAACTGGCTGACCGCTTGACCCGTCCGTTGGTCGCGGCGGGCAGTCGGTTGTCAGAAGTGGCGGGCGCCGATGCCCGGCCGCGTCCCGGCGCTTCGTTCCTGATAGGCGTGGCCACGGGCCTGTTGTGGGCGCCGTGCGCCGGGCCGATTCTCGGATTGGTGCTGACCGGTGCGGCGTTGCAAGGGGCAAGCATCGGGACCACTTTGTTGCTGCTGGCGTACGCCGCTGGTGCGGCAACCTCCCTGGCCGTGGCGCTGTTGCTGGGCGGCAAGGTGTTCGCGGCGATGAAACGCTCGATCGGTGCTGGCGAGTGGGTGCGTCGCGGGCTTGGCGCCATGATGCTGGCCGGCGTGGCAGCGATTGCGCTGGGGCTGGACACCGGGATTCTGGCGCGGGTTTCGACGGCGTCCACCGGTGGCATCGAACAAGCCCTGGTTGGGCGACTGGCCGGCAAATCACCGAACAACAGCGCGGCACTTCCGGCCTCGGGCGGTGCAATGCAAGTGGCGGACAAAACTCCAGGCGCGCTGCCTGTTGAAGGCAATCTCCCGCCTCTGGACGGTGCCGTGCAATGGCTCAACTCACCGCCGCTTACCGCCGAAGCGCTGAAGGGCAAAGTCGTGTTGGTGGATTTCTGGACTTACTCCTGCATCAACTGCCTGCGCACCCTGCCGTATGTAAAAGCCTGGGCCGAGAAGTACCGCGATCAGGGGCTGGTTGTGATCGGCGTGCATGCGCCGGAGTTTGCCTTCGAGCGCAATGTCGGCAACGTCACCAAAGCCATGAAAGACCTGGGCATCAACTACCCGGTGGCCATCGATAACGATTACAAGATCTGGCGCGCGTTCAACAACGAATACTGGCCGGCACACTATTTTGCCGATGCCCAGGGCCGCATTCGTTATCACCACTTTGGCGAAGGCGAATACGCCGAGTCGGAGCGGGTGATCCAGGAACTGCTGAAAGAAGCAGGGGCAACAAAGGTTGCGGACGGCTTGATCAATGTCAGCGCCGAGGGTGTGCAACTCGCCCCGGACATGAGTGAAGTCCAGTCTCCGGAAACCTATGTCGGCTATCAGCGTGCGGAGAATTTTGTCCCTGAAAAAAGCTTCGTGGCGGACAAAGTCGCGACGTACACCCCACCGACCCAACTGGCCCTGAATAACTGGACCCTGGGCGGCCAATGGAATGTCGGGGCAGAGCGAGCTACGGCAAGCGCGCCGGCCAGCCGCATCGTCTACCGCTTCCATGCCCGTGATCTGCATTTGGTCCTGGGGCCAGGAACCGATGGCAAACCAGTGCGCTTCAAAGTGCTGATTGACGGCAAGGCACCGGCTGACGCCCACGGGACTGATGTCGCCCCCGATGGCAGCGGCAGCGTCACCGAACAACGCCTGTATCAGTTGGTGCGCCAGTCCGGCGATGTCACGGACCGCACCTTCAGCATCGAATTTCTCGACCCGGGCGTCTCGGCATACGCCTTTACGTTCGGTTGATAACGATCCCATTTTCCAAGGAGTCAGCCCAATGAAAACTCTATTCACCTGGCGCCGTACCTTACTGGGCCTGGCGGCGGCCAGCGTTATCGGCCAATGCTCGGCGCTCTCTTTAGGTGCCTCGGAAGACGCCGTGGTCATCCCGCCACCGACCCTTGATGAAACCACCCAGGCCAACAGTGAAACGGCAGTCTTCGCCGGCGGTTGTTTCTGGGGCGTCCAGGGTGTGTTTCAGCACGTCAAAGGCGTGAAAAAAGCCGTTTCCGGTTATGCCGGTGGCGCGGCCAATACGGCTGAATACGAGAAGGTCAGCGAGGGCGATACCGGGCATGCGGAATCTGTCGAAGTCACCTTCGACCCGACTCAAGTCACCTACGGCACCCTGCTGCAAATCTACTTCTCAGTGGCGCATAACCCCACGGAACTCAATCGCCAGGGTCCGGACAGCGGTACTCAATATCGCTCGGCGGTCTTCCCGGAGAATCCGGAACAGCAGCGTGTCGCCCAGGCCTACATCGCCCAACTCGACGCCGCGCATTTGTTCAACAAACCCATCGTCACCAAACTGGAAACCTACAACGGCTTCTACCCGGCCGAGGATTACCATCAGGACTTCCTGACCGAGCACCCGACGTATCCCTACATCGTGATCAACGATATGCCGAAAGTGGCGCAGTTGAAGCAGTTGTATCCGGACAAATATCAGGAGAAAGCGGTGTTGGTGAAGGCCGGGTCATAAGCCCCGGGCCAGTCACAAAACAATGTGGGAGCGGGCTTGCTCGCGAAGAGGCCGTGTCAGTCAACATCTACATCGACTGACACGCCGCCTTCGCGAGCAAGCCCGCTCCCACAGTGTCCGCGCTCATCCCGAAATCACATTCTTGCCCATCACTTTTGACCGATACAGCGCCTGATCGGCCCGGGCCAGCAGGCCGGTTTGCTGTTCTTCTTCAAAGCGCTGCACCACGCCAAAACTCATGGTCACTTGAAAATCCCCCACCGGCAGCAGGTTCGTCAGACCGAGGCGAATCTTTTCCGCGACTTCTCTGGCATCGGCCAGCGAGGTATTGGGCAGGATCAGGATAAATTCATCACCGCCCCAGCGAGACAGCAAGTCACCGTCGCGCACGCAACTTTTCAGGCACGCGACCACCCGCACCAACGCCGCATCGCCCAACGCGTGGCCGTAGTGATCGTTGATAATCTTGAAGTCGTCGATGTCCATCGCAATGAGCGACAGCGGTTGGCGGAAGCGCTGGGCGCGGTCGCATTCCTGGGGCAGGGCTTTTTCCAGGCGATAGCGATTGGCGACCGAAGTCAGGGCATCGGTTTCCGCGAGTTTGCGATTTTCTTCAAGTTGGATTTGCAGCTGCTGATTGACCCGGGACAGCTCCCGGGTGCGTTCTTCGACAAGGGCTTCGAGGGAATGATTGCGCCGCTCCAGTTCTTCGAGCAGGCGCTTCTTGTCTTCGATGCTGCGGTGCGCCCCGACCATCCGCGCCACCGAGCCATCGGCATTGCGCGCCAGGATGTAGCCGCGATCTTCGATCCAGGTGTAGGTGCCATCCTGCCGACGGCAGCGATACTCGGCCTGATAGCCGGGTGCACGCTGATTCAGGTAGTCATCGAACAACGCCATGACCCGCGAATAATCGTCGGGATGCATCACGGTTTCCCAGGTCAGCACGGTGTTGTCCAGAGAGTGCGGCGAATACCCGAGCATCTCGTACCACCCGGGGTTGCGGTAGACGAAGCCGGTGTTCGCATTCCAGTCCCAGATGCCGTCGCTGACCAGTTCCATAATGGTGTGCAGCATGTCTTGGTTGAAGTCCGACAGATTGAACTTCAACGGCTCGATATCCGTTGCGTCGCCCATCACCGCTCTCCTTGCCGCCCCTATATCGATGTGACTCGCCCGTGGAGCAGATTAGTCCATGGGGCATTGGCGCGGCTAGTGCTTGCCCCACATCTGCATGGCGAAGTCGACGAAGCTACGCAGTTTCGGCAAACGGTAGCGATCCTGGGTGTACACCAGGTTCATTGGTCGGCTCGGCAGTTGGTAATCCTGCATCAACGCCACCAGTTTTCCGTCCTTGAGGTCTTGTTCCACCAGCGCATCGGGCACCATCACGATGCCCATGCCGGTTCGCGCCGCTTGATGCAGACCGGCCGAACTGTTGATCAGCATCGGCCCGCTGACCGCGACCATCACTTCGCCTTCCGGGCCGGTCAGGCGCCACTGCTTTTCCACCGAGCGCCAGTCATCGCCTTCCGGGTAGGCGAAGGCCAGGCAGTCGTGGTGTTGCAGGTCTTCGGGTTTTTCCGGGGTGCCCCGGCGCGCTAGGTACGCCGTCGAGGCACACATGGTCAGGGTGTAATCGATGAGTGGGCGGGCAATCAGGTTGGACGGCTCGATAGCGCCCAGTCTGATTGCCGCATCGAAACCGTTTTCCAGCAGGTCCGGACGGCCATTGGTGAGCACGACGTCCAACTTCACCCGTGGACAGCGCAAAGAGAACTCACTGAGTGCCGGCGCCAGCCGTTCTGTGCCGAAGGTCAGCGGCGCGGTGATACGCAGCGTGCCACTCGGTTCATCGAGGGCTTGTTCCGCCAGTCGTCGGAGTCTTCCACCAACCCCAACACTTCGAGACAGCGCTGGTAATACGCGGTGCCAAATTCCGTCAGGCGCTGGCGCCGTGTCGTGCGGTTGAGTAAACGCACACCGAGGCGTTGCTCAAGGGCGCGCAGGTGATTGCCGACCATGGTCGTGGACATTTCGCACTGCAACGCGGCGGCGGTCATGCTGCCGGTTTCCACCACGCGGACGTAAACGGTCATTGCCTGAAATAAATCCATTATCAAGCCCAGCTTTTAAATGATTGAAGTGGCGCAGCGTTTATCCAGCTCAGGTGGTTAACCATACTGCAAAAACACCGACCCTTGCTGGAGCTTGATGTCATGACCGCCGCCTGCCTGATGAGCACTTACCAACCCTTGGCCCTGAGTTTCAGCAAAGGCCTGGGCACGCGCCTGTGGGACCAGGCCGGTCGCGAATATCTGGATGCAGTGGCGGGCGTGGCGGTGACCAATGTGGGCCACTCTCACCCGAAGATTGTCGCGGCCATTAGCGAGCAGGCCGGGTTGTTACTGCATACGTCGAATCTCTACAGCATCGACTGGCAACAACAACTGGCGCAAAAGCTGACCCGGCTCTCGGGCATGGACCGGGCGTTTTTCAACAACTCGGGCGCCGAGGCCAATGAGACGGCACTGAAACTTGCACGGCTTTATGGCTGGCACAAAGGCATCGAGCAACCGCTGGTGGTGGTCATGGAAAATGCCTTTCACGGCCGCACCCTCGGCACCTTGTCCGCCAGCGACGGCCCGGCGGTACGCCTGGGTTTCAATGAGTTGCCGGGGGATTTCGTCAAAGTGCCGTTCGGTGACCTCAAGGCGTTGGACAAAGTACAGCTAGCCCACGGCCCGAGAATCGTGGCGATCCTGATGGAACCCATCCAGGGCGAGAGTGGCGTACAACTGGCGCCGCCCGGTTACCTCAAGGCCCTGCGCGAACTGTGCAATCGGCGTTCGTGGCTGCTGATGCTCGACGAAATCCAGACCGGCATCGGCCGCACCGGCCAGTGGTTCGCGTTCCAGCACGAAGGCATCGTCCCGGACGTCATGACCCTGGCCAAAGGCCTGGGCAACGGCGTCCCCATCGGCGCCTGTCTGGCCCGGGGCCGCGCCGCCGAACTGTTCACCCCCGGCAGCCACGGCAGCACCTTCGGCGGCAATCCACTGGCCTGCCGGGTCGGCTGCACCGTGCTGGACATCATCGAAGAACAGGGCCTGCTGGAAAACGCCCGGCTGCAAGGCGAACGCCTGCTCGCCAGATTGCGCGTCGAACTGGCCGATGATCCGAATGTCCTGGCGATTCGCGGTCAAGGCTTGATGATCGGCATCGAACTCGCCCAACCAATCCGCGACCTGACCCTGATCGCCGCCCGGGATCACGGCCTGCTGATCAACGTGACGCGGGGCAAAACCGTCCGCCTGCTGCCACCGCTGACGATTGATGAGCGGGAAGTGGAGATGATTGTCAGAGGGGTTTGCATGGCAGTTAGGCCGGTCTGAAAATATGCTCAGTAATGATATCTGCACATAACGATCTGTATCGCGCCATCTTCGATCGCATAGACCAAGCGATGCTCCGCTGTAATCCGACGAGACCAGAAGCCGCTCAGATTGTGTTTGAGGGGCTCAGGTTTTCCGGGGCCGCTGAAAGGCTCACGCTGAATCGCTTTGATCAACAGATTGATTCGTTTGAGCCCGGCTTTATCGTTTTTCTGGAACCATAAATAGTCGTCCCAGCCTTCAGGAGTGAACTCGATATTCATTCTTCGATAAGGTGCCTGGCCTTGGTTTTCCCTGCTCGCAGGTTGCCGATCGATTTGATCAAGCGTTCAGCATTGGCTGGGGAGCGGAGTAAATACGCGGTCTCTTCGAGCGCGTTGTACTCTGCTAGTGACATCATCACCACCGGTTCGCCCTTCTGGCGAGTTACCAACAATGGCGCACGATCTTCATTGACCCGATCCATGGTTTCAGACAAGTGTGCACGCGCAGTGGTGTAGTTAATGGTTTGCATGGTGTAGTCCTCGCTCAATGCAAAGAACGTACAGAAATGAGTACATGATGACAAGGCGATACCTACGAGTGGTCATTACGCAGATGACGTATCTGCGCCTGCATTGAGTATCGCCCAAGCTTCGTCGAGACGTTTCTGTGCCTCCTGTAATCCCCTTCCTATAATCCCGCCATCCACCCGCACCCAAGTTTTTCTATCCCGCCCCCACAGATCTTGTGCGTTGTGACCCCAACGGCCGATCGCGATAGTGAATGCACGGCCCAGGCATCTGCCTCGGCGGCCTCACTCAATCGATGACCCTTGGGAGAACGACCATGAAACTGCAAAACAAAGTAGCGCTGATCACCGGCGGCACCTCTGGAATCGGCCTGGAAACCGCCAAGCAATTCCGTGACGAGGGCGCTCATGTAATTGTCACCGGGGTTAATCCTGAACGGCTTGAAGCGGCCACTCAGGAATTGGGCCCTGACGCTTTGGTAATCGCGGCGGACCTGCGCAACACCGCCGATCTGGACAAGGTAATCGCCGCCATCCGCGCTCGCTACGACCACATCGACGTACTGTTTGCCAATGCCGGTGCCGGGACTGCCGCGCCTTTGGAAGCGGTGACTGACGAGCAGATCGACGAGCAGTTTTCCCTCAACTTCAAAGGCATTTTCTTCACCGTTCAGAAAGCTTCACCGCTGTTGGTCAACGGCAGTAGCGTGATCCTGACCACTTCGTTCCTGAACCGTGTCGGCGCGCCGGGCTTGTCGATTTTGTCCGCCAGCAAGGCCGCCGTGCGTTCCCTGGCCTTGACCCTGGGGGCCGAGTTGGCGCCTCGCGGGATTCGCGTCAACGCCATCAGCCCCGGCCCGATCAGCACGCCGTTTCACAGCAAACTGGGGTTGTCGGATGCGGACCTCACCGCCGTCGCGGCGAGCATCGAGTCGCAAGTGCCGCTGGGGCGTTTCGGCGAAGCCAGTGAAATTGCGCGCACCGTGGTGTTCCTCGCCAGTGATGATTCTTCCTTCATGACCGGTTCGGAAATCATCGTCGACGGTGGCATCTCGCACTTCTGATTTGCGTTGTTTCGAATGACCCGAACGGCTCACGCCCGACGGGTCATTTTGCGTGGGCCTGGGCCAGCAACCAGTGCTTGAAAGCTTCGCTGGCGGCCGTAGGCTCAATCCCTTCGCGCTGTACGATGTAATACGCCAATTCGCAGGGCTGAGCCTCACCGAACGGTCGGACCAGTCGCCCGGCTGCCAGATCCGCCGCCACCAGACTGCTTCTGCCCAGCGCTACGCCATTGCCCAAAATCGCCGTTTGCAGCACCGCCGCCGAATCGTTGATCTGCAAACCGCGCCCGGCCTCGATGGCCGCATGCCCGGCATGCTTGAGCCAAATGTCCCAAGTCGGAAACGTCGGGGTGCCACGCATCGAAACATCGTGCAGCAACGGGTGATGCTTGAGAGCTTCGATGCTGGTCAGCGGATGTTGGCCGGTCAGCAGGGAAGGGCTGCACACCGGGAAGAATTCATCGCCCATCAGGAACGTGGTCAGCAAACCGGGCCAATGACCCTGGCCGAAACGAATGCCCAGATCGATGCGCTCGGTGGTGAAATCCACCAGTTTGCCGTTGGTGTCCAGGCGCAATTCGTATTGCGGATACAACGCTTGAAAACCCTCGACCCGCGCGAGCAACCACTTGTCGGCAAACGCCGGCGGCACGGTCACGCTGATGGATGTAGTGGCGTTTCTTGCCTTGAGCTTTTCCACGGCCGAAGCGAGATAGTCGAAACCGGTCTGCAAGTCCGACAACACCGCTCGCGCTTCATCAGTCAGCTCCAGTCGCGCCGGACCACTGCGCGAGCGATGGAACAGCACCACGTTGTGGGTATCCTCCAGGCCTCGCACCAATTGGCCGATGGCGGCGGGGCTAACATTGAGTTCTTCGGCGGCTCGCACATAACTCAGATGTCGGGCCGCTGATTCGAAAGCCCGCAGGGCGTTGAGGTGATTGGGCGCTCTCATGGTTCAAGTTCGCAGACGGGAAAAGTGAGCAATATAGTGCTCCCAAACATTAAGGAGGTGTGATCACTTGGGATGGCGAGCCTTTTGTTTCACCCGCCAATGCCGCACCAGCGCAGTCACCACGGCCAGTACCAAAACCCCCAGCGCAATCGGCAGGCGATAAGGTTTCAAATTCCCCAACATCGTTTCCAGCGCCTCGCCAGCCCAGTATCCGGCGCTGGCAAACACCGTGGCCCAGACCACCGCGCCCAAGGCATTCAGCAGCGAGAACCGCAGCGGCGACAAACCGCTGGCCCCAATCACCATCGGCCCCACCAAACGCATGCCGTACAGAAACCGCACGGCAAACACCGAGGTCGATGGATAACGCGCAATCAACCCCGTCACGCGATCGATCGCCGCTTGTTGTCGATGCAGACGCGGCAGCAGCCGTGCGCCGAAATAGCGTCCGCTCCAGAACAGCAACTGATCCCCCAACATTCCGCCCAGGCTGGCCCAGCCAATAACTGGCCACAGGTGCAACAAGTGTTGATGCGCGGCCATCCCGCCCAGAATCAGAATGGTTTCGCCCTCCAGCAAACAGCCGAAGAACACCGCCCAATAGCCATAAGTGCCGAGCAGGTAGTTGAGATCTATGTGTTCAAACACGGCCGCTCCCCCAGACTTTCCACCAACCGGACCAAATAACCGTCCGGATCCTGTACCAGAAATTCCCGTTGGCCGACTTCTACCGCGTCCGCGCGATACCAGACATCGACGCAGGGGCGAAACAGCGGCCATTGAACTTCGGCCAATCGCTGGAGGAGGGGTTCAACTGAATTGACGGTGATCTGAAAGTTGATGCCGCGACCCAGCGGTGCTTGCAATGGACCGGTCAGCCATTGGCCTTCGTTCGGGTCGTATTGCTCAAGCATCAGTTGAACGCCATTTTGATCGAGGTAGGCAAAACCAACTTCGGGGCGTTCATAGGCGATGTTGAAACCGATCAGCGACGTCCAGAAGTGCAGGCTTTTCTGAATATCGGTGACCATTAATTCGGGGACTAACTTGCTCCGTGCAAACATGACGCATCCTTGTTTAGCGGGGTGGTAACGCATTTATAAATGCCGTGATTTCAGCCCGGCTCGTCAGTTGCAATTTCGAACCGCTGTAACCTTGGAACAAACGCTGATGAGCCTTGAATCCGCTGGACCCATCACGACGACGATAGCTTCCGGCCCATTCCAGTAATGCAATCAGCAACTCATCGTTGGCGCCGCGCCGGGCTTCTCGCTGACGGATTTGGGCGACGCAATCGTCGTCGTCCAGACTCAACCAGATCAGCGCTGTCGCTCGGGGCAACAGTTCGCTGATGATCCAGCCGTAAACCCCTTCGATCACCCAATGTTCTTCACTGGCGGCCACCCGTGCTATTTCCAGGGCTTCATTTCGAGGTCGGGCGATGCTGTGTTCATCCGAAATCCAGTGAATCCGGTCAAGATCAATCCACGGCACATGCCGCCGTTTGGCCAGGTGCCTGGCCAGCCAACTCTTGCCCGCGCCGGAATTACCGATGATCAAGGTTCGGGTGAGGTTCATGCCGGGTTGGCTATTCAATTCAGTGCAGATCCAATGTGGGAGCGGTTACTCCGGCGCAACCATCCGTGTACGCGGCGAGCCATCGGCATTGTGCTGATAGATCTCCCGCGGCTGGCCCTTGTCATTAAACAGCACCTGCCCGATCCCCGCCGAATTCCACAGCCGCTCGCCCGCTTCAGCATGTTCGGGAATGTGCGGGACGATGCGCATGCGTCGGCGTTTGGTCAGCCAGTTCAGCGGAGAACGGGGCGAGTAGAGCCAGCGATTGAGCCGATCAAACCATTCAAGCAGGGCCCGGGGGAATTCATTCTTGATGCCGCTGCTGGTGATCTGCCAGATGCGTGGACCAGCCTTGCGGTGTCGGATCAATACTTCGTAGACGAAGGAATAATGCACATCCCCGGACAGCACCACGTAGTTACCGGGTGTGCGTGAGTGTCGGAAAATATTCAGGATGACTTGCGCCGCGCCGCGATGGGCCATCCAGTTTTCGGTGTCCACCAGCAGCGGAAAACCGCACCAACTGAAAACCCGCTGCACCGTTTCGATCAACTTGACGCCGAAGATCGGCGCCGGTGACACGATGATCGCCGACGGGTGATCCAGCAGTTCCTGTTGCAGCTCGCTGAGGGCTTCCCAGTCCAGCAAACCCGAGGGTTGCTTGAGGTTCATCTCGCTGCGCCAGCGCCGGGTGCGGGTGTCGAGCACCACCAGGGCGGGGGTGGTCGGCAACACGTAATGCCAGTTCTGGAAACGCAGCAATTCATCGATCAAATCGTCCTGAATCGTGCTGTCGAGGTAGCGCTCGGTGGTGCTCAGCGCGCGGGTTTTCTCCAGCACACCGCCGAACGCATCCGGGTTATTGCCCCAGCCCTGGCACAACAGATAAGCGAGCAGGGCGTTGCCGATGATGCGCTTGGAGAACGGATGCCCGTAGGCCGTTTCCTCCCATTGCGCGGAAAGATTCCAGTCGTCCGTAATATCGTGGTCGTCGAAAATCATCAGGCACGGCAAGTGCGCCATCGCCCGGCCCACACCGCCGAGGCCAGCCTTGAAGGCATCGATGCGGGTCTGCTCAAGGGTATAGCGCTTGAGTCTTTCGGGCGTCAGCGCCGGTGGCTTCGGCTCGATCAGCGTCCAGGCGGTGGGCGACCAGACCAGCAGGTACATGGCGATGACTTCGGCGAACGTCACCAGATGATTGTCGGCGCTGCTGCTGGTGAAAATCGGCTTACGGGCACCGCCGAAAAATCGCTCGCGCAAGGTTTCATTGCTCTCAAGCGCCGGTAACAAATCCGCACGATGGTAGTAACTGGCCGGGTGTTCGTAGAGCTTGGCGCTGTCGCTGACCACCGCGCCTTCGAGGTGCTCGTCGAACAAACCGAGGCGCTGGATCAAGGCATGGATCGCCCTCAACATCGGCCCGGCGACATCATCGGCATAGACCTGATCGCCGCTCATCATCAACAGGGCCGGACGCTCGATGGCCGTATGTTCCGCCGCCAATAAGCGATCGACACATAGCAAACCGTCAGCCGCCGGGTGATGCGGTTTACGGCAGGAGCCGTGTAGCAGTTGATCGATTGTTGAGCGCAGGACGAAATTCGGGGATTGGGCATCGCCGTAGAGCAAGTGCGGCGCCCAGTCGGCGATGCCCGAGCCATCAACCAGTAAGTCGTACTCGATCAACGTGTCCCAGGGCAGGGCGATGTCCAGCGGCACGTCGATCAAGTGAATAAAGGCGTGGGTCCCGACGGGGATGACCGTGCATTGGCCGTCATCCAGACTAATATCGCCGATACCTTGCAGACGAATCGTCAGCGACAACGCCCGGGATCCTACAAGCCACATCACCAGCCGCGTAGGCTCCAGACGCCGCAACAACGGCCCGACCAGCACCGGGGGCAGGGATTGGTGATCGTCGGGCAGTGGCAAAGGCATGGACATCCGGTTTCTGGCTACAAAGATGCGCGGGATGATAGCGCAGCGGATGTCAATGAATTGCAATCAGGCATCCGACCTGATGACCCCCCGCTCACCATTCGCCACCAACCACCGAAACAAATCACTCACCGACACCGTATGACTGCGCTCCATCCACCGCACCAGCGCCGGGCCATAGTGTTCGGTGTAGCGGCTCAGCACCAACTCGCGACAGTCCTCCGACAAGCGCAGGGTAATCTCCCGACAGTGCAGATTGGCCTGGTCGTTCTGAGTCACCCGTTGCTGCAGAATCAAACTTTTGCTTTCAGAACCCATCAGCCGGCGCTCCTGTGCATTCAGATTTAGTGGTCTGCGGCGAGCCTTGTTTGCCATCGGCCACGTAAGCCGCACGGTGCTCGGCGACCACGTTGCGTAATGCGCTGTAATAGTCCGGCAGTTTTTGCAGGCTGTCGGTCAGCGGCAAGACTTCCGCGCGGCCATCGACGATGCCGCCGACGGTGTTGAGGGTGGAGAGCGTGTCCACGGTGTCGCTGTTGTCGCCGAACGGATCGACCACAAAACTCAGGACCCGCCCGGCGGCATCGCGGCTGTTGGAGGTGCCGAACAATGGCAGTTCGACGGTTGGGCCGTTGCCGATGCCCCACACGCCGAAGGTCTGGCCGAAGTCCGCGTCGTGACGCGGGATGCCGACCTTGCCGGAGACGTCGATCAAACCGACCACGCCAACCGTGGTGTTGAGCACAAAACGTCCCACGGTATTGACCGAACGCCGCGGGTTGCCTTGCAGCAGGTCATTGATAAACACCTTGGGCTCGCCGAAGTTGGCCACGAAGTTATGCACACCCGCCTGGAAAAAATTCGGCAGGTAGCGATAGCCCCGCGCGACCGGCGCCAGGGCGTATTCGTCGAGCACCCGGTTGAAGGCGAATACCCCGCGATTGAGCGGTTCCGCCGGGTCGTACACCGAGTAGTTGATTTCGGCGCAGGTCACGCTGGCGGTGGACGGCGGCTGGCTGCTGCAACCCGCCAACCCGGCGGCCAGCACGGCAATCGAGGTGTTGCGGGCCAGCCAGGGAGCACACTTGAAAGGCAACATGGATGCAAGTCTCGGGAGGAATTCGCCGAGATGCTGGGCCCCAAGCCTTGCGCAAAGATGTCTGGTTTATTGCGCCGCTGACGCTTTATTGCACGATTGAAATATATGACGGGCCGGCGTGAATGGTTTTAGATGGCGGTTCCATTCGGCCCTTAAGTGACCATCGGTGAACAGCCTGTTAATTGTGGACGATGACCTTGAGGTCCTCGATCTACTGAAAAAATTCTTCGTGCAACACGGTTACAGCGTCGCGGTCGCCACCGACGGCGCGTCGCTGTGGTCGGCCATCGAACGCCAGGCGCCGGACCTGATCATTCTCGACGTGATGTTGCCCGGCGACAGCGGGTTGATCCTGTGTCAGCAACTGCGGATTCGCTACGCCACGCCGGTGATCATGCTGACCGCCATGGGTGAACTCAGTGATCGGGTGGTCGGCCTCGAGCTGGGCGCCGATGATTACCTGACCAAACCCTTCGACGCCCGCGAATTGCTGGCCCGGGTACGCGCGGTGTTGCGCCGCGTAGACGAACGCCAACCGGTATTGCAGGACCGTCCACGGCCGTTGATCGACTTCGCCGACTGGCACCTCGACGTCACGCGCCGTGAACTGCGCTCGCCGGACAACGTGATGATTCCTCTGTCGGCCGGCGAGTTTGACTTGCTGCTGGTTTTCGTCGAACACCCGCAACGCATTCTGACCCGCGAGCAACTGTTGGACCTGGCGCGGGGGCACAGCCATGAGGCGTTCGATCGCAGCATCGACGTCCAGGTCAGCCGCTTGCGGCGCAAACTCGAATCCGACACCAAGCGCCCGGCGATGATTCGCACCGTGCGCAATGGCGGTTATCTGTTCACCCCCAGCGTGACGCGGCGATGAACTGGCTGAAGCGGATTCGTCGGGATACGGTGGCGCGCTGGATCGCGTTGACGATCATCCTGGCCATGCTTATTTCATTGGCGCTCAACGGCTTGTTTATCCAATTGGCCGGTGTGTGGGCGCGGCCGCCGCTGACCGAGATCGGCTTGCTGGAAAAAGCCGCGGCCATCACCCGCGTGATCGAGACCGCCCCGGCGTCACTGCGCAGCCAATTGGCCCGGGCCGTCAGTGATCAAGGTTTCACCGTCAGTTGGCATCTGGATCGGCAGGAAATGAATCTGCCGGCGGTGGAAGATCCCATTTCCCATGACAGCATGAGCATCCTGCAACCGCTGTTTAAATCTGCGGACCGGCGCATCGAAGCCTATGAGCCGTCCGACTGGACGGAGCACCCGGCGGACGCGCATTACGCCTTGGTGATCGAGTTGCCGGACGCGTCGTGGCTGATGTTCTCCGCGCCCTCGCGCAGTTGGGGGCTCGACGAAACACCGCGTTATTTGATCGTTACCCTGCTGGCGCTGATCTCCACCGCCCTGGTCGCACTGATCGCCACCCGCCGCCTCGCCACGCCTTTGCAGCGCTTTTCCGAAGGCGCCCGACGCTTTGGCACGGACTTCCGCGCACCCCCCATCGAACCCCTCGGACCCCAGGAAATCCGCCAGGCCATCCTCGCGTTCAATGCGATGCAGGCCCAGTTGCAACACTTCATTCGCGACCGCACACAAATGCTCGCCGCCATCTCCCACGACCTGCGCGCGCCACTGACGCGGATGCGCTTGCGCGGTGAATTCATCGAAGACACCGAGCAACAGCAACGGCTGTTTCGCGACGTCGATGAAATGCAGGCGATGATCAATTCGGCGCTGGAGTTCTTTCGCGACGATGCGCGACTTGAACCGGCAACTCAGTTTGACCTCGCGGAGCTGCTGCAAACGTTGCTGGATGATTATCGGGATCAGCGGATCGATATTGCGTTTAACGGGCCGCAGCGGCTGGTGTATTTCGGACGGCCGTTGGGGCTGAAGCGCGTGATGACCAATTTGCTGGATAACGCGATCAAGTACGGGAGTGAGCCGGCGGTTGAGTTGATCCCCGGTGACGGGCAGGTGCGGATCAAGGTGTTGGATCGTGGGCCGGGGATTCCGGAGTCCAGTCTTGAACAGGTCTTCGTGCCGTTCTTTCGCATGGAAGGATCGCGTAATAAAAGCACCGGCGGCGTTGGTTTGGGGTTATCGGCGGCGCGGGCGATTGTGTTGGAACATGGCGGGGAGTTAACGCTGCGCAATCGGGTGAAGGGCGGGGTGGCGGCGTTGGTGGTGTTGCCAGTGCAGGTGGGGTAGGGCGCCGGTCAGGCCGGCAGGTTCGGCATGACCACTCAAGATTGCGCTGCATGCAGGAAAGGCGAAAGCAGTAATGCGCCACAGAAAGCCGCAACCAGCCCGGCCAAACCGCCGCCGAGATGCAGCAGGAAGTGTTTCTGCGGCGAGTGGTGCCCTCTGCTGATCAGCTTCCACGTACCGTATCCGGCACCGACCACCGCCAGAAATACAGGAAGCGAGCGGCCAGCGTTTGGATGCACCGTCGAGAGGCCTGCGGCCGTGCCATAGAGAACCAGAAGCAACGAGCCAACCATGAGCCCCGCGAACGCGCCGGCGATGTTGGCAAAGAACAGGTTCCACTCGCCTCTCTGTTTCACCGTCCAGACCCACATCCCTGCCCAGGACCCGAACAGCAACAAAAATATGATTAATGCGTTCATTCCGCTCATTTCTGTGCCTTCCCTTTTTGACGTGTTTCCACTGCGAGTGGACGGCAAGATATCAAACTACCCGCCTCGCGCCACTGGTCCTGTCTAGAAAAGGATTTGCCTTGAACTGAAAAAAAGAAAGCCCCGAATCACTCGGGGCTTATTTTTAAAGACTGTGGGAACCTAGGCCTCCCAACCCGCCCCACTGACTGCCGCTTGCGCCAGCGGGTGCATGTCCGCGCCCTTATGCTCCGTCTGCCAGGCCAGCAATTCCTTGCGCATGCCCGGCGTCCAATACATCTGCAGGTGATTGCGCACACCGAGCACGGCCAGTTGCTGATCCGGTTCGGTGGCGAAGTACTGGGCGATCTGGTTGGCCATTTTGATCAGGTTATCCGTGCTCATCGGCGCACCTCGGCTTTGGCGCCCCGCGCATGCCGGCGGTCTTTCAGCAGACGGTCCTGTTCGTCGCTGAAGGCCTGATAGCGTTTTTGCCATTCAGAAGGGTGGTAGACGCGGCTGACTTCCACGGCGGTGACCTTGTACTCCGGACAGTTGGTGGCCCAGTCGGAGTTGTCGGTGGTGATCACGTTGGCCCCGGATTCCGGGAAGTGGAACGTGGTGTACACCACGCCCGGCGCGACCCGTTCGGTGACCCGCGCACGCAGCACGGTCTGGCCGGCGCGACTGCCGATACCGACCCAATCGCCTTCGTTGATGCCACGGCTTTCGGCGTCGGTTGGGTGGATTTCCAGGCGGTCTTCATCGTGCCAGGCGACGTTCTCGGTACGCCGGGTCTGGGCGCCGACGTTGTACTGGCTGAGGATGCGCCCGGTGGTCAGCAGCAGCGGATAGCGGTTGTTGACCTTCTCTTCGGTGGGCACGTAACCGGTGAGCATGAATCGCCCCTTGCCGCGCACGAATTGCTCGATGTGCATGGTCGGCGTGCCGTCCGGCGCGGCGGCGTTGCACGGCCATTGCAGGCTCCCGTGGCTGTCCAGTGCGGCGTAGCTGACGTTGGTGAAGGTCGGCGTCAGGCTGGCGATTTCATCCATGATTTCTGACGGATGTTGGTAGTTCATTGGATAGCCCAGCGCGTTGGCCAAAGCCACCGTGCCTTCCCAGTCGGCCTTGCCGCCAAGTGGCTCCATGACCTTGCGCACCCGCGAGATCCGGCGCTCGGCGTTGGTGAAAGTGCCGTCCTTTTCCAGGAACGAACTGCCCGGCAGGAACACGTGGGCAAACTTCGCGGTTTCGTTGAGGAAAATATCCTGCACCACCACGCATTCCATGGCCGACAGGGCGGCGGTGACGTGCTGGGTATTCGGGTCGCTCTGGGCGATGTCTTCGCCCTGGCAGTACAAGCCTTTGAAACTGCCGGCCAGCGCCGCTTCGAACATGTTCGGAATACGCAGGCCCGGATCGGGTTGCAAGGTGACATTCCACGCCTGCTCGAACTGCGTGCGTACGACTTCGTTGGAGATGTGGCGGTAGCCGGGCAACTCATGAGGGAAGGAACCCATGTCGCACGAGCCCTGGACGTTGTTCTGTCCACGCAACGGGTTCACGCCGACGCCTTCGCGACCGATGTTGCCGGTGGCCATGGCCAGGTTCGCGATGCCCATGACCGCCGTGCTGCCCTGGCTGTGTTCGGTGATGCCCAGGCCGTAGTAAATCGCGGCATTGCCGGCGTTCGCATACAGACGGGCGGCGGCACGGATGTCGGCCGCGTCTACGCCGCAAATGGCGGCAAGCACTTCCGGCGAGTTCTCCGGACGGCTGACAAATTCGCTCCAGCGCGCGAAGTCGTTACCCTCGCAACGTTCGTCGATAAACGCCTGGTTGAGCAGGCCTTCGGTGACGATGGTGTGGGCCAGGGCGTTGAGCATGGCGACGTTGGTGCCCGGACGCAGGGCCAGGTGCAGTTCGGCGCGGGCATGCACCGAGTCCACCAGATCAATGCGCCGTGGGTCGATGACAATCAGTCGCGCGCCTTCCCGCAAGCGGCGTTTGAGTTGGGAGGCGAACACCGGGTGGGCGTCGCTCGGGTTGGCGCCCATCACCAGGATCACGTCGGCCTGCATCACCGAATCGAAACTCTGGGTGCCGGCGGACTCTCCCAACGTTTGTTTCAAGCCATAACCGGTCGGCGAGTGGCAAACCCGCGCACAGGTATCGACGTTGTTGTTGCCGAACGCGGCGCGCACCAGTTTTTGGACGAGGTAGGTTTCTTCGTTGGTGCAGCGGCTGGAGGTGATGCCGCCAATGGAATCGCGACCGTACTTTTGCTGCAACCGGCGGAATTCGCTGGCGGCGTAGGTCACCGCTTCATCCCAGCTGACTTCCTGCCACGGATCGTTGATGTGATTGCGGATCATCGGTTTGGTGATGCGATCCGGGTGGGTGGCGTAGCCCCAGGCAAAGCGTCCTTTGACGCAGGAGTGGCCGTGGTTGGCCTGGCCGTTTTTGTCCGGAACCATGCGCACCAGTTTGTCGCCTTTCATCTCGGCGCGGAACGAGCAACCCACGCCGCAATAGGCGCACGTCGTGATCACGCTGCGCTCAGGCTGACCCAGTTCGACCACGCTTTTTTCCATCAGCGTTGCGGTGGGGCAGGCTTGCACACAGGCGCCGCAGGACACGCATTCCGAGTCGAGGAAGTTATCGCCACCGGCCGCCGCGACCCGGGATTCGAAACCGCGTCCGGTGATGGTCAGGGCAAATGTGCCCTGGGTTTCTTCGCAGGCGCGCACGCAGCGGTTGCAGACGATGCACTTGCTCGGGTCGTAGTCGAAGTAGGGGTTGGAAACGTCCTTCTTGTCGGCGAGATGGTTGTCGCCTTCATAGCCGTAGCGCACTTCCCGCAGGCCAACCTGACCGGCCACGGTTTGCAGCTCGCAGTTGCCGTTCGCCGAGCACGTCAGGCAATCCAGCGGGTGATCGGAGATGTACAACTCCATGACGTTGCGCCGCAGCGTGGCGAGTTTCGGCGTCTGGGTGTGCACGCTCATGCCTTCAGTGACCGGCGTGGTGCAGGACGCGGGGTAACCGCGCATCCCGTCGATTTCCACCAGACACATGCGGCACGAGCCGAAGGCTTCGAGGCTGTCGGTGGCGCACAGTTTGGGAATCGTGGTGCCGAGCAGCGCGGCGGCGCGCATCACCGACGTACCTTCGGGCACGCTGATGCTGCGACCGTCGATGTTCAGGGTGACTTGCACCTGGCTTTCGCGGGCCGGGGTGCCGAGATCGATATCGGTTTTCGGGTCGAAGAGGGTGATCATTGGTCGGCCTCCGAGGGCTGCAGACCGAAGTCGGCGGGGAAGTACTTGAGGGCGCTGGCCACCGGGAATGGGGCCATGCCGCCCAACGCGCACAGCGAACCGTATTGCATCGTGTCGCACAGGTCCTTGAGGATGATCGCCTGCTCATCGCGACCGCTTTGGTCCGGCGCGGCGAGCAGGCGATCGATCACCTCCACACCGCGGGTCGAGCCGATGCGGCAAGGCGTGCATTTGCCACAGGATTCCTCGGCGCAAAACTGCATCGCGAAGCGCGCCATGTGCGCCATGTCCAGCGTGTCGTCTGCCACCACCACACCACCGTGACCGAGCATCGCGCCCATGGCAGCAAACGCTTCGTAATCCAGCGGCGTGTCGAATTGCGACGGCGGTACCCACGTGCCGAGCGGGCCGCCCACTTGCGCGGCTTTCAGCGGTCGGCCAGTCGCGGTGCCGCCGCCGTAGTCGTCCACCAGTTCGCGTAAGGTCAGGCCGAACGCCCGTTCCACCAGTCCACCGCGACGAATATTGCCCGCCAACTGGAAGGGCATGGTGCCCAGGGAACGGCCCATGCCGTAGTCGCGATAAAACTGCGCACCCTTGGCCAGAATCAGTGGCACCGAGGCCAGGGTCAGCACGTTGTGCACCAGAGTCGGCTGGCCGAACAGGCCCTGCAACGCCGGGATCGGTGGCTTGGCGCGAACGATCCCGCGCTTGCCTTCGAGGGAATCCAGCAGCGCGGTTTCTTCACCGCAGATGTACGCGCCGGCACCGACTCGCACTTCCATATCGAACGCCTGACCGCTGCCGCCGACATTGGCGCCGAGGTAGCCGTTCGACCGGGCAATCTCCAGTGCTTCGCGCAAGGTCGCCACCGCTTGTGGATATTCCGAACGCACATAGATGTAGCCGTAACTGGCGCCGACGGTGATGCCGGCAATGGCCATGCCTTCGATCAGCAGGAACGGGTCGCCCTCCATCAGCATGCGATCGGCGAACGTGCCGGAGTCGCCTTCGTCGGCGTTGCACACAATGTATTTCTGCTCAGCTTGGGTGGCGCGCACCGTGCGCCATTTGATCCCCGCCGGGAACGCTGCGCCGCCACGGCCACGCAGGCCGGAATCGAACACTTCCGTCACGCTCTGCTCGCCGCCAATGTTGACGGCCCTCTGCAAACCTTCGAAACCGCCGTGCGCCCGGTAATCGTCCAGGGACAGCGGCCGGGTGATGCCGGCGCGGGCAAACAGCAGGCGTTGCTGGGTCTTCAGATACGGCAATTCTTCCACCAGGCCCAAGGCCAGTGGGTGCGCGGACGGCTCGCCTTGCAGCGCATCGAGCACAGAAGGCACATCGGCAGCGGTCAGCGGGCCGAAGCCGATCCGACCTTGCGCGGTGTCGACTTCTAATAGCGGTTCCAACCAGTAGAGGCCACGGGAACTGGTGCGTTGCAGGTTCTGACCGGCAAGGGCCAACGCCACCTCATCGGCACCCACGGCGCGGGCCAGGGAATCACTCGGCAAATAGAGGCTCATACGTCCTCCCGGCAAGCATCGAGCAAGGCATCCAGCCGCTCGGCACTCAGCCGCGCATGCACCTTGCCATCCAGCTCCAGAGCCGGCGAACAGGCGCAGGCGCCGAGGCAATACACCGGACGCAAACTGATGCTGCCATCGGCGCTGCTGCCGTGGTCGTCCAATTGCAGGCGGTCGCGCAATTGCGCGGCGAGCTGCTCGGCGCCGCGACTTTTGCACGACTCTGCACGGCACAGTCGCAGGATATGCCGGGCTGGCGGCGCGGTGCGGAAGTCATGGTAAAAGCTGATCACCCCACGAATCTCGGCCTGACTCTGGTTGAGGGCGTGGGCAATCTCGGGAATGGCATCATCGGGGATGTAACCGATGCCCTCCTGAATTTCATGGAGGATCGGCAACAGAGCGCCAGGGGAGCGTTTATGGCGCTCCAGCAAGCTGTTGACCATCGGCAGGTGCAACAACATCTCATCAGGCATACAGCATTCCTCACGGTCACGGACAAACCAGAAGGTCGTCGGTTGTCCGAAAGTGTCGGCTGCGGCGTTCACACCACGTCACGGTATCGTGGCATTTTTGGCCGTTGGCCAGGCACCCTGAGCGGGCATCTTGTTAGGCCCGGTACGGTCTTCGCCGCACCTCTTCAGGGCATAAATTGCAGCTTGCCACGCTGGCATCGGTTCAACTGCACAAAAGCGACGTGCTCGGTTCTTTCCGCGACCACCCGTTAAGTCTAGAAGAGCACTGACGAAGGCGCGCACTGTCTGAAATGTTTTGTGGCAGAAGCACTGCACACACGCCGACTAGAGTGAACGTACGATGCCGTTTGGCGTGACCTGATCGCAAAGGAGTCAACATGAAGAGAGCTATCCTGCCGGCGCTGGTCATCCTGATCGCCGCCCAATCCCCGGCCTACGCCATCAACGACAAATACCGCAAACAACTCGAGCAATCCGGCTGCACCCAAGTCAGCGAAACCCAAGGCTGCGACATCCACAAAACCAAAGCCGAAAACGCCAAGGCCGGCTTCACCAACCCAGCCACCGACAACCCCGGCACCCAAACCCCTTATGCCGGGCAGTGGGTGGCCAAGAGTGAAGCGGGCGCGACGGTGGCCACCATTCGCATCGATGCCAAAGAACAGGTGTGGGTCAACGGCAAGCGGGTCAACGCCAAGCGCACTGACGGCACGCTGCAGTTTCGCCAGGGCAAGATTGTTTTCACTATTCAGGGTGATCGGCGATTGCAAAATCAGGACTATTGGACCGACAGCGATGCAGGGACCAAAGGACCGATCCAAATTGCATAACAGGAGCGACACATGATTGATTTCAACAACAAAGGCTTCTTCAAACTCAAGCAAAACGAAGAATATGCCGAACGCGTTGCCGACCTTTTGCTCAACGGGGAACAGGTCATTGACTCCTACAAATCCATGCGCGACGGCGTGGTCTTCACCAACAAACGCATCATCGCCGTCAACGTGCAGGGCATCACCGGCAGCAAGAAGGACTTCACCTCACTGCCGTACAAAAACATCGTCGCGTACTCGGTGGAAACGTCCGGCACGTTCGACCTGGATTCCGAACTGGAGATCTACTTCTCGTCGCTGGGCAAAGTGAAATTCGAATTCACCGGCAGGACATCGATGGTCGAAATCTCAAAACTCATCTCCCAACACGTCCTCTGACCCCAACACGAAAAAGCCCCGAAAACTCGGGGCTCCAACTAACTAAACACAATCCAAAATGTGGGAGCGAGCCTGCTCGCGAAGGTGCCAGCCCAGCCAACACCAATGCTGAACCTACTACGACCCTCCCAGACAACCCGCTCCCCCGTTTCTACTTCTCCGCCGCCCGCTTAGGCGGCACCGTAGAATCCCGCCCTCGCGTCAAAACCTTCACCGCATCATCAACCAACGCCTTACTCATCGACGTCAAATAATGCGCAGCCCAAGCATGACGGTCAGTGTCCCTATCGAAGGCAGCCTCTTCAGTAAGCGACTTAGCCAAACACAGAAAGTCAGAAGCCATGGACAACGCATCACCCAGCGGCACATCGCGAGTGACGTGGAACAGCGGTTGGTCTGCACAGTAAATGGCCGGGGTCAGGCCGATGGTTTTGAGTTCGGTTGGATCGATCATTGGGCTTCTCCGGTGATGGAGAGGCGATGGGGTAGGGCGGGTGAGGCGTTACGCGAATGGGGATTGCGTAGAGGGGAAAGGCAAAATTTGTACGGATTGCTGGTGGTAGTCATGGTTAACGTCCTTGATATGAGGAGCTGCCACGTTCGTTTCCACACGAATGGGTGACAGCTGTGCGCGGGGTGGAAAACCGGTAATCAAGGAAACCGGCACGCCCGAAGACGTCCCACGCACAGCCGCCATAACTCACGCCGCAGGCATAAAAAAAGCGCCGGCAAACGTGATGGGGGCGCTGTTGCGCCTTGATTTACGCGGGTTTCCACACCCGGCCGCTGAATTGGCAGCGACGGTGGAAAGGGTAGCGCGCGGACCTCTTTCCTGCAACCTCGCCTAGCAACGATAAGAGAAGTGGGATGTGATCCCTCCTTGTTGGGGAATCATTCAATCAGCTCCTTTTTTGGCTTAATCCTGCTGCAAGTAGACGGCAAGATATGAAGATAGTAGCTTCGTGCCACTGCCTCCTTCACGTATAGAACCACGCCATATTTGCTACCGTCGCTGCTATGCGTCTGTCTGTTGCCCTCACCGTCAAGCTTAGGGGCTTTTATTTTCGGGGTTCGAGTGACGAGTACGAGGAGTAAAAGCGAGTCGCTGTGTTGGAGGGGGCGAATGCATCAGACCTTTGCAACGGAGATTTAGTAAAAACGTGTTTCTGGCGATTTAAGGTTGTTCGAAGAAGACAGGAAATTAAATAAAAAGGAGTGCGTAGTTGAGAGTTGAATTGCTAGTTTTGATACCGGGGGCAGAGTCTTTTTGTATGAGTAAAAAGGCGTTGGTAGAGTTTTTGAAAGTAGATGCTCTAATTGAAATTTCAGGCCAGAAAATATCGTATAAGCGTACTCTGAAATCTAAAGAGATAGTCAGTGCTAAATTTCGGATTGATACTGACTTGGTGAAGTCAAAGCAAGAACGATATTTTACGCTTACTCTTGAGATTTCAGAAGACGCTAATTTGGACGAGTTTAACGAGTTGTGCGATCGGTTGCGTTCCATAATTGAGAGGATCGTTCCGGGAAAAACAACCATAAATACATTATGGGATGATATTGGAAGAGCGTATGCTGAAAAGTCTTACCCCCTAATAAATGAGGTTGAAAATCTCATGAGGCGGTTAATTGCTAAATTCATGTTGATTAATGTGGGTGTGAACTGGTCGAAGGATACAATTAATCAAGATTTGGTTAAGAAAATTAACAGTTTTGGTGAGGATGAGCCGCATACTAATGATTTGTTTAAGCTCGATTTTATTCACTTGAAAGAGGTTTTGTTTGAGAAAAAGCGAGATATTTCGTTAGATGAGCTGGATAGGATTTTAAGTAAAACAGTTTTTTCTGCTAGCGATCAAGAATTAATTCGAAGATATATGCCAAGATCGAATTGGGAGAAATATTTTTCAACGCTTATCGATGAGCCTGAACACAGTATTGATACGAAATGGGAGTTGCTCTATAAATTGCGTAATAAGGTTGCACATAATCGCAACGTTAAGAAAGAAGACTTCGAGAAAATAAAAGGTTTGTGTGGAGGGCTTAAGTCGATACTGGCCAGTGCTTCTGCTAAATTAGGCGAAATTGATATTGACGAAGCTGACCGAGATCTATTGATTTTTTCATATGGTACGGAATCCCATCAGATACTGGCGTTACTATCTGAAAGAGCAGTGGCAGACTACTATTCGAAACTTGGTTATATGATTGATTTTCCTAGATTGAATGATTTTGATGTTGATTTTGTTGCATCTGTACATGGTGAAAGTATTGGTGTTGAAGTTAAGTTTTTCCGTGCTGAGCTTCCACTCTCTGCAATGCGATCAATTATTAGAAAGCAATCTCAGCAAGTTCAGTATGCATTAGCGAAAAATGGATTTGATAGATGTCATGCAGTAATTGTTTTTAAGGGAGGGGGAGATGCTCGTAGTGAAGCTATTGTTGAGTTGCTGTCTTCCATTACAGAAGAGCTGGATCCTCGTATAGAATTCAAGATTTGTCGCCTCGATGAATACGAATCATTGGGTTTGTATCAGGAAGTTATATTGGCTCATAATTTATAGCAGGTATATGAGTCGAATAGGTCGGCCGGGGAGAGGTTGTTTCAAGTGGCACGAGGTGCGTATCTTGATTGAGGGCTGTTTATATGTGGTTTAAAGGGCGACTTTATGTCATGTAAGGGGCTTAATAATAGAGGTTTACATGTTCTGTTGGGTATGTAGTGAGCGACATTTTTAAAGTAGGAATGCTAGCGGTAGCCTTCGAGAAGGTTAGTAATACCGTTTTTGGTAAAGAAATTAGCTTTTTCGAATGGCTTTAATATTGGCCAGTCCGTGTGCAGTTTTGCGATACATATTATATATAGCACGGGGAGTGGTGTTAGTTTTGTGGCGAGGCTTACATACTGTTCTTGCTTCCCTTCTGGTGCGCTCTCATTTATAAATCCAAATGCGGTAGAGAAAGATTTTATCGTGCTATATATAATGTCTCCATATAGATCTTCAAGATTTTCGATTATATCATTTGGGCTTTCACCTTTTTTCTTTCGGGAAATGAAAGATTCTTCTATGAGGGAAATAGCTCTGGAGCCGTAAAAACTTTGTTTGTGTTTGGTTATTTTTGAGTTTTTACAGTCTTCTAGGCAAAGGTTTATTAGGTTAAAGAAAGAGCTTTCGAATATCTGTGTTTTAATTAGTAATCCTTGTTCTCTTACTGTTCGTTTCGCGTCTTCGGCACTTTCCTCTGCTGCGGTTGTAGCTTTTCGTTGTAGGGATAGGGTTTCGATAAGTAATATTGTTGATATGAATGTCAGGATCGGATTTATATTGCCTCCAATAAAGTCGCCTAGTGTGCCAAGCGAGCCCGCATTTATCTCTTCTTTCGCGAAATAGAAATAGATAAAATAAAGAATGCATAGCAGCGTGGAAATTAATATTGCTATATCTCGTTTCATTTTGCAGCTAGAACTTTGTGTAAAATAAAGAATTTTGTGCTACCGTCATTAATAGTCACGCGAGTGACTTCGACGATTACAGGCTTGAATTCATCCGCAGCTACACCCTGTAGGCTGTCAATTAGTGAGCGCTTCACTACTTTTGATAGTTTCATGTCTGGTATGAAGCTGTAGGATTCTTCATCTATATCAGTAATCAGTCTTCCTGTGCCTGTTCGGGCATTAAACCGGCTGATACCAACTACTAGCTGTTCTCGTGCGGGGCTGATTATTTCTTCTTCAAGATATTCAAGAGATTTTTTATTGAACGTAGCTATAGGTGTTTGTGCGACGAATAATGTTGCTTTGTAACCTTGTTGTTTTACAGGTCCATGAACCTCCTTTAGAGAAGGGAATAATCGATGTGTTATATCCTCGCTAAAATACATTCGCTCAAACGTATTTTTAGAGCCTCGGCGAGTTAGTTCAATTGGTGTGCCAATGGCTTCATGGATGGCGTGTTTTAAAAGTTCTATGTAGCTTTTCGGTGAAATGGTATTGATTTTGCTTATCGTTTTTGGGTCGGTAAAAGTTATCTTGAATCTTTGTTTGAAAGATCCTTCGAAGCTAGACTTGAATGTGCTTTTAAAACCTTTTGCTGCGTTGGTTTTAGAGATGTATTTCTCATTAACTATGCCGTGTGTAGCAATTACTATAGTCTCGGCAACACCTTGCAACGAGCGTGAACCATAGTACATATCCAGGCCTGTGAACTTTTTCTCGTCCGAATCATAAAGTATAGAAAAATCGAACTCCATTTCAGATGCATCCTTATATTTTTTGATTTTGTATCATGGCCAAAAGCTACCTATCTTCTATCAACGTGTCTAGGCCAAAGAGGTATTATTTTTACTCTGGATGTATTGGTCATTGTTGGTAGGGAGATAATCAGCGAGCATCCTCCAGACCAAAGAGCGCTAGGTGATCATGTGATGAGGAGTGTTTGAGAGAAAAGAGTTACAGGCAAGACCTAGCGACCAAAGTCGATGCATGGATGCGATGTGCCAGGCTTGTAGCGGGGTTATCTTCCTCACTGAATTGCTTTCAAATAATCCCGAAGGGCAACAACAGGTGTGTTGAGCTGCTCCATCGTCCGCGCATCACCGAAATCAGCAGCCAACCGATGCAACTCCCGCCCAAGCGGCTTATCAACACCACCGATAGCCTCCAACGCCAACCCAACACAATGCATCACCCGAAACCGAATCCCCTCAACATCCCCCCGCCGCACCAACAACCCAAAAACCTCCCGCTCATAATCACTCATGATTGGATCATCTCGCAGAATCGGGCTTTCCCCCTCCCGCTCATAAGCCAGCTTGAGGGCGAACAGGGCAACGGTTTCCAGGTGCAATTCCATTGTGTGAATCCTTGATTCGTTGGCCGAGCGGTTTGGTTTTTGGCGCCTCAAGGGCAAGATCAAAAGATCGCAGCCTTCGGCAGCTCCTACGGGGTGGTGGGGTGTCAGGCACTTTATCGTGGGCGAAAAAAAAGGCCTTGCTAAGCAAGACCTTTCTTAATTTTGGTGCCCGAGGGAGACCGAAGGGCACCATATAAATCAAGGCTTGCAGCTGGATTATATGATCAGGGATACAAGTAGGGATACAAATCGTAAGCCGCTAGAAACCATGGTATCCCAAGCGTTTCCCATCACACTCAGTTTCCGTAGGCGCCATAGTGCTGTCCAGCGGATTTCAATCGTTTGATATCAAGGAGCGGATGACCGTACAGAAAGCTCGGAGAAACTTCGTCCTTCGGTTTATCGGGACGTGAATGTTCGTGCATAGGTGTTGCCGCTGACCGAAAACTGACCCAGTAGAGGCTGTTCTGCCGACTGAAAACTGACCCAGGTGTTCAACTGCTTCTGCTCACTTTTCGAGCAG
>NZ_JBIWEL010000036.1:0-66836 GCF_044762525.1 Pseudomonas sp. NPDC096950 | reverse complement strand
GGGGCCGAGGGCAACATCCTCCCGGCCGCCGAGCTGTCGCCCCAGACCAACCCCCTGCCGTAAGTGTGCGGCCGGGTGTGCCCGCAGGATCGTCTGTGCGAGGGTGCGTGCACCCTAAACGACGGCTTCGGCGCGGTGACCATCGGTTCGGTCGAGAAGTACATCACCGACACCGCATTCGCCATGGGCTGGCGCCCGGACATGTCCAAGGTCAAGCCGACCGGCAAGCGTGTCGCAGTGATCGGCGCGGGGCCTGCGGGCCTCGGTTGTGCCGACGTGCTGGTGCGTGGCGGCGTGACCCCGGTGGTGTTCGACAAGAACCCGGAAATCGGCGGTCTGCTGACCTTCGGCATCCCCGAGTTCAAGCTGGAAAAGACTGTGTTGAGCAATCGCCGCGAAGTCTTCACCGGCATGGGCATCGAGTTCCGCCTGAACACCGAAGTGGGCAAGGACGTGACCATCGAGCAACTGCTCGAAGAATACGATGCCGTGTTCATGGGCATGGGCACCTACACCTACATGAAGGGCGGCTTTGCCGGTGAGGACCTGCCGGGCGTGCACGACGCGCTCGACTTCCTGATCGCCAACGTCAACCGCAACCTGGGCTTTGAGAAGTCGCCGGAAGATTTCGTCGACATGAAAGGCAAAAAAGTTGTGGTACTCGGTGGCGGCGACACGGCGATGGACTGCAACCGCACGTCGATCCGCCAGGGCGCCAAGTCGGTGACCTGTGCGTATCGTCGCGACGAAGCCAACATGCCGGGCTCGCGTAAAGAGGTGAAGAACGCCAAGGAAGAAGGCGTGAAATTCCTCTACAACCGCCAGCCGATTGCGATCGTCGGTGAAGACCGCGTCGAAGGCGTGAAAGTGGTCGAGACCCGTCTCGGCGAACCGGACGCCCGTGGCCGTCGCAGCCCCGAGCCGATCCCGGGCTCCGAAGAGATCATCCCGGCTGACGCCGTGGTCATCGCCTTCGGTTTCCGTCCAAGTCCGGCCTCGTGGTTCGAACAGTTCGAGATCCAGACCGACAGCCAGGGCCGCGTCGTAGCCCCGGAACAAGGCAAGTACAAGCACCAGACCAGCAACCCGAAAATCTTCGCCGGTGGCGACATGGTTCGCGGTTCTGACCTAGTGGTGACGGCGATCTTCGAAGGGCGTAATGCCGCTGAAGGGATCCTGGATTACCTGGGCGTCTGATCACTTTCCAGAATTGGAATGGGATTAATTGTGGGAGCGAGCCTGCTCGCGAAAGCGGTGGATCAGCCAACAGAGATGTTGAATGTGAAGCCCTCTTCGCGAGCAGGCTCGCTCCCTCATTGGTTTCAGGGTGTTGCCAAACACCGCATTCCACCGCGACAAATTGACCCGATAGACAAAAGGTGCGGCGCTTGCCGTGCCTTTTGCGTCGCGCTCTGAGAAAATGCCCGCACTTTTTTTCCGGATGCCGACATGACTGCCCTGAAGAACGACCGTTTCCTTCGCGCCCTGCTCAAGCAACCTGTAGACGTCACGCCGGTATGGATGATGCGTCAGGCCGGTCGCTACCTGCCTGAATACCGCGCCAGCCGTGCCAAGGCCGGTGACTTCATGAGCCTGTGCATGAACCCGGAGTTCGCTTGCGAAGTCACGATGCAACCGCTCGACCGCTACCCGCAACTGGACGCGGCGATCCTCTTCTCCGACATCCTGACCATCCCGGACGCCATGGGCCAAGGCCTGTACTTCGAAACCGGTGAAGGCCCGCGGTTCAAGAAAGTCGTCAGCACCCTGGCCGACATCGAAGCCCTGCCGATCCCGGATCCGCACAAAGACCTCGGCTACGTGATGGACGCGGTCAGCACCATCCGCCGCGAACTGAACGGCCGCGTGCCGCTGATCGGCTTCTCCGGCAGCCCATGGACCCTGGCCACCTACATGGTCGAAGGCGGCTCGTCGAAAGACTTCCGCAAGACCAAGGCCATGCTCTACGACAACCCGCAAGCCATGCACCTGCTGCTCGATAAACTCGCGCAGTCGGTCACCAGTTACCTCAACGGCCAGATCATGGCCGGCGCCCAAGCGGTGCAGATCTTCGACACCTGGGGCGGCAACCTCTCGGCGGCGGCGTACCAGGAGTTCTCCCTGGCCTACATGCGCAAAATCGTCAGCGGCCTGATCCGCGAACACGAAGGCCGCAAAGTTCCGGTCATCCTGTTCACCAAGAATGGCGGGCTGTGGCTGGAAAGCATTGCTGATTCCGGCGCGGATGCATTGGGCCTGGACTGGACCTGCGACATCGGCAACGCCCGTGATCGCGTCGGCAACAAAGTCGCGCTGCAGGGCAACATGGACCCGACGGTGTTGTACGCCAAGCCAGAAGCCATTCGCACCGAAGTCGGCCGCATCCTCGCCAGCTACGGCAAGGGCAGCGGCCACGTCTTCAACCTCGGCCATGGCATCACCCCGGAAGTTGATCCGGAACATGCAGGCGCGTTCCTGCGCGCGGTGCATGAGTTGTCGGCGCAGTATCACGAGTGATCGTCGCCCAATAAAAAACGCCCGGCTTATGCCGGGCGTTTTTGTTTGAGATACCAGACCGTACGCGGTCAATGTGGGAGCGAGCCTGCTCGCGAAAGCGATGGATCAGTCGACATCATTGTTGAATGTTCAACCGCTTTCGCGAGCAGGCTCGCTCCCACAGGGGGGGATTTTGGTCAGGCCTTTACACCGCCCAGCGGCGGCAACTTCGCCAATTTCAACGCCACCAACAACGCAATCACCAACAACCCACCAATAAACAACCCGATCCCGTTCCAGCCGCCAAGGTGCCAAAACACCCCGCCCGCCGTGCCAGCAATGCTTGACCCGGCGTAGTAGCTGAACAGATACAGCGACGAAGCCTGCCCCTTGGCCTTGATCGCCCGGCGCCCGATCCAGCTACTCGCCACCGAATGCGCACCAAAGAAACCAAACGTGAAGATCAACATGCCAATGATCACCAACGGCAGCGGCGTGAACAGGGTCAGCGCCAGGCCCGCGAGCATCAGCACAATCGTCGCCCACAGCACTTTGCGCCGACCCAATTTATCCGCCAGCGAACCAATCTTCGCCGAGCTGTAAATCCCCGACAGGTACACCACCGAGAGCAGCCCGACAAAGGCCTGGTCCATGTTGTAGGGCGCAGCCAGCAGGCGATAGCCAATGTAGTTGAACAGCGTGACGAACGCGCCCATCAGCACGAAAGCCTCAAGGAACAGCAGCGGCAGACCAGCGTCGCGGAAGTGCATGGTGAAGCCGTCGAGCAGGCTGCGCGGGTGCATCGAGCGAGCGCGGAAGTTGCGTGATTCCGGGAGGATTTTCCAGAACACTGTCGCCGCGATCAGCGCCAGGCCACCGATCACCAGCATCGCCGTGTGCCAGCTCACAAAGTCGATCAATACGCCCGTGATCAAGCGTCCGCTCATCCCGCCAATCGCGTTGCCGCCGATGTACAGCCCCATCGCCAGACCGATGTGCTGCGGATGAATCTCTTCGCTCAAGTAAGTCATGGCCACCGCCGCCAGGCCGCTCAACGACAACCCGATCAGTGCGCGCATGATCAACACACCTTCCCAAGAAGGCATCATCGCGCTGGCCATGGTGCACAACGCAGCGGCGAACAACGCCGTCACCATCACCGGTTTGCGCCCGACCCGGTCAGAAATCGGCCCGGTGATCAGCAAACCGATGGCGAGCATGCCAGTGGCCACCGACAGAATCAGGCTGCTCTGGGCCGCGTTGATCGAATATTCGTGGGACAGCAACGGCATCATCGGCTGCACGCAATACAGCAAGGCGAACGTCGCGAAGCCGCCGGAGAACAGCGCCAGCACCGTGCGCATGAACATCGGCGTGCCTTTTTCGATGTAGATCTCGTTCAGCTCGGCGACGACATCGTCCAGCACAGTGGGCGGAACTTCATGGGCGAGTGGGGCGACAGCAGTTTTCACTTCGGACCTCGGAGGGCGCAGCCGGTCAGGCAATGAAAAAAGCATATAGCTGCCTAACGATTCAATCCAATATATTATTCGACCTGTTTAAGAGCTTTAACGACCTAATGGAGTTTTCATGGAATTGCGCCACCTGCGCTACTTCATCGCCGTCGCCGAAGAACTGCACTTCGGCCGCGCCGCCCAAGTGCTCGGCATCTCCCAGCCGCCGCTGAGCCAGCAGATTCAGGCACTGGAAGCCGAGGTCGGCGCGCGGTTATTCGAGCGTACCAATCGTCGGGTCGAACTCAGCGAGGCCGGTCGGTTGTTTCTGGAAGAGGCGCGGCTGGTGCTGGCGCAAGTCGACAAAGCAGCGGATGTCGCCCGTCGGGCGCAACTTGGCGAGTTGGGCGAACTGAAGATCGGCTTCACCTCGTCGGCACCGTTCAATTCGACCATTCCCCAGGCGATCTTCTCGTTTCGCCAACGCTTCCCGGCGGTACATCTGAATTTGCGGGAAATGAGCAGTACCCAAGTGGCCGACGCGTTAGTGGATGAATCGATCGAAGTCGGGATCATGCGACCGCTCGGCTTGCCGGATTCTCTCAGCGTCGTGGAATTGATGCGCGAGCCACTGGTGGCCGTGCTCAGTTCCAAGCATCCGCTGGTCAACGGCAGCGAAGAAGGCCTGTTCCTGTCAGCCCTTGCCCTCGAACCTTTCGTCTTTTTCCCACGCAGTTATGGCAGTGGTCTGTACGCCCAGTTGCTGAGCCTGGCGCGGGATGCCGGTTTCAGCCCACACTTCGCACAAGAGGCGGGCGAGGCGATGACCATCATCGGGTTGGTGGCGGCAGGGTTGGGGGTGTCGGTGTTGCCAGCGTCTTATCAGCGGATGAGGATTGATGGCGTGGTCTATCGGCCACTGCTCGATCCGGAAGCGGTGTCGGCGGTGTGGCTGGTGCAGCGCAAGGACCAGAAATCGCCGATGGCGAAGGCGTTTGTGGAGTTGTTGACGAGGAAGGTTGAGCCGTTGAAAGCGTGACCGCTTCGCGAGCAAACCTGCTCTCACATTGAATATTCTGATTTGCATAAAAAGTGTGCTCGGCACCGATCCCCTGTGGGAGCGGGCTTGCTCGCGAAGACGTCTACCAAGGCACCAAAAATCCCTCTGTCAGACGTCGGCAGCCGTACCAACTCCCGCAGTACTCAGAAAAAAACGGGTGACCTCGTAAGATCACCCGTTTTTTATCCTAGGCAGAAACCTGTGCCTGCAATCGCCGCCCGATCACATCCATCAAATCGCAACCATCGCGCAATGACGTCACCAATACCCGCGCCAATTCACTGTGAATACCTTCGCTAAACGCGATGTTCTCCAACAGTTGAGTCGCGGTGCGGATGCGGTAAGCCGCTGTATCGTGCAACACATCCAGCGGTGCTTGTGTATCGATCACCAGCGACGGGATGGTGCAGTCGATACCGGTGATGGGCATGTATCTGTCCATGACAAAAAACCTCCATTTGAAAAAGAACGCGATAGCTCAGGCATTGCTGGTGGGCGGGGTCCCACGTGATCCATCCGGCAGCTCCAGAATGTCCAGCGCCCGTTTAACCAGCATCTCGGCCAGTGAGGCCAGTTGGCATGGTCGAACTTTTTTGTCAGGGAAACGCGATGTTCCAGGGATTTTACTTTTCCTTGAATCCCGGCAGCCCCTGAGCAATACGCCACTTCTTTACGGTCTGTGTGATCCCTTCATTTGAGTGGTCTGCACCCTCTTCGGGATAGTAAATGAGATCGGTGCCGTCAGGATGCTCTGTAATTTTGCAGAATTGTCTTAACAAAGGATCGAGCGTTTCGTCAGGTGCACTTTGGTTAGCGGCCTGGATTTTCTGCATGAGTTGAATAAACGCTGCTTCGGTATATTCAGAAAAATGTTCCATAATTTACCCGGTCACTCGTCCTTGAACCCCGGCAACCTCTCAGCAGCGCGCCATTCCTTTATTGTTCGTGTAACTCCTTTCGCGGAATTATCTGCACCTGGCTCTGGATAAAAAATTAGGTCACTACCATCCGGGTGTTCGGCCAGCTTCCTGAACTGTACCAGTATCTCGCCGAGCTCTTCGTCAGCCCCCTCTTTGTTGATGACGCGTATCTTTTGAATGAGCTTGATGAACTCTTCTTCGGTGTAATCGCCAATGGCCGCCATGTGGTGCCTACTTTTCCTGTGTTGATTGATACGGTTATTAGGGGCATGCGAAGGTTTTCTATGTGCTAGACCGCGCCACCATCGACAATTCTCTCTATGTGGTGCCAGTCACTTGTCTTTAAAACCCGGCAACCCCTCAGCAGCACGCCACTCCTTGATCGTTCTATTTATCCCTTCCGCAGAATCATCTGCATCATCCTCCGGATAGAAAACCAGGTCAGAGCCAGCAGGATGTCCACAGATGGCGTTGAAGTGATGCACAAGCTTGTTTTCTTCTTCATCGCTTTCATTGCTTATTATGATGCGCATCAGCAGTCTGATGAGCTCGACTTCGGTGTAACCGTTAATTTCTAATTTCATTTAATCTTGGTATTTTTAAATACAAACTCCAGCATTATTCCTGCCTCATTCAATACCGCCGCCGCCCGATCAATAAAAATACGGCTTGCTCAGATAGTTGATATTTTCCTGTAAGCCTTATGACCGGTGACTTGCCTTTGGAGGGTGGATAACTCTCCAAGAGTTGGCCGCTTTCAATGAATGCGATGTAAGTGTTTATTTTTTCCTAAAGCAGCAGGTGTTCTCCTTCTTCGGATTTTTCCCAGCTGAGGTGGTCTGCAATTACCAGAAACACCTTGTCGGGGTCCCAGTCAGGAACCGCGCAAATATCGACGACTTTTGTTTCCAGAATTGACATCGCTTTTCCGTCAGTGGGTAGGTTTGTCGGGCCTGGCTGATGAGCGTAGTCAGGACGCGTCTAGCACGAATTCCAACTCGATACCTTCGCCACGTAAAACCGATGCTGCCCGGCCAATGAATGTTTCAGCCTCCAGCGATAAAGGGTACTTACCCATCACTCGAATGACGGGCGACTTCCCTTGGGCTGTCGGAATGTTGGTGAAGATTTCACCACTTTCAATGAACGCAATGTAGGTGTTGAGTTTTGCCTGGAGCATCAGCAAATGGTCGCCCTGCTCCGTTTTCTTCCAGTCCATGTGATCGGACACGGCTAAAACAATCTTGGTCGGATCGTCCTTTGGAATACCCCACATATCGATAATTTGCGTATCTACTACGGACATAGTGATTTCCTTCAGGGTGTAGGTTTCGGCCGAGATATCTCGACCCGAGTAGGCGGAAGTGTTGTCCCTCCAGGAAACCCTGGTTTTCCTTTCCCAACTATCGTCCCGCCACTCTGCTCGATTTCACGAAAGCCTGACCGCTGATTACGGGTTAAAGGCGCCGTTTCAGAGGACTTGCACTCAACACATGAGATTTCACCTGTCGAGTCGCGGCCGATCATATCAAGCCTGGTTCGTATACCGCTTTGAGTCTTGACCGTGATTTGCTGACCGGACTCTTCCATATTTTTAGAGAACTTGTCGTAGGCCTCTTCTTCATAGGCCGCGCCGGCAGCCTTGTTTTTCTCAAGCTGCGTGCTGAGCACGATATAAATCGGCGCAAGCCCCGGGTTCTCCCGAAACCAGATAATCGCATCCTGATAATCGGGCGGATGCTCCGGGTTCTCCAGTATCTTGTTGGCTTGCTCGGTGGGTGGATACACCCACACCGTCGGCAATGAAGGGGCGCCTTCCAGTGCGGGAATGCCCTGGACATCATCAGGATTCGCCGCGGGCGTCCAGATCAGGTCAATCCCTTTGCCGATGTTGGCAACAAACTTTTCGCCTTCCTTGTCGGCTCCGATGACCCGGACAAATTCCCACTCTTTTTTCCCACCCGTGTAGAAACCGTAAGCGTTGACCGAACCATCGGGCAGTGTTTTCGCGTTGATGCGGACACGGGTTCGCCCCATCTCCAATTCGGCGTACTGCTCGTTTTTATAAAAGGCACTGTCGGGGGAAAGACTGGTGTTGGGCATCAGTAGCGCAACGGTTCCGACTGTTGCGCTCGCCGCCACTGCGGCTGAGCCTTCCAATAGGCGAAGGGCGAGGGAACCGCCGAGGCGTTGGGCCATGGTGCTGTTGGTTGCCGAACCGGCCACCCATTTGAGCGGCAGACCTTCTGCTGTAATCGCCGCGTCGGTGCCCAGTACGGCCCACGATCCATAGTTGGCGAGTCTTTCGAGCGGGACGAAACCGGCAGGGTTGTTGTGGTCGATGACGCCGTCCAGCAGGTCGCAGCTTTTGGCGAACACGCAACCGTTGATAGCGGTTTGCTTGCGTATTTCGGATTGCCGGACAAAGCGCTCCTCATACGCTTGTTGTCGAGCGAGCATTGCTTCGTAGGATTTTTGTCTGGCGTCACGTTCGGCCAGTTCGGTCGGGGTCATGTCTCGCAGGTAGCGAATTCCGATTCCACTACCGCCGCCACCCGTTCCAACTTTCCAGACTTGGGGGATGTCCTTGTCGCGCGCCATAGATGCCTTTCTATGTGTGGCTGAGAAGCGTTGAAACTACCCGCGAGGCTCCGGTGCTGGCGTTAGGACGTTTCCCAAAAGCGGCGCTGAAATTTCCTATTTCATATTGTTGCTGGCGGGATCGCCCTGTAGGGGATTCAGTAGTCGATCACGCTGGAAACGAACAAAAAAAAGGGCGCCTCAAAAGGCGCCCTTTGTCATGTCTGATGTTACTGAACCTTCACCAAATCCCCTTTCAACGCAACACCCGCCATGATTGCCCCGGCATGGCATTCATAGTTCTTGGCGTCTTTGCGCTCATTGCTCTTGTAGTAACTCACAATGTTGGTCACCGCATTCGCCCCGGCGCTTTTGGCAGCCTGGAACAAGCTGATGATTGCCGATTGCGCGACCCATTCGCAGGCGACTTCGTCGGTCTTGTTGAAGGCGTTGGTTTTCTTGTTGGTCACGGAACCGGCGGTGAGGACGGTGATGTTGCCGGCCGGGTTGTTGCCGGCCAGGTAGAACTTGACGCTGCCATCGATTTTGCCGGTGCGGGTGGCTTCGGCGACGGCTTTGTCGAAGGGCAGGTACACCGGGGTGTCACGGGCCTGGCTGACGGCGGGAATGGCGCAGATCAGCAGGGTGGCGGCGGCAGCGAGTTTCTTGAAGTGCATGGAGGTCTCCTTGACCCGGATTAATTCGGTTACGACCAGCGGCGAAAGATCAGCGAGGTGTTGACGCCGCCGAAGGCAAAGTTGTTGTTCATCACGTATTGGTTGCTCATCTGCCGGAATTCGCCGCGCAGGTAGTCGAGCTTGCCGCAGTGCGGGTCGATCTCGTCGAGGTTGAACGTATGGGCGTACAGGTCGCGGTTCATCATTTCGATGCTGAACCAGGACTCCAGTGCACCACAGGCCCCGAGGGTGTGGCCGAGGAAGCTTTTCTGCGAGCTGATCGGCATGTGCTCGCCGAACAACGCGCTGGTCGCCAGTGTTTCAGCGATGTCGCCTTGTTCAGTCGCGGTGCCATGGCCGTTGACGTAGCCGATGTGCGACGGCTGCAAACCGGCGTCTTCCAGGGCCAGTTCCATCGCTCGGCGCATAGTTGCCTGTTCCGGGCGGGTGGTGTGTTGGCCGTCGGCGTTGCTGCCGAAACCGACGAGTTCGGCGTGGATGTGCGCGCCACGGGCCAGGGCGTGTTCGAGTTCTTCGAGCACCAGCATGCCGCCGCCTTCGCCGATCACCAGGCCGTCGCGGCCCTTGTCATACGGGCGTGGGCTGGTTTGCGGGGCGTCGTTTTTCAGGCTGGTGGCGTAGAGCGCGTCGAAGACCATGGCTTCGGTCGGGCACAGTTCTTCGGCGCCGCCGGCGAGCATCAGCGGCAGGCGACCGAACTTGATCGATTCGTAGGCGTAGCCGATGCCCTGGCTGCCGCTGGTGCAGGCGCTGGACGTCGGGATCAACCGGCCGGTGAGGCCGAAGAAGATGCTGATATTCGCCGCCGTGGTGTGCGGCATCATCCGCACATAAGAGTTGGCGTTCAGGCCTTCCGCCACCGAGTTGAGCAGCATGTTGCCGAAGGCTTTGATCTCATCGGTGCTGCCGGTGGACGAACCGCAGGCGACGCCCATGCGCCCATCCTTGATCGATTCATCGCCCAACAACCCGGCGTCGGCCAGCGCCTGTTCAGCCGCACCGACAGCGAGGCGCGAGACGCGACCCATGCTGCGCAGTTGCTTGCGGGTCCAGTGGCTCGGGACTTTGAAGTCATCGATTGGCCCGGCCAGACGTGTGTTGAGTTCGGTAAACCGATCCCACTCGTCCATGCGACGGATGCCACTGCGGTTGGCCGCGAAGTTGGCGGCGATGGTGGCCCAGTCGCTGCCCAGTGAGGTGATGCCGGCCATGCCGGTGACGACGACGCGCTTCATCAGCACAGGCCTCCATTGACGGCCAGAACCTGCCGGGTGATGTACGAGGCTTCCGCCGACATCAGGAAATTCACGGCGCCGGCCACCTCTTCAGGGGTGCCCATGCGTTGTGCGGGGATCATTTTCATCAGTTCTTCCACCGGCACGTTTTCGTCGAGCATGGCAGTGTCGATCAGGCCGGGTGCGACACAGTTGACGGTAATCTTGCGCTTGCCCAGTTCGATCGCCAACGCTTTCGCCGCGCCGATCAACCCGGCCTTGGAGGCGCTGTAGTTGACCTGGCCACGGTTGCCGATCAACCCGGAAACCGAGGTAATGCACACAATCCGCCCGGCGGCGCGACGACGAATCATCGGCATCATCACCGGGTGCAGCACGTTGTAGAAACCGTCGAGGTTGGTGCGCATCACCACATCCCAATCATCCTCGCTCAGCGCCGGAAAAGCACCGTCGCGGGTCAGCCCTGCGTTGAGCACCACGCCGTAATAGGCGCCGTGGGTTTCAACGTCGGCTTCGAGAATGGCTTTGCAACTGGCACGGTCGGACACGTCGAATTGCAGCACGCGAGCGTTGCGGCCCAAGGCTTCGACTTCGGTTTTAACCGCTTCAGCCTCGGCCACACCGTTGCGGCAATGCAGCACGATGTCATGCCCGGCCTGGGCCAGGCGCAACGCGATGGCGCGGCCAATGCCACGGCTGGAGCCGGTGACCAGTACGGATTCAGTCATCACTCGACTCCTTGGATTTCTTGAAGATATTGCGCGGCCTGGGGCGGGCGGTACACGTTCAGGCGCGCGGTGGCGTGGATGCCGGGGGCGTTTATGTGGCATTCGAACACGCCCATGCCGCTGTCGTCTTCCAGGGAGCGCAGCCCATGGATGGTCAGCTCGGTGCCGGCGGGGAAGTGTTCGACGTTGCATTCAAATTTACGCGTGCCGAGCAGGAAGCCCAACTCCACTGCATCGCCACGGGCGCGGGCATGACAACCGGCATAAGCGGCGACGCTTTGCGCCATCAACTCGATGCCGACCCAGGCCGGCAGGCTGCCGTCGGGCCGGTTGAACAGGCCACCGGGCTTGACGGTGAGGCGGGTGTGAATCTGCTCGTCATCGAACGACAGGATCTGCTCGATGAGGATCATGTCGCCAGCGTGAGGCAGCAGTTCGGCGAGCGGCCAGTCAATCATGGGGCGTCTCCGATAATCAGGCTGACGTTATTGCCACCGAAGGCAAACGAATTGCTCATCAGGTAGCGGGGTGCAATGGACGCCAGGCGATGGGCCGGGGTCACCCAATTCAGTGGCGGCAGGTCCGGGTCGGGCTGGCCGTCCCAGACGTGGGGCGGCAGGGCGTGTTCGGGATTGTCCGCGCTCAGGCTCAACCAGCAAAACGCCGCTTCCAGGGCACCGGCGGCACCGAGGGTGTGGCCGGTCATCGGTTTGGTCGACGAGCAGGGCACGCCGTCCGGGAACAGCGCCGAGACCGCCAGGCTTTCCATGGCGTCGTTGTGTTGAGTGGCGGTGCCGTGCAGGTTCAGGTAACCGATTTGCGACGGTTGCAGATGGGCGCGGCTCAAGGCTTTACGCATCGCCTGCTGAGCGCCACGGCCGGTCGGTTCTGGTGCGGAAATGTGGTGCGCGTCGGAACTGGCGCCGCTGCCGAGCAGGGCAATTGCCGGGGTGTCACCGGCACTTTTGCTCATCAAAAACAGCACCGCCGCTTCGCCGATGTTGATGCCGTTGCGGTTGGCTGAAAAAGGATTGCAGCGCTGCTCGGACACCGCTTCCAGGGCCGAGAAACCGTTGAGGGTCAGCTTGCACAAACTGTCGACCCCGCCGCACAACACCGCGTCGCACATCCCCAGGTCCAACAAGCGCTGGGCGCTCATCAAGGCGCGGGCGCTGGAGGTGCACGCCGTGGAAATCACATAGGCCGGGCCGCTCAATTGCAGCCAGTCGGCGAGGAAATTCGCCGGGGCACCCAGTTCCTGTTGCTGATAGTCGTAGTCGTCGGGAAATTCATGTTCACGGACGTAATGGGCCAGCCCGCGACTGGCTTCGTCGATGCCCGAAGTGCTGGTGCCAAGCACGACGCCGACACGGCCAGGGCCGTTGGTCTGGATCGCGCGATCGATGTCCGGGCGAATTTGCAGGGCCGCTTCCAGCAGCAGTTGATTGTTGCGGCTGCGTTGCTCGGTCATCTCCGGTGGAATCGGCGCCAGCTCACCACGCACGGCGGCCACCGGCAGCGAACGTTCCAGCACCCAACCCGCCTCGCTGCGCATGCCGGAGCAATCGCCGGCAAACAGATTGCGCGCGACTTCCTGCTTGTCGCGACCCAGGGCGCAGATCAACCCCAAGGCGTTCAAATAGGCGGTCATGGCGTGTCCCCGCTCAGCGGCGTGACTTGGTATTTCGGACCTTTGGGCAGGTTCAATTCAAAGCTCAGCGGTCGCGAATAACGGACGTCCCAATGCTCTGGCAAGGACCGTTGCCCGCCATGTTGCCACGCGGCGGGATAGTTGTTTTGCAACTCGCCTTCCGGGGTCAGGGCAAACAACAGCGCGGCGAACAACTCGCGAGCCTCGGGGTTCGGCGGCAGCAGACCGTCGGCCTGCCAGTCGCCACCGACCAGTTTCTGCCGGGCCTGGGGAATGCCGAGCAAATCCATCATCGACCAACGCAGGGCCGGGCCTTCCTGCTGGATCACCAACACCCAATCCTGGCGATCGTCGGCCATCAGGCGCTGGATGTGCAGTTGCAGCGGCAACGCGAGGCTTGGAGTGTGCTCGGGCAACGGCGTGCGGCTGGCGCAAGCACTCAACAGCAGCGCACAGGCCACCAACAAAAAACGCCACAACACCACAAACCCTGTGGGAGCGGGCTTGCTCGCGAAGGCGTCCGTCCATCCAGCACTGTTGTCGACTGACCCACCGCTTTCGCGAGCAAGCCCGCTCCCACAGGGGTTTCCACAGGTTTGTTGAATTGCGCTAGACATCAAACAGCACCTTCAAGCGGCTTGCGCGCCACCACATTGACCAGCGTCTCTTCCCGCTGGCCAAAGGGCTTGGGCTTACGCAAACCAAAGCGTTCCAGCAAACCGAAATCCGTGGCGCGGCTCCACCACAAGTACGGGTAAGACACGTTTTGCGGTCCGAATTCGAAACCCTGTTGGCGAATCATCTCCAGATACCCGGCGGCGCTTTTCTGCACATGCATCGGATGCCGGAACAGCCAGCGAATCACCCACGTATCAATGTAAGCCTCGGTGGACTCGGCGAACAGCAGATAGCCGCCGGGTTTGAGCACCCGATAGAACTCGGCGAGGGCCTGATCCTGCTCCACCAGATGATGGAACGTCTGATGACAGAACAGCAGATCCACACTGGCATCCGGCACATTGAGCGTCGCGCAATCACTGCCGATCAACTCAACCGTCATGCCCTGACGCGCCGCTTCTTCAGCGCTGAGATTCAAGCTGTGCGGGTCCGCATCCACTCCGATCAAGCGCTGGGGCGCAAAGGTCTGGCGCAAATACTGGAACGACTTGCCCTGACCACATCCGGCATCCAGCAGCACTGGATTGCTCGGCAGCGACTCACTGAACAAACCCCGCAGATCATTGATCGCCACCCGCAACACATGGTGCTGCCAGGTGTGGCTGCGCAGGAACCAGAAACCGAATCGGGTTTCTTCGACGTAGTTGTCGCTCAAGTAACTCATGTGGCATCCCTTGCGCAAAATTCCGAAATCACCTTCAACCGGCGTTTCGCTTCGCTGACGAACGGGTTGCGTTCATCCCAGGCGTAACCGGCGAGGATCGAGGCGATCATGCGGCGGATTTCCGGAGAGCTGCCCTCATGGAAAATCACGTCCTGGAAGGTCCCGGTGTACCAGCCTTCGACGTAGCAACGGAAGGTGTCGACGCCGCGTTTGAGCGGGTCAGCGAATTCGGTTTGCCAGTCGACGCTTTCACCCTGCAATTGGCGATGCAGCACGCCGGCGGCCATGCTCGCCGAACGCATGGCGATGGTCACGCCGGAGGAAAACACCGGATCGAGGAATTCCGCCGCGTTGCCCAACAGCGCAAAGCCTGGGCCATGCAGCGTTTTGACGTTGGCCGAGTAGCCACCGATGGTGCGCGCCGGGGTGTCCCACACGGCATTGTCCAGCACGCCGGCCAGGCTTGGGGTTTCGGCGATGAAACCGCGCAGGCATTGGTCCAGATCATCGGTGCGACCGGCGAAATGTTCAGCGGCAGCGACCACGCCCACCGAGCACCGGCCGTTGCTGAACGGGATGGTCCAGAACCAGATGTCGCGATGGACCGGGTGGGTGGTGACGAGGATCTTGGTGCGGTCGAACGTCGGGTTGTCGATGTGGTCTTCGACGTGGGTAAACACTGCTTGGCGTTCCGGGAAATTCGACGGCGCTTCCAGGTCGAGCAAGCGCGGCAACACCCGGCCGTAACCACTGGCGTCGAGCACGAAATCCGCTTCGACGCGGTACTCGCTACCGTCCTCGCGCAACACGTTCAGCTGTGGTTTCGCCAGGCTGAAATCGGCGCTGACAATGGCTTCGCCGTAGCGCAATTCTACGCCTTGCAGCGCGGCCTGATCGGCCAGCAGCTTGTCGAAATCGGCGCGTTGCACCTGGAACGTCGTCGGCTTGCCGTTGCTGAAGGTGTCGCCGAAATCGAAGGCCGTGTATTCATCGCCCCAGGCGAACGCGGCACCGGTTTTCACCTGGAACCCG
Organism: Pseudomonas sp. NPDC096950; assembly: GCF_044762525.1. NCBI lineage: Bacteria > Pseudomonadati > Pseudomonadota > Gammaproteobacteria > Pseudomonadales > Pseudomonadaceae > Pseudomonas > Pseudomonas sp. NPDC096950. The sequence goes on along the minus strand of NZ_JBIWEL010000036.1, from coordinate 51,640 downwards.
GCGGCATTCACCGCGTCGAGCATGCCGGCCTCTTCGACGAAATCCAGGCAATGGGACAACAGGCTTTCGCCGATGGAGAACCGTGGGAAGTGCTGGCGCTCGATCACCAATACATCGTGACCCTTGCGCTTGAGCAGCGCGGCGGCGATGGCGCCCGAAGGACCGGCACCGATGACGACGACCTGACGATGTTCCATTTCAACGGTTGGCACGGGGGCTCCTTGCCGGGGCGGCGATAGTCAGCGGGATTCGGTGCATGCCGGCCAGTGCCGGCAGCAGTGTGGCGATCAGACCCATCAGCATCAGCGCGAAATACAACGCCGGGCTGATGAGTTGTTGTTGCAGCAGCAGGTTGAGAAAGACGATCTCGCTCAACCCGCGAATATTCAGTAAAACGCTTTCCCGCCAGCGGCTGGCGCCATCAGACGAGACACCAGCCCAACCCAGACCCAGCCAGTTGCCCAGCAGTTTGCTGAAGATCGGGAACAGCAGCAGCGCCACCAGTTGCAACCAGTCAAGGCTGGCCATTGCGCTGTGCACATTGATCTGCACGATGCCGAACGTGAGGATCAGCGGGATGGCGATCCAGGTCTGCAAGCGATGCATCCAGATCGCCGGCAACGGCAACACCAGCGGGATTTTCAGCGCGGCCATGCACAGCAGATACCCGATACCGAAAATCAGCGCATTGAGCTTGAAGTGCTCGGCCACCACCAGCAGCGCGAAGAAACCGCCGCTGTACAACAACTGCTGGCGCAAACCGAGCAAGCGCAACAGCACCGGCAAACAGGCGCCGGCCAATGGCAGCAGCAGACTGCTCAGGTGCAGGCTGCCCTGGGCGAAGCCGAACAGCGTCCAGCACGTGAGGTCGATCAGGATCGCGGTTTGCACCAGGCGCCGGGTGGCATCGGGTGGATAGTTGATATGCCGCAAGTACAGGTACAACACCGGAATCGCGGTGATGGCGAACACCAGACCGACCGCCAATGAACTGAGCCACGATTGCGGCGGCAAGAGCCAGACCGCCGTGGCCAAACCGCAAGCGAACGGCAGGCAGAAACTCGGCAGGGCGATTTTCAGGCTCTGGCGATCCAGTTGCAGGTCGATCACGTCGCTGAGGATGTGCCCCAGCAGCAAGGCGAAACTCAGGCTGTAGAGGTTTTTCAGCCACACCGGCAAGATGAGATCCGAGCCGCTGAGCTGCCAGCCCGGTTCGATCCAGAAGTACATCAGCAGCGGCAGGCCGAAGGTCGCCAGCAGCAATTGGCTGACAATCGGGATCAGGCCGAAATGCCGACCGACGCGGGTCGCGACGGCGAACATGCCCAGGGCCATCGCCCAGAACAGCGCGATCATCATGCTGTCTGCTCCGCGACCGGAACGGCGTGGACTTGGCGTCCGGCCCACGGCGCCAGGATGAAACTGAACGCCAGGCCGAGGCTCACCGACAGACCGAAGTTGCTCACTGCCGGCGTACTGGACACCGCCAGCAAGCCGAACGACAGCCAAGTGGTCAGCGCCGCCAGCAAGGTGCCCAGCAGGCTCACGGCAGCGCCACCGACCTGTTCGCGCATGAGGATCGCGTAATCGACACTGATGGCCGTCACCAGCAACAGGCCGAACAGGCTGAACAATGTCAGCGGCTGGCCGAGCCAACCGAGGCAAGCGAGGCTGCACAGTGCGGCCAGCAGCGGCAGGGCGACGATTCGCAGCGCACCGCCGAGGCCGAACGGCAGGATCAGCACCAGCACGATCAGCACGCAGGAGGCGAGTTTCAGTTCAGCGGCGCTGATTTGGGTCTGGGCGAAGACATTGTTCAATTCGCCGAGACGATCCACCAGTTCAACGCCCGGCAAGTCCAGGGCCTGGACCCGCAGCAGCGACGGGTTGTTCAAGCCTTGCAGGCTGACCATGGCCGCGACGCCGCCATCCTCGGTCGGCCCCAGCCACAGCGTGCGATAAGGTTCGGCCAACGGCCCGACCAGCGCCGCGTCGATGTCTTCGACGGGCAGCGCCTGCAACTTGGTCAGCTCGGCTTGTAGCGCTTCGACTGGTACGCCAACGTCGAGCAGCGGTTGCCAGAATTGCGGCAGTTTGTTCAGTGCGTCGCGTACTTGTTTCTGTTCGCTCGGTTGACTGACCAACTGGTTGAGAGAGAGAAAGCCCTGGAGTTTGTCGAGGTTGACCAGTTGCTCCAGGCGATCATTCAGGGCGCTCTGGCGTTCGAGCAATTCCTGCTGATTGGCGGCGCGGATCAAAAAGAACTGACTAGTGGGCTGGAATCCGGTGATGCGCGCGATGGCCTGGGCTTCGTCGGTCAGATGCTGTGGCATGCCGACCCACTGGCGAATGTCGTTCTTGGTGCTGAGTTGCAACAGGCCACCGACACAGAAAGCAATCAGCAGCGCCAGCAACACCGGTGTGCGGACATGCTTGAGCAGCGTTTCACGCAGGTTCACCAAAAACTCGGCAACCCGCAGGGGCCATTGCGCCGGGCGCAGGTCCGCACCCTTGAGCAGCGCCGGCAACAGGCACACCGCCGACAAATAAGCACCGAGCAGCCCAGCGGCGGAGAACACGGCGATTTGCGTCAGGGCCGGGAACGGTGTCCAGGCCAGGGCGAGGTAGCCGATGCAACTGGTGATCAGGCTCAGCGTCAGCCCCGGCAGGGTCAGGCGCAGGGCCGGCCAACTGTTCCAGGGTTTCAGGCTCCAGCTCTTGGACAGGTAATGCAGGGGGTAATCGACCGCGACGCCGATCAGGCTGGAGCCGAGCACCAAGGTCATCACATGCATATGCCCGAACAGCGCCACGCACGCCACCATGCCGAACAACATACCCACCAGCACCGGGACAAACGCGAGCAATACGCGCAACCGCCGGAACGCCAACAGCAGCAGCAACAGGATGCCGAGCGTGGCGCCGCCACCGACCCAAGTCATTTCCCGGGTCGCTTGTTGCTGACCGTTAGCCGCGTAAAGCAAGCCGCTGGCGGCGAGCAATTGCACGTCACCCTGGGCCGCTTCTTCGCGACTGTGTTTGAGCAAATCGGCCACTTGCAGCGGCAGGTTCATGTCGAAGGCGTTACCGGTGGTACGCGCCCGCAGCAGCACCCAACTCTTGCCGTCGGCATCGGCGATCAACGCGCCGCTGCCGATGTCCAGTTGCACCGCGCCGTGTTGCGGCTGGCTGTTCTGGATGCGCCCGGTCAGGCCCAGCCAGTCATCCTGGCTCGGCACCAGGCTGAAACCAGTGAAGGGGTCGAACAGCGCTTGTACCCGCTGTTGGATGAACGCGTCGGGATGCTCAATCAGCTGTTGCCGATCCACATCCGAGAGCATCGCCAGACGACCTTGCAGCAACTGCGTGCGCAACGCAGGCAGGTCGGCTTGCAAGGTCCATTGGACTTTTTCGAACAAGCCGCTGGCCTGCCACTGTTCGCCGAGTTTCTGCGCCATGGCCACGGCTTGCTGGCGATCGGTGTGGCCAACCAGCACCAGCATTTCGCGATTCAGCGGTTCTTGCATGCGTTGTTCGGCGCGCAGTTCCAGCGCGTCCGGTGCCGTGCCGGGCACCAGTTCCATCAGGTTGGCCGACAGCGGTGCTCCGTCACGCCATTGCCAACCGGCGAGCGCAAGCACCGCCAGCAGCAGGATCAGGAACAGCCGCGGGAGCCTGCGTTCACTCGGCAAAGTCATGTTGCTCCGCGTCGCTCAACGGTTGGGCGCTGGTGCTGTCCTGCATGCGCAACAGGGTGCTGTCTCCTTGGGTTTCCAGTAGCTCGATGGTGTTCACCAACTCGCCACCATCAATGTTGATCTGGTTGAACACTTGCTTGAGCAGCATCGAGCGCGGGGTCAGGGTCAGCTTCCATTTCTGCGCGTCGCCACTCAGCGCCAGCTCAAAATCCCGTTGCAAGCCGCTGCTGTCACCTTGCAGCACGGCGAGGAACAAACGGTTCTGCTCAGCCCCGGCGCTCTTGCCCGGCAGCAGTTGCCAGCCGTTGGCATCACGCCGGGCGATGCCCTTGGCATTGATGCGGTAATCCTGTTGCAGCGGGGTTTTTAGCAGCCAGAGCAAGCCGTGGTTTTTCGCCAGGACGAAGGTGCCCTTGCTGACCAGCGGCTGGGGCAGGGCACGCAAGTGTTTTTCCTGGATGAAGTGGCCGTGGATCACGTCCGGCTTGGCCAGTTGATCGCTGAGTTGTTGCAGGTCGAACGCCTGCGCGAGCGAAGTAAAACTCACCATCAACAGGCCCAACACGATCCCGTAGCAGCTGCCGAGCCCGCGAGGCTGCGTTCGGCGGCGAAGCCGTCGTAAAACCTGTGTATGCGGTGTTTCAGGTAAATCGCGTGGCGACTGCTTCGCAGCCGAACGCAGGCTTCGCCAGCTGCTACAGGTGAATATCCGGAAAATCATGGCAGCATCCTTTCAACAGCGTCGGTGAACACTTTCGGCGAGGCCAATTGCATCTCGCGGCTGCTCATGTCGACCGCGACCTGCACCGAGCTGGCGCGGGTCAGGCGTTCTCCGGTGTGCAGGTCGCTGATCAGGTAGTTGATCTTCAACCGGTTCTCCCACTCCACCAGACTGGCGCGGACGTTGAGCTTCTGGCCGAACACCGCACCGCGCACGTAGCGCAGTTGCAGGTCGATCACCGGCCAGGCAAAACCCGACTCGACCATGGCGGTGTAGTTGTGGCCGAGCTTGTCCAGCAGCGCACAGCGGGCGACTTCCAGGTATTTGACGTAATGGCCGTGCCACACCACGTTCATGGTGTCGACGTCAAAGAACGGCACGAGGATTTCCGTATCGGCGTGAAGCACTCCCTTGCTACGCATGCAGCCTCCAGTGTTGCTCGGCGATCCGTTTCAGACACAGGCGCAACTCGCCTTCCAGGGCACGGTCTTCGATCACCGGCGGAAAATCCTTGGCCAGTTCTTCGTGCATGGCGGCGAGGGATGGCGGCAACGGGCGTGCGTCTTCGGCCTGGCTGCGCAGCCAGACGCCTTGGTTGGCGGCCAGCAGGGTGGCGGCGGCCACTTGTTCGGTCAGCTCCAGCACGCGCACAGCATCCCGGGCGGCGATGGTGCCCATGCTGACTTTGTCTTGGTTGTGGCACTCGGTGGAGCGCGAGAACACGCTGGCTGGCATCGTGTTTTTCAACGCTTCGGCGGTCCAGGCACTGGTGCCGATCTGCACGGCTTTGAAGCCGTGGTTGAGCATCGCCCGGTCCGCGCTGGCGCCAGACAGGTTGCTCGGCAACCCGTGGTTGTAACGCTCATCCACCAGCAGCGCGAGTTGCCGATCGAGCAAATCAGCGACGTTGGCGACGAGGGTTTTCAGGCTGTCCATGGCGAACGCGATATGGCCGCCGTAGAAGTGCCCGCCGTGGAGCACGCGTTCGGCTTCGGCGTCGATGATCGGGTTGTCGTTGGCGCTGTTGAGCTCGATCTCGATGAACGAACGCAACCAGTTCAGGCTGTCGGCCAACACGCCGAGCACATGCGGCGCGCAACGCAGGGAATAGCGATCTTGCAGGCGATGCAGCGGCGCGGTGGGCGCGTCGATCGCCAGATCCTTGCGCAACCACGCGGCGACTTGCATCTGCCCCGGGTGCGGTTTGGTGGCGAACAGGCGTTCGTCGAAATGCTCCGGGTTGCCTTGCAGCGCAACCACGTTCAACGCGGTGATGCGGGTGGCCAGTTGCAGTAGGTAATCGGCACGGGCGAAGGCCAGGCACGCGATGCCGGTCATCACGGCGGTGCCGTTCATCAACGCCAGGGCTTCTTTCGGGCGCAGCACCAGCGGCGTCCAGCCGAGTTCGCGATGCACATCGGCGGCCTCGCGGCGTTCGCCACGGAACATCACTTCGCGCTCGCCGGACAAGGTCGCGGCGACGTAGGACAGCGGCGTCAAATCACCGCTGGCGCCCACCGAACCTTCCTCCGGGATCAGCGGCAGAATGTCGTGCTCAAGGAAGGCTTGCAGGCGTTCCAGCAATTCCACGCGCACCCCGGACACGCCGTGGCACAGCGACTGCAAACGCGCCGCGAGTACTGCGCGAGTCGCTTGGGCGTCGAGCAGTTTGCCCAGGCCGCAGCCGTGGAACGTATACAGATGACGCGGCAGCGCTTCGACGTGATGCAACGGCACCGCGACCACGCAGGAATCGCCGTAACCGGTGGTCACGCCGTAGATCACGCCTTCCTTGTCCAGCAGGGAATCGAGGAAGCGCGCACCCTTGGCAATGCGCTCGCGGTATTCGGGGTCGTCCTGCAACCGGGTCGGCGCCTGACGGTTGGCCAGGGCCAGCACGTCTTCGATGCGCAAAGGGAGTTCGCCGAAGGTTACCGGCTCAAGCGTTGGCGTCGTCATCGGTCTTCCAGAAAGGGTAAAAGTTGAACCATTGTTGAGGCGCTTCAAGGCAATAGTGACCCAAGCGTTCGGCGTAGCGGGAGGCCCACTGATGAATGACCTGTTCGCGGTCGCTGCGCTTCCACACCACGGCTTCGGTGAACGGTTCGAGGGTCAGTCGATAATCACCGGTGGGTTTCTTCAGGCACAGCAGCAAATTGACTTTGCACTTGAGCAAACCGGCCAGCAGCCACGGGCCCTGGGGGAACGCCGCTGGGTGGCCGAGGAAATCCACGGTCACGCTGCGCCCGCCATGCAAGGGCACGCGGTCGCCGGCAATCGCCAGCCACTCGCCGCGCTCCAGGCGTTCGTGCAATTGCAGCATGATCACCGGGTCCAGTTCGCTGACCTGGACCAGACGCAAATTGGTCGCCCCGGCTTCGCCGAGCAAACGGTTGAATTGCTCGGCGTGCTTGGTGTGCACCAGCACGTTCATGGTGACCTTTTCGCCGATCTCCGCCAGGGCGCGGCAGACTTCGAGATTGCCCAGGTGTGCGCCCACCAGCATCTGCCCACGGGCGCCGCGCAGTTGGGTGCGCAACAGCGCCGGGTCGATGATTTCGATCTGCTCCAGTCGCAGCTTGCCGTTCCACACGTCGAGCTTGTCGAGCATCGAATCGGCGAAGGCCATGAACTGACCGAAGACCCGCCAATGGGTCGGACGCAATTCCGGGCGAGCACTCCAGTCGGCCAGGCGTTGCTGGTATTGCCAGGCACTTTTGCGCGCGCTGCGACCGAACAGGAAAAAGTACAAAACGATGCCGTACAGCAACGGGCTCAACAGCCGCCGGCCCAGCACTTTGGCGCAGAGTGCGGTGAATTTCATCAGCCAGAAACTGCCGCGTTCTTCGCGGTCGGCCCAGTGTTTTTTGTCCGTGTTAACGGTCATGTGCGCCACCGCCGCCAGAGGATCACCGGAGCGCGCAGTAACATGCCGAAGAACAGGCGGGTGTGCATGCTCGAAATCAAAACGTTGTCGTGGAACAGGCGAAAGTGCGAGACGCCGTCCAGCGGGTAATGAACCTTGGTTTGCAGCCATTGCATCGGCAGATTGCGCCAGGCCAGCCGCACCAGAATGTCCGAATCGAAGTCCATGCGTTTGCCGATCCTCGCCGAACTGATCAGCGCCAGGGTCGGTGGCAATGGATACACGCGGAAGCCGCACATCGAATCGCGGATCTGCAACGACAGGGTGTTGATCCACACCATCACGTGGGTCAGGTAACGCGCATACAAACGGCCCTTGGGCACGCTGGCGTCGTAGAGTGGGTAACCGCAGATGACCGCTTCGGGATGGGTGCGGGACTGTTCGATGAAGGTCTCGACGTCAGCGAGGTCATGCTGGCCGTCGGCGTCTACCTGTAAGGCGTGTGTGAAGCCCAGGCGCGCGGCTTCGCGCAAACCGGTCATCACGGCGCCGCCCTTGCCCTGATTGAGAGTGAGACGGATCAGGTAGGTCTTGTCCTGCAGCGCTAGCTGGTCGAGCACCTTGGCGCAGGCCTGGGTGCTGGCGTCGTCCACCAGGATGCACGGCAAACCTTGGGCGAGCAGCGCTTCTACCACCGTGGTGATAGCTGTTTCGTGGTTGTAGACCGGGATGACGGCGCATGGGTTATGCATTTTGATACCCACCGCGCCCTTGTAGCAGCTGGCGAAGCCTGCGTTCGGCCGCGAAGCGGTCGCAAACCAGATCAACGAGGTCCTTCAGAATCACCACGGCGGTCTGATTGCGAGCGCTTCGCACTCGGACGCAGCCTGCGGCAGCTGCTACACGGGAATTCAACTTACCCACAGGTCGCCTCCAGCACAATCCGTCCGCTGGAGCAGGTGGCGGTGTCGTTGCGGTAGGCGAAATACAACTTGCTGCGCACCGGGTCGAAGCGCAGGTGCAACTGGATTTCATCGCCAGGACGCACCAGTTGCTGGAATTTCAGCACTTCCATGCCAGCGAACGTGGCCGGCAAATCCATCAGTTGCTGGCCGAGGCTCAGCGCCCAATCCACCTGCACCACACCGGGCAAAACCGGTGCTTGTGGGAAGTGGCCGCTGAAGTAAGCCAGGTCCGGCGGCACCGCCAGTTGCAGGCTCCACTCGCCATCGGTTTCGACCTGTTGCAGCACGTCCGGCGCCTTGGGGCGCGGGGCCAGCAGCAGGGCTTCGACGTCGGCCTGGGGCAGTTTGCCCTGGGCGTTCAGCGGCAGTTGTCGCAGCAAGCGCCAGCGCCGTGGCAAGGCCAGGGCTTCGCAATGCTGGCTCAGGTGCTGACGCAGTTCTTGGGTGAGCGTACGCCGCCCCTGATTGCGCAAGGCATGCAGCCCTTGTTGGCTGAGCACCAGCAGCGCCCCCAACGAGGCGCGGTTTTCCTGAACCACCCCGAGGCGCGCTTCGGCGACCCAGTCGTGGGCCATCAGTGCCTGTTCCAGCATCGGTAGCGAGATACGTTTTTCTTCCAGTTTGACGATGCGGTCCAGTCGGCCCAGCAGTTCGAAACGGCCGTCAGCGGCGATCCGTGCGGCGTCGGCGGTGTGTTCGATGTGGTCGGCGGGCAGGTACGGCGAGGCGATGAGCAGGGCGCCGTCGCTGTCCTGGCTCAGCAGTACGTCGGCGAATGGCTGCCAGAGGTCGTGCCCCTGACGCCAGGCAATGCCGCCGGTTTCCGAGCTGCCGAGAATTTCCGTCGGCCATTGCTGCAAGCGTTCGAACAGGCTTTGTGCAGCCTCGGCAGGCAAGGCGCCACCGGAGGAAAACACCCGACGCACCGCGCTCAAGGCTGGCCAGTCGAGGTTATCGCCCATGCGCTTGAGCAACGCCGGACTGGCGACCCAGGCGAACGCCGGGTGTTCGCGGCTGGCCCGCTGCAGGTCTTCCGGGAACGCCAGTTGTTTGCGCACGAACGGGCGCCCGGCACACAACGGCCAAAGCACGCGGAACAGCAAACCGTAGATATGCTGAGTGCCGACGCTGCCGATGATGCAAGCCTGGCCCAGGTCGGCGCCCCAGAGCTGCTCAAGGGCTTCGACTTCATTGGCCAGTTGCCGCAGGGTTTTGTCGATGCGCTTGGGTTCGCCGCTGGAGCCGGAGGTGCACAGGCTCAACTGACAGCGATCCAGATCCAGCGCGGCGGCGGGCATCGGTGAATGCTGATAATCAGCCAGATGCGCATCGTCGGCCTGATCGGTCAGCCACAGATCGACTTCGCTCGACCAGCGCTGGCGCGTCTGGGGCTGCAAATCGGCGGGCAGCAAAACGCTGACCCCGGCACGCCAGGCACCCAGCAGCGCAATCGCCAGGTCGGCGGCATCTTCCAGGTGCACGGCAATACGCCGCACGCCCTGGGCTTGCAGGCCGGCGGCGAGGCTCAGGGCCTGCTCGCACAGTTGTGCGTGATTCAACGCCGGCTCGGCCGTCAAGGCACGTTCCGGTTGAGCCTTGAGCAGCAATTGCTCAAGTGTTATCCAAGTCATGGGTGGCCTCGTACCCGTTGTCGTATGAGCCATTCAATGGCAAACATCAGGCCGATCAACCCGTAGGAGATCAGGCCGGTGTACAACATCCACCAACTCAGCGGCGCCCAAAGGGTCAGCGCGGCGGCGCACAATCCGTTGCAGAGAAAAAACACGCTCCAGGCCACCGTGACCTGGCGCGTATAAACAATTGCCTTGGCCGGTAAGTGCGGTTCACGCAGACGGGCCAGGCGTTCGGCCATCGGCGGGCCGTATTTCAGGCTCAGCCCGAACAGCACCAGCATGAAGCCGCTGATCAGCACCGGGTACCAACGCAGCAGCATCGGACTGTCGAACAGCGCCAGCAGCAGGCAAAACACGATGGCCACGATGGCCATCCACAAACTGCCCGGCCGCCGCACGCCGGTCAGCGCTCGCGCCAGCCACAGGCTGCCCAGCAGCAAGCCGAACTGCCACGGCGCGAAGTGCTCCATGCCGAAATACACCGCAAAGGGGTACAGCAGGCCCGCCAGCAGCAGGCCGAGGCCGATCACTCGACTCATGCGGCCGGTTGAACCAGACGGTAGACCGCCTCGACCACGTCGCTGACGGTACGCACCGATTTGAATTCTTCGGCGGCGATTTTCTTGCCGGTCTGGCGCTTGATGTGATCGATCAGGTCGACGGCGTCGATGCTGTCGATTTCCAGGTCCTGATACAGGTTGGATTCCAGGCTCACGCGCTCGGGGTCCAGCTCGAAGAGTTCGACCAGGGCATCGCGCAGGGTGTTGAAGATATCGTCACGAGTTTGCATGGTCCGGTCTCAAGCTGCCTGTTTTGCAGTGACGAACGCCGCAAGGCTCGCCACGTTGCTGAAGTGATTACGGGTGTCCTTGGCGTCGGCATCGATCTTGATGCCGTACTTTTTCTGGATTGCCAGGCCGAGTTCCAGGGCGTCTACCGAGTCCAGGCCCAGGCCTTCGCCGAACAGGGTCTGGTCGTCGCCGATGTCGTCGGCGCTGATGTCTTCGAGGCCCAGGGCTTCGATGATCAGGGTTTTTATCTCACGGTGCAGATCGCTCATCTTCGGCGAGCTCCTTAATAAAGTAGTGATGCAGGTAATCGTTGAGCTTGCGCGAAGCCTGGGGCGCAGGGCCTTGCGCGGCAAAGGCCTGTGGGTCTATATCGGCCCCGACACGGAAACTGAAGTGCACGCGACGTTTCGGGATCCGATACCAGGGTTCGGCCTTGGTCAAAGTGCTCGGGCTGACCTTGATAATCACCGGGGTGAGGATTTTCGCACCCCGCAGGGCAATGGCCGCGGCACCCCGATGAAAGGCCGGTGGCTGGCCGGGTTGGGTGCGGGTACCTTCGGGGAAAATGATCAAGGTCTGGCCGCTTTTCAGCGCGTCGGCCGCGGCGTCGAGCATGTCCATGCTGCCGTCGTTGCTGATGTATTCGGTGCGGCGCAACGGCCCGCGGGTGAACGGGTTATCCCAAAGACTCTGTTTGACCACGCAGTTGCTATGGCGCACCAGGCCAATCAGAAACACCACGTCGATCAGCGATGGATGATTGGCGATGATCATCTGCCCCGGCCGCCCGAGTTTTTCCGCGCCCTGGATGTCGTAGGTCAGCACGCCGGTGCGAGCCATGAACCGCACAAAAAACCAGAAACAGCGACTGACGATTTTCCGCGCCCGCAGCCGATGGGCCTGGGCATCGCCGGGCAGGCAGCCAAGCAGCGGGAAAACCAGCAATCGCAGGCACAGGCCACCCAACCCGAACAGGGTGAAGCTCGCGGCGGTGGCCAGCAGGCGCCAATAGTAGGCGTCGCGGTTTTTATCGATTACGGGTTGCGTTGCCAGGTCCATACACGATTTTTCCAGGCATGTTGGCAGGTTGACTGCTGGCCGAGCAGGGTACGCAATAGATTCAAGGCATGGGGCCAGTGAGCGTTGGACAGTTCATCCGGATGGCTGTTCAGGGACAGCTGCCAGTCGGTGCCGGGGGTCAGCAGCAGACCGACCGCGTAAGGGAACGGCACATCGTCGATCCAGGCCGAGTAGGCCTCGGGCGGTTGTTCTTCGGTGACCACCAGCAACACAGCGGGTGCGCCTTCCGAAAGCAGCGCCGCGGCCTCAAGCATGCCGTGTTCAAGACCGTCGCCAGCGGCGGCGAGAGCGGTCATTTCGCTGGTTTCGCCGCGCATGATCGACCACAGGCCGATGATCGCGTTGTGCACCGAAAGGCTGAATTGGGTCGGCGACAGCGGCTGATCGGCGGCCAGATCGCTGAGGATATCGAAGGTGCGCGGGGTTTCGCCGTGCCGGGAAATAAAGACCAACGGTAGGTCCTGCCGACCATCGGCCAACGGCCAGCCGACACTGAAGGCCATCCGCGCGAGGCGGCTGAGTCGTCGGCGCTGCATGGCCGGCAGAAACGACACGTCGGGGGCGGCATCGCTGCTTGGGAGCACGACCGGTTGTCGGCTCCAGGCCTGCCAATCGTCCACGCTTTCGAGCCCAGGGGCCCATGCGCGCCATTGGGCGATGTTGAAGTTGATCACAAAGATTCATCCCGCCCCTGCGGGCTTTCCTTGACGCGGTGAGTCGCAAAATCTGCGCCCAACTTACGTGGCGCTAAACGCCGAGTGGCGCGCATTATCCCGGTGCGGCGGGCGTGTAGCAAATACTGGTTACATTTTGCGCAATCAAATGTACCGATTGGTTCGCGAAAAAGCTGTCGTATGGCCATTATCCACGTCGGGGCGGGCGAGTCTGTCGGTTCTGTCCGCGATCAACGAGCGAGTTCGCGGCTTTTTCATCAGGAGAATGCACCTGACTGTGTAGTCCCCGTGCCCGCGAGGTAGCTAAGCGACGCCGTGGACTACTACACTCGGTCATTCTTTGATACACGGAGGTTTTGACATGCGGCGCGTGGTGTTCAATCAGAAAGGTGGTGTGGGTAAGTCCAGCATTGCCTGCAATCTGGCAGCGGTCAGTGCCAGCGAGGGCTATCGCACCCTGTTGGTGGATCTCGATGCCCAGGCCAACTCTACTCAGTACCTGACCGGCCTCACTGGTAATGACATCCCCATGGGGATCGCCGATTTCTTCAAGCAGACCCTGTCTTCCGGGCCGTTCTCGAAGAAAAACCAGGTGGATATCTATGAAACCCCGTTCGACAACCTCCACGTCATCACCGCCACCGCCGAGCTGGCCGACTTGCAGCCCAAGCTTGAGGCCAAACACAAGATCAACAAGCTGCGCAAACTGCTCGATGAATTGAGCGAAGACTACGACCGGATCTACCTCGACACCCCGCCAGCGCTGAATTTCTATGCGGTGTCGGCGCTGATTGCCGCTGATCGCGTGCTGATCCCCTTCGACTGCGACAGCTTCTCACGCCAGGCGCTGTATGGCCTGCTGGCGGAAATCGAAGAATTGAAGGAAGACCACAATGAAGGCCTGGAAGTCGAAGGCATCGTGGTCAACCAGTTCCAGGCCCGCGCAAGTTTGCCCCAGCAAATCCTCGACGAACTGATTGCCGAAGGTTTGCCGGTATTGCCGGTGTACCTGGGCAGTTCGGTGCGCATGCGTGAATCCCACCAGGCCAACACACCGCTGATCCACCTTGATCCGCGACACAAACTGACCCAGCAGTTTGTTGAGTTGCACAACCTGCTGGAAAACGCCTGATCCCTACAGACAACGCAGAAACCATGTGGGAGCGGGCTTGCTCGCGAAGGCGTCGTGTCAGTCAATGTTGATGTCGACTGACACTCCGCCTTCGCGAGCAAGCCCGCTCCCACAGTTTTGATTCGGGGTGGCCTCAGATCCCCTGGCTACGCAACCAGCTCATCAACTGCGGCAATGGAAACGCCCCGCTCTGGCGCGCCACTTCCCGGCCGTTCTTGAACAGAATCAAGCTCGGAATCGAGCGAATCCCCAACTGCGCCGACAACTGCTGGTTCGCCTCGCTGTCGAGCTTGGCCAACCGACACTTACCCGCCAACTGCCCCGCCGCCTGCTCGAACACCGGCGCAAACGACTTGCACGGCCCACACCACTCTGCCCACACGTCCACCAGCAACGGCAAATCGCCCTTGATCTGACTGGCGTAATCGCCTTGTTTCAATTCGAAAGGTTTGCTCAGCAGTACCTCGGCTTTGCAACGGCCGCATTTTGGATGGTCGTTGAGGCGCTCGGCGGGAATGCGGTTGAGGCCGTTGCAGTGGGGGCAGGGGATGAGGAGTGGTTCGGTCATGGCAGGCTCTGGATAAAAGGAAATCTGTGAAGCTGATCTGGAGTCGTCGCTCATGATTATCAAGCGACGACTCACCAACTGAATCGTAAAGCCACGAGTTGGTCGGCTCTACGACGAACAACTAATCTCCAAATGCTTACCCCACTCCGGTGGCCGCTCAGCGTAGCTGTCCATCCCCGGTTGTTCTTCAAACGGATTGCTCAACACCCCGTGAAGGCGACGAACCTCCGCATAGTCGCCACTCTCCGCCGCATCGATGGCTTTCTGCGCGAGATAGTTACGCAGGATGTACAGCGGATTCACCGCATGCATCCGCCCGCGACGTTGTTCCTGATCAACCGCGCCTTCTCGGGAAACCCGGGCGATATACAGCTCGCCCCAGGCGTCGAAGCCCTTGATGTCGACGAAGTCGTCGCGCAGCCGGGCGACGGCCAGTTCGGGTGATTCGTCCCCGAGGCGGCGGAAGAACAGGGTGTAATCGACGCCGCTGTTCTGCATCAGTTGCAGCAGGCGTTCCAGCAGTTTCTGGTCGTCGTCTTCGGCGGTGGTCAGGCCGAGGCGGCGGCGCATCAGGTCGAGGTAGTGGGCCTGGTACAGCGGCAGGTACAGGCCGAGGGTTTCGCGCAGGGCTTCGACGCTGATGAACGGCGTCAGGGCCTGGGCCAGGGCGCTGAGGTTCCACTGGCCGATCGGCACCTGGTTGCTGAAGGAGTAGCGGCCCTGGTCATCGGAATGGTTGCAGATGAAGTTGGCGTCGAAGTCATCGAGGAAGGCGAACGGGCCGAAGTCGAAGGTGATGCCCAGGATCGACATGTTGTCGGTGTTCATCACCCCGTGGCAGAAGCCATAGGCCTGCCACTTGGCGATCAGTTCGGCGTTGCGCTCGACGATCTCGCGGAACATCGCCAGATACGGTTCCGGCTGTTCCAGGCATTCGGGGAAGTGCATGGCCAGCACGTGCTCGCCGAGGGCTTTTTGCTGCTCGGGGCGCTTGGTGTAGTAGAAGTATTCGAAATGCCCGAAACGCACATGGCTTGGCGACAGGCGCAGGACCATCGCCGCACGTTCCTGCTTCTCGCGCCAGACCGGCGTGTCGGAGCCGATCACGCACAATGCGCGAGTGGTCGGGATGTTCAGGGCATTCAGTGCTTCGGAGGCGAGAAACTCGCGAATCGAGGAGCGCAGTACCGCGCGTCCATCACCCATGCGCGAGTACGGCGTCTGGCCGGCACCCTTGAGGTGCAAGTCCCAATGCTCGCCGGCCTCGTTGTAGACCTCGCCCAGCAACAAGCCGCGTCCGTCGCCCAACTGTGGGTTGTAGGAACCGAATTGATGCCCGGAATAGACCATCGCCCGTGGTTCGGCTTCGGCCCAGAGCTTGTGGCCGCCGAACAGCTCGGCGAACACTGGCGTCTCGGCCACGGCCGGGTCCAGGTCCAGCAGCGCCATGGCGGCGGGGCTGGCGACCACCAGTCGCGGGTTCGCAATGGGCTCCGGCAGCACATGGGTTGAGAACGCGTCGCCCAGGCGGGCGAAGCGATTATCGAAGGTCAGTTCGTCGAGGGGTTTCAACGGCCATCTCCAGCAGAATGTCCGAGCATTCTGCTAGGGATAAGGCGGTTAGTCGAGTTTGGTCTCGGGCGGCTCTTGCATCGGGTCGTCGCGGAGGGCTTCGTGGGGCGCTTCGCGGGAGATGATGGTTTTGTTCTCTTCCTCGACCGGCACCAACTTGTATTCCTGGCCGTGCAGGTTCTTCAGGTAAACCTCCATCTGCCGGAACGAGATGTTGATGTGCTGCTTCTTGAACTCGTGGTTGATGAAGCGGTTGACCTCATCGAGCACCGGGTTGCGGTCGCCGAGGTCGCGCACGTGCATGCGCAACTCGTGGTCGAGGGTGCTTTCGCCGAAGTTCAGGAAGTACACGTGGGGCTCGGGTTCCTTGAGCACTCGCGGGTTATCCCGTGCGGCCTGCAGCAACAGAGACTTGACCAGATCCAGGTCCGAACCGTAATCGACGCCGAGCTTGAGGGTCACCCGGGTGATGGTGTCGGTCAGGGACCAGTTGATCAGTTGCCCAGTGATGAACGTCTTGTTCGGGACGATGATGTCCTTGCGGTCGAAGTCGGTAATGGTCGTGGCGCGGATGCGGATCTTGCTGACCGTGCCCGACAGGTTGCCGATGGTGATGGTGTCGCCGATCCGCACCGGGCGTTCGAACAGGATCATGATGCCGGAGATGAAGTTGGCGAAAATCTCCTGCATCCCGAAACCCAACCCCACCGATAGCGCCGCCACCAGCCACTGCAACTTGTCCCAGCTCACGCCGAGGGTGGACAGGGTCGAGACGAAACCGACACCGGCGATCACGTAGGACAGCAGCGTGGTCGTCGCGTAGGCGCTGCCTTGGGCCAGGTTCAGCTTGGACAACACCAACACTTCCAGCAGGCCGGGCAAGTTGCGCGCCAGGGCGAAGGTGATGCCGATGATGATCAATGCGCCGAGCATGTCGCCGATGCTGATTGGCACCATGCTCATGTTGGCGCCGGTGCCGCTGGTGTATTCGTAGAGGGTGACGTTGTCCAGGTACGAGAACACCGAGATCAAGTCCGACCAGACCCAGTACAGCGCCGCGATGAAGCCGCCGAGCAAGGCCAGACGGATCAGGCGCAACGACTGCTCGTTGACCTTCTCGATGTCCAGGGTCGGCTCTTCGATCACCGCTTCGCCATCGCCGGCCTCTTTCGCGGCCTGGCGTTTGGCCAGGGCACGTTGATAGGCCAGGCGTCGTGCCGCAACGCTCAAGCCGCGCACGAACGTGGCTTCGATCACCAGCCAGAACATCAGCAAGTACAGCGTGTTGATCAACCGGTCGCTGAGTTTCAGCGCTGTGTAGTAATAGCCGAAGCACACCGCCACGAACAACGCGACGGGCAGCACCGTGAACATGATCCCCACGGCTTTGCGGAACAGCGAAGCGCTTTCATGGGTTGGGCTGCTGATCAGCAGGCGACTGAGCAACCAGGCCATCAAGGCATAACAGGTCAGCACCACCGGCATGCCGAGCACGTCATCGGCCAGTGCCGCCGGTTGCAGTTCCGCAACCGCCACCACCGCAACCAGCGCCATCACGACCAACCCGAGTCGGCGAACCCAGCCTTGCAGGAATTCGACCTGAGGTTTTTCCCAGCGGAAATGCAGTTCGGCCACGCCGCCCGGCGCGAGGATCCGGTAGGCGGTGTAGAACACCAGCCAGGCCTGGCCCATTTGTATCAGGGCCGCGCCCATATTGGCGTTCTGCCCGCGTGCGTCGATCTGCAAGGCCAGGCCACACAAGGCCAGGCCCAGCGCCACCGGCATCGCCAGCAAAATGTTGATCAGGATCGCCTGAGGCGTGTGCCACTGGCTGTCACGTTTGAAGTGACCGATGTCCTGGTGAACCTTGTTCAGTCGGGCATACAGACTCTTGCGCCGCCACAGCAGGGCACCGATCAGCAACACCAGGGGCAGGAACAGCAACGGCCGCTGGATCAGGCCATCGCTCAATTCGCTCAGGCTCGAAGTCCAAGGCAGCGTGGTGACCTGGCGTTGCAGACGTTCCGGTACGCCGTGCATCCATTCCAGGTCCAGCGGCTTGTTGCTCGGGATCCAGAACATCTGCTCGTCGAGGGTGGACCGCAGACTTTTCGTGGTGCTGAGCAATTGCTTCTGGTTCAGCTGCAAGGTGATGGATTGGTTGAGTACCGCGCTCAGTTCGCGGTTCAGTCGTTCCAGCAGTTCGGCGCGGGTGTTGGCCAGTTCCAGCAGGCTCTTGCGCAGTTGCGGGGTGACTTGCTCCGGCGGTTGGGTTGCCAACAGGCTGTCAACGTAGCTTGCCGGGTTGCTGAGCAATTCCCGTTGCTGGCTGACTTCGAATTGAAACAGGCGAATGTCAGCGATCTGGTCCGCCAGGTCACGGTCAAGTTTGAGTGGCGGCAGGGACTGCTTCTGTTTGTAGAGAATCTTGGACAGCAGCAAGCTGCCCTTGAGTACGTTGATCTGCTCGTCCAGGGCCGAATCGCTTTGGGTCACGCTGTCCAGTTGCTGCTTGGTTTGCAGGTTCTGTTGGGTGATGGCGTTGAGGCGGTCGGTATTTTTGAGCAGGTAGTCAGAGAGTTTCAGGTTCTGCGCGCTTTCCGTGGCCAGCAAACTGCTGCTGCCGGACTTTTGCGCTTCGATGGATTGTTGCGTCACCGTCTCTTGGGAATGGGCCAGGCGCTTCTGGTTGATCAGGGTTTGCAGTTCCTGGATTTCCTGATCCTGGCGCGCGACTTTTTCCGAGAGCACGTCATGTTGGCTGTTGCCGAGGTCCTGCAACTGACTGTTGCCGGCCAGTTCCTGGCGGCGCAGCGGGATCAGGGCGTTGAGCGCCGCGAGTTCGGCGTTGAGCTGGTCACGCTGCTCGACGCTTAAGGTCTTGCCGTTATCTTTGCCGGCCTTGAGGATGTTGTTGATCTGCTGGATGCGCGTCTGGCTGCTGGCGATCTCGGCCTGGGCGCGCTCGGGACGGGTCTGGGCGGTGATGATCAGGCTGTTGGCGTCGGCCAGGGCTTTTTGCAGCTCGCCTTGCTGGGTGGAGCGCTCGGTCAGCATCTGTTCGAGTTGCGGGATCGACAGATTGGCGTAGCGCTGCTCGATCGGCACCACTTTGGTGGCCTTGAGCCGGGCCAGCTCCCGCTGGTTCTCGATGTTCTGCTTGGGCGCGGTGGCCAGTTGCTGGTTCAGATCGATCAGTTTCTGATCGTAATCGCTCTTGCTCGTGAGCTGGGTCAGGGTGTTCTGCAGAATGGATTGCAGGGCTTTCTGGTCGGCTTCCGGCAGTTTGCGTTCGGCGATCCTGTCCAGGCTTCCCTGCACAGCTTCGCTGGACGGCGGTTCGCCGGCTTGCAGCGTACCAATGGAGAGACTCAGGCCCAGCAGGGCAATGGCGAAGAAAGAGCGCAGGGTTGGCATAGATACCGGTCTGGAACTAGGTGAAAAGAATGGCAGTTTAGAGGAAGAGTCCCGGACCCGGGCGACTTCCTTCGGGGAATCTGACGCCCACTTTGCCGATCTTGTTCCCGTCCATGACCGCGACCGTCCAAATGGTGTTGTTCCACTCCACCTGGTCGCCCACGACTGGCGCGCCGCCCACTTTCTGGGCAATGAAACGGGCCAGGGACATGTCCGGATCGATGCCTTCGACTTTCAACCCGTACAGCGCCGCAACCGCGGCCAGCTGGGCGTCTCCTTCGAGTACGAAGTCGCCGAAGAAACGCAAATCGAGGCCCCGTTGCGGCGCCTGGCTGAAGAGTTTTCCGAGGGCCGTCAGGTTGTGTTCATGGCCGATCACGCAAAGCAAATCGTCGACTTCGAGCACCGTACTACCCGACGGATGGAGCAGTTGCTGGCCACGAAACAGGGCCGCGATCCGGGTGCCTTCGGGCATTTTCAGTTCGCGAAGCGGCGAGCCGATGCACCATTTCTCCGCACCGAGGCGATAAACGAATAGCTCCCACTCGCTGGTGACGTGGACTTCCAGGGCCGAACGGGAGATCGGCGCGGGCTCCGGCGGAACCGTCACCTTCAACAGTTTGGCGACCCACGGCAGGCTCGTGCCCTGCACCAGCAGCGACACCAGCACAATAAAGAACGCGAGGTTGAAATAGAGTTGAGCGTGCGGCAAACCCGCCATCAGCGGGAACACCGCCAGAATGATCGGTACCGCACCGCGCAGGCCGACCCAGGAAATAAAGGCTTTTTCGCGACCGTGGAACGCTTTGAACGGCAGCAGGCCGACCATCACCGACAGCGGCCGGGCAAACAGAATCATCCACAGCGCCAGGCCCAGGGCGGGCAGGGCGATGGGCAGCAAGTCGTGCGGCGTGACCAGCAAACCCAGCACCAAAAACATGCCGATCTGGGCCAGCCAGGCCATGCCGTCGAGCATATGCAGGATGCCGTGACGGCTGCGCACCGGGCGGTTGCCGATCACCAGGCCGCACAGGTAAACGGCGAGGAAGCCGCTGCCGTGCAAGGCGTTGGTCAGGGCGAACACCAGCAAACCGCCGGCAATCACCAGGATTGGATAGAGGCCGTTGGCCAGATTGATGCGGTTGACCAGTTGCAACATGACCCAGCCGCCGCCGAGGCCGACGACGCCACCGATACCGAATTCACGCACCAAGTGCCCGAGCAGGCTCCAGTGCAGGCCGGTCTGGCCGCTGGCGAGCATGTCGATCAGGGTCACGGTGAGGAACACCGCCATCGGGTCGTTGCTGCCGGATTCGATTTCGAGGCTGGCGGTCACCCGCTCGTTCAGCCCCTTGCCACCCAACAGCGAGAACACCGCCGCGGCATCGGTTGAACCGACGATGGCGCCGATCAGCAGGCCCTGGATGATGTTCAGGTTGAACAGCCAGGCTGCGGCCATGCCGGTCAGCCCGGTGGTGATCAGCACGCCGACCGTGGCCAGCGACAACGCGGGCCATAACGCCACGCGGAAACTCGCGACCCGCGTGCGCAAACCGCCATCGAGCAGAATCACCGCCAACGCAAGGTTGCCGACCAGATAGGCCGTTGGGTAGTTATCGAAAATGATGCCGCCGCCGTCGACGCCAGCGGCCATGCCCACGGCCAGGATAATCACCAGAATCGGGATACCGAGGCGGGACGAAAGGGAACTCACCAGAATGCTCGCACCTACCAGCAACGCGCCGATCAAGAACAGGCTGTTGATGGTCGTCGCATTCAAAGGCAGTACTCCAGAAAGCTGAAAGGCGGGCACAAACTGACCATGCAGTCTGCGTGCCAGCGATTCTAACCTGTTGAAATGTGATGCTGTCAAAAAGCTTTTGGTCCTTCGGACCTTCGCGAGCAAGCCCGCTCCCACAGTTGACCGTGTTGTTCACAATATTTGTGTACGACACAGACCCAATGTGGGAGCGGGCTTACTCGCGAAGGCGTCAGGGCTGCTGGCGCCGCTCGTGCGGTTACAGGCTAAACCGCCCAACCATCGTGTTCAGGTCCACCGCCAACCGAGACAGTTCGCTGCTGGCCGCGCTGGTCTGATTCGCCCCGGTCGCCGATTGCACCGACAGATCACGGATGTTCACCAGGTTACGGTCCACTTCGCGAGCTACTTGGGCCTGTTCTTCCGCCGCGCTGGCGATCACCAGGTTGCGTTCGTTGATCTCGACAATCGCACTGTTGATCGTGTCCAGCGACATACCCGCGCCACGGGCGATGTTCAATGTCGATTCCGCGCGTTCGGTGCTGTTGCGCATCGAATCCACCGCGTGCTCGGTGCCGCTCTGGATGCTGCCGATCATGCGTTCGATTTCGCTGGTGGACTGCTGGGTACGGTGCGCCAGGGCCCGAACCTCATCCGCCACCACCGCAAACCCGCGCCCGGCTTCACCGGCACGGGCCGCTTCGATCGCGGCGTTCAGGGCCAGCAGGTTGGTTTGGTCCGCGAGGCCGCGAATCACGTCCAGCACCTTGCCGATGTCCCGGGATTCGTTGGCCAGATCGCCGATCAGCGTCGCGGTGCTTTGCACATCGGCGCTCATGCGTTCGATGGCGCTGACGGTTTCCTGCACCAGGTCTCGGCCGTCACCGGCGGAGGTGGTGGCATTTTTCGAGGCTTCGGAAGTGCTCACTGCGTTGCGCGCGACTTCTTCCACGGCGCTGGTCATTTCGTTGACCGCGGTGGCGGCTTGTTCGATTTCGTTGTTCTGCTGGGTCAGGCCCCGGGCGCTTTCGTCGGTGACGCTGTTCAGCTCTTCAGCGGCGGACGCCAGTTGCGTGGCCGAGCCGGAAATCCGTTGCAGGGTGTCGCGCAGTTTGTCCTGCATCTTCGACATCGCAAGCAACAGGCGACCGGCCTCATCCTGGCCATCGACGGTAATCGGGCGGGTCAGGTTGCCTTCGGCGATTTCTTCAGCAGCGCTCAACGCATTGGCGATCGGCTTGGTGATGCTATTCGTCAGCAGCCAGGCGAATAGCAGGGTCAGGCCGGTGGCGATGACCAACAGGGTGATGACCAGGTCAAAGGACGCCGAATACTGATCGCTCGCACCTTTATCAGTCTCGGCAATCTGCTGGGTGTTGATCTCCAGCAATTTCCCGAGGGCTGCGTTGACCGCTTCAGAGTTAGCCAACAGATCGGTGTTGAGCATTTTGCGCAGGTCATCAATCTGATTGTTGCGCGACAGACTTTTCATCCGGTCTTCGAGTTGGCGGTACTGCGCCAGCAACTGTACATACTGATCATACGCCGCACGTTCCTGCGGGCCGTCGATCAGCGGTTCGTAGACCTTCTGTGCGTCGCGGATCTGCTGGTTGCGGACGTCGAACAGCTCCATGGTTTTCTGCTGCACGTCCGGTTCGCGGTTGATCAGCAAACGGTAGGACAACACGCGCAGGCGTAGGGTCAGTTGAGTGAATTCATCCAGGCTCTTGATGCTCGGCACGCTGGCGGTGGCGATGTCTTCACCCGCCGCGCGGATCTTGCTCATCTGGTTCAGGGCGAACACACCCAGAATCAGCATCAGAGCGCCAATCATGGCAAACCCGAGGAACGCCCGCGGCGCGATATTCATATTACGAAGGGACATGGTATTTACCGAGAAAAGCGCATCCGTGCGAGGCTGAGACTGCTATATGGATGACTTATCGGTCATACGACTAAAGTCTTGAGGCCCTGCGCGAATATGTCGCAGGCCGGCCCCGGCGACGAAGTGCAGGAACCAGATCCACCAATCACAGTCTTTAAAACTCGCGAGGAAGGTCGCCCGCCAGGAAAATCAAGGCCTTGCGCCCCAATAACCCTGGCATCCGTGGTGACTTTTCTTTATCGTACGCGCCCTTTGAAAAAGCTTGGAAAATCAAAATGTTGGAAGCATCCCTGAGTCAATTGGAACAACTGGTCAGCGACCTGGTGCAACAGAACCAGAGCCTGCTCGGCACCAACCAGACCCTGAGCGCCGAACTGGCCCAGGCCAAGGATGAAAACGAAAGCCTGCAACTGAGCCTGATGGAACAGGAAGAGAAACAAGGCGCCACCGCCGCCCGCATCCAGGCCCTGGTTGAGCGCGTCAGCGCCGGCCCTGTCAGCGCATGAATCAGGGCGCCGCAGGGGTAAAAGTCGTCTCGATCCTGGGGGAGGACTATTCGATCAAGGCGCCGGCCGGGGAAGAGCAGACCCTGCTGGACGCCGCCATGATGTTGAAGGCAGCCCTGGCCGACACCAAACGCAAATACCCGACGCTGATCGGCGACCGCTTGTTGGTCCTGGCGGCGATGAATCTGTGCTCCCAGCAGATCGAAATGAAAAAGCAGCACCAGCAGGAACTCGACCGTTACCAAGAGCAAGTCAGCGCCACGGTTGAAGTGATCGCCAAGACGATCAATCAGGCCTGATCGGCTTTGAGCACAACCAAAGAATAAATTTGTCGACTGCGTTGTATACAATCGGCACGGCTGTTGCAGTGTTTCAGCCACTTATTCTTTGGGGGTGTTCCATGCAGTTCTGGCGACGCAGTATTCAATGGCAGTTGATCCTGAGTATGGGCACCGCCCTGCTGGTCAGTATTCTGATCGTGGTTGGCGTTTATACCCTGGTGGTCAACCGCCTCGCCCAGAGCTATCTGGTCGAACAGGCGCTGCCGTCGAGCATCGAAGCGATGCGCAACGACATCGAGCGGATCCTCGTCCAGCCCCTCACCGCCGCCAAGGACATCGCCAGCAACAGCATGGTGCGCGACTGGTTGGCCGGGGGCGAAAACAGTGCCCAGACCGACACGTTCGTGAAGTACCTGGAAGGCATCCGCGCCGAGCACAAAGCCTTTACCGCGCTGATCGTCGGCACGGCGTCCAACCATTACCTCACGGAAAAAGGCCTGGACCGGACCCTCAGCCGCTCCAATCCCAAGGACGCCTGGTTCTATTCCTTTCTCGACAGCAACCAGCCACGCACCCTCAATATCGACAATGACACCGCGACCGGAGAATTGGCGCTGTTCATCGACCTCAAGGTCGAGCAGGCCGGCAAAGTCGTCGGCGTTGCCGGGCTCGGGCTGAGCATGAAAGTGCTGTCGGAGCTGATCCACAACTTCAACTTCGGTGAGCGCGGCAAGGTCTATCTCGTGCGTTCCGACGGTTTGATCCAGGTTCACCCCGAGGCGCAGTTCAGCGGTAAACGCACACTGGCCGAGCAAATCGGCGCTCCGGCGGCGCAAGCGGTCATGGGTCAAAAAGCCGCCACCAACAGCAGCTTTGTGCGCGACGGCGAAGATTATCTGGCGCTGAGCCTGCCACTGCGTGATTTGGGCTGGACGTTGGTGGCCGAAGTGCCACAGTCACAGATTTATGCCGAAGCCCGCCGCGCCATGTGGATGAGCAGCGGTATTGGCCTCGCCGTCGCAATGGTGTGCCTGTTGCTGGTGGTGTTGCTGGCCCGTGGCCTGGTGCGGCCGATTCGTCAGGTAACAGCGGCGCTGGTAGCCATCGGTAGCGGTGGTGGAGATTTGACCCACCGGTTAGATTCCAGCCGCGCCGATGAACTGGGTGATCTGGCGCGGGGCTTCAATCGGTTCCTCGAAAGTCAGCGCGACATGATCGGCGAAGTGCTGACCACCAGCGAGCGGTTGCGCACAGCGGTCGGCCAAGTGGCGAAGGTGGTGGATAACACCGCCGAACGCTCCGGGCGTCAGCAGGAAATGACCGACATGGTCGCCACCGCCGTTCACGAGATGGGCCTGACCGTACAGGAAATCGCCCAAAACGCTGGCAACGCCGCAGTCGCCTCGCAAACCGCGCGCGATGAAGCGCTGCAGGCCCGGGAAGTGGTCGGTGGTTCGATCCGGCATATAGAAAGCATGTCCGACGAAATCGGCGTCGCCGCCACGGCGGTGGGAGAGTTGGCGCATCAAGTGGCGTCCATCGATCAAGTGCTGGCGGTGATTCGCGGGATTTCCGAACAGACCAATTTGTTGGCGCTGAATGCTGCGATTGAAGCGGCGCGGGCCGGGGATATGGGGCGTGGCTTTGCGGTGGTGGCGGACGAAGTTCGGACCCTGGCGCGACGCACACAGTCGTCCACTGACGAGATTCAACAAATGATCGGCAGCCTCAAGCAGGGCGCGGAAAATGCCGTGTCATCGATGCATTCAGGGCAAGCGGCGACGGGTACCGGGGTTGAATCGAGCCAGCGCACCGGAACATCGTTGACCGCGATTACCGGGCAGATCGAGCGCATCAGCGACATGAACCATCAGGTCGCGACCGCGACAGAAGAGCAGTCGGCGGTGACCGAAGAGATCAACCGCAATGTGCAGGGGATTTCCGATTTGGCCCGGGCGACGGCGGGGGAGGTCAGGGCTTGTCGTGAGGATTGCCAGACGTTGCAGCGGTTGGCGGATGATTTGGCGCGGCAGATGGGTGGGTTCAAGTTGAGTTGATGTGTTGTCGGTGCGGGCCTCTTCGCGAGCAAGCCCGCTCCCACATTGGAATGCAATCTCCTGTGGGAGCGGGCTTGCTCGCGAATGGATTTCAGCAGCACAACAGGTCTTCAGTCAGAACCACTCATCCTGCATCCCAAGGCACACATCATCCCGCGCCTCCAGGATCGCCAATTCATGGTGGCAACCCGGCACTTCCCATGTCAGGAAATACCGCGCTGCCTGCAACTTGCCTTTATAGAAGCTCACATCCGCCGCATTACCCTTGGCCAACCCGTCCTCGGCGCGAATCGCCTGTTCCAGCCAACGCCAGCCAATCACCGTGTGCCCGAACACTTTCAGGTACAGCGCCGAGTTCGCCAGGCTGCTGTTGACCTTACCTTGGCCCAGATCGGTCAGCAGGCCGATGGTGACGGTTTGCAGACGCGCCACTAGTTTTTCCAGCGGTTCACGCAGCGCGGTCAGGGATTCGTACGCCTGGGCGCGCTCGGCGGTATTGGCGATCAGCCGAATCAATTGCTTGAGCCCGGCGCCACCGTTCTGCGCCAGTTTGCGGCCGAGCAAATCCAGCGACTGAATGCCGTGGGTGCCTTCGTGGATCGGGTTCAAGCGGTTGTCGCGGTAATACTGCTCCACCGGATATTCGCGGGTGTAGCCATGGCCGCCGAGAATCTGGATCGCCAGTTCGTTGGCCTTCAGGCAAAACTCCGACGGCCAGGATTTGACGATTGGCGTCAATAAATCCAGCAGCTCATGGGCCTGCTTGCGCTCGGCTTCGCTCTCAAGGGTCGTGGTGTCGTCGAACAACCGCGCCGCGTACAGCCCCAGGTCGAACGAACCTTCAACGTAAGCTTTTTGCGTCAGCAGCATGCGCTTGACGTCGGCGTGCTGAATGATCGCCACCGGTGCGGTGTTCGGGTCTTTGCTGTCCGGCACGCGACCCTGTGGCCGCTCGCGGGCATATTCCAGCGAGTACAGATAACCGGCGTAACCAAGCATCACCGCGCCCATGCCGACGCCGATCCGCGCCTCGTTCATCATCTGGAACATGTAGCTCAAACCATGGTGCGGCTTGCCCACCAGATAGCCGACACACTCGCCGTTATCGCCGAAATTCAGTGCGGTGGATGTCGTACCGCGCCAACCCATCTTGTGGAACAACCCGGCCAGCAGCACATCGTTGCGCTGGCCAAGGCTGCCGTCATCGTTGACCAGAAACTTGGGCACGATAAACAGCGAAATGCCCTTCACCCCGGCCGGTGCGTCCGGCAACTTGGCCAGCACCATGTGCACGATGTTTTCCGACAGCGGGTGATCGCCACCGGAGATGAAGATCTTGTTGCCCTTGAGTCGATAGGTGCCGTCAGACGCTGGCTCTGCGCGCGTACGAATATCCGACAGCGACGACCCGGCGTGGGGTTCGGTCAACGCCATGGTGCCGAAGAAACGCCCGTCGATCATTGGTTGCAGGAAGCGCTGTTTCTGCTCCTCGGTGCCAAAGCTCTCGATCAGGTTGGCCGCACCCATGGTCAGGAACGGATACGAGGTCGATGCCGCATTGGCTGACTGGAAGTGCGCAAAACAGGCCTGGGACAACAAGGTAGGAAGTTGCATGCCGCCGGCGTCGAAACTTCGCGCAGCGTTGAGGAAACCGGCTTCGAGGAATGCATCCACCGCGGGCTTCACCTCTGGAATCAGGATCGCCTGACCGTTCTCATAGCGCGGCTCGTTCTCGTCGCCCTTGCGGTTGTGCGGCGCGAAGAATTTCTCGGCGATGCTGCGGGCGGTGCCGATGGCGGCGTCGAACGTCTCGCGATTGTGCTCGGCGAACCGCTCACGCTGGGTCAGGCCCTCGGCATCAAGGACTTCGTACAGCTCGAAAGCCAGATTTCGGGAACTGAGCAACGTCTCGGACATGTCGGCCTACCTTTTTTTGGAATGGACCGAGTCTAGGCGTGGGAATAAAGGCTGAACAGGATGATTGATGAGCGTGATGGTGGGGTGCGGGCAACGCTAATCAAATGTGGGAGCGGGCTTGCTCGCGAATGCGGTGTGACAGTCAATTTTGATGTCGACTGACACTCCGCTTTCGCGAGCAAGCCCGCTCCCACAAGGGTTTTGCATTCCAGGCGACCATTGCGGGCGCCTGGTTTTGAAGCGGTTTAACCGATAGTCATCAAGCTCGCATTACCACCCGCCGCAGCCGTGTTAACACTCAACGCCCGCTCAATCACCAATCGCTCCAGCGCAATGTTGGTCTCGCCCTGGGACAACCCATGGACCCCGACAATCGCCCCGGCACGCTTGGCCACTTGCTGGCACACCGCGCGCAGCTGATCCGAATGGCCATGATGCAGCACCGCATCAAACACCACTTCGTCCTTGTTCCAGTCGGAAACCAGTTTGATCTTCGCCTGAATTTCCTTCGGCAAACGTGCGAACAATGCCTTGGTCACGTCAGCTTCCGGCCATACCGCCGAACCACCGACCGCCAACACCGCTGCCAGTTGCGTCAGCAGGTCGCTTTCGACTTCCGCCAGGCACAGCACGTGTTCCCGCGGCAGGATCGCATAGCTGTTGCGCTCGCCGGTCGGGCCGGCCAGCACGCGGGTAATCCCGCTCTGCGATTGCGCGGCGAACTGCAGGCACAGGGTGCTCAGGTCGGCGAACTGGTTGCTGTCGGCCCAGGTTTTCAGGGCGGTCAGCGGTTTGCTCATGGCGTCGCGCAAACGTACGTCCGGCGCAGCGATAGCATCACCACGAGCGAAGGATTGTTCGATTGCATCCGTAGGACGGGTCGACAGCAAGCGGTACAGGTACAACGGACCACCAGCCTTCGGACCCGTGCCCGACAGACCTTCACCGCCGAACGGTTGCACGCCGACCACAGCGCCAACAATGTTGCGGTTCACATAGACGTTACCGGCATTGACGTTGTCGATCACCTTGGCGATGGTCTCGTCGATGCGGGTGTGCACGCCCAGGGTCAGGCCGTAGCCGGACGCGTTGATCTGGCCGATCAGTTGGTCGATGTCTTTGCGCTTGTAGCGAACCACGTGCAGCACCGGGCCGAAGATCTCCCGTTGCAGTTCATCGAAGCTTTCCAGTTCGATCAGGGTTGGCATCACGAAGGTGCCGCGTTTGACTTCTTCCGCGTCGGCAATAGCCACCTGATACACGTTGCGACCTTTGTCGCGCATAGCCTGGATGTGTTTCTCGATGCCAGCCTTGGCTTCGGCGTCGATCACCGGGCCGATGTCCACGGACAGGCGCTCCGGGTTGCCGAGACGGCATTCAGCCATGGCGCCCTTGAGCATTTCGATGACACGGTCGGCGGAATCTTCCTGCAAGCACAGTACGCGCAGTGCAGAGCAGCGTTGGCCGGCGCTATCGAACGCGGACGAAACCACGTCGATCACAACCTGTTCAGTCAGTGCCGAGGAGTCGACGATCATCGCGTTCTGGCCGCCGGTTTCAGCGATCAGCGGAATCGGACGACCCTGAGCATCCAGGCGACCCGCGACATTGCGTTGCAGCAAACGAGCGACTTCGGTCGAACCGGTAAACATTACGCCTTTAACCCGATCGTCACCGACCAAGCGAGCGCCAACAGTTTCGCCACGGCCCGGCAGCAGTTGCAGCACGCCTTCCGGAATCCCGGCTTCGAGCAGCAAGCGCACGGCTTGAGCGGCGACCAGCGGAGTTTGTTCCGCAGGCTTGGCCAGAACCGGGTTGCCGGCGGCCAGTGCAGCGGCGACTTGACCGCTGAAGATCGCCAGCGGGAAGTTCCACGGGCTGATGCAGACCACCGGACCCAATGGGCGGTGGGCGTCGTTGGTGAAATCGTTGCGTGCCTGCACCGCGTAATAACGCAGGAAATCCACGGCTTCACGGACTTCGGCGATGGCGTTGGCAAAGGTCTTGCCGGCTTCGCGAGCCAACAGACCCATCAACGGCTGGATTTCGCCTTCCATTAAATCGGCGGCACGTTCCAGGATCGCGGCGCGTTCGGCCGGCGGAGTGGCCTGCCAGATCGGACCGGCGTTCAGGGCGCACTGGATCGCGTTGTCGACGTCTTCGACGGTCGCTTCCTGAACATGACCGACCACGTCACGCAGATCGGACGGGTTCAGTACCGGTGCCGGGGTTTCAGTACTGGAAGCGCAACCGAGCATCGGCGCGGCTTTCCAGCTGTTATGTGCAGTGGCCAGCAAGGCGCAGGACAGCGACGCCAGACGATGTTCGTTGGCCATGTCGATGCCGCTGGAGTTGGCGCGTTCGGCACCATAAAGATCACGGGGCAGCGGGATGCGCGGGTGCGGCAGGCCGAAACCGCCTTCCGCTGTCGCCATGCGCTCGATGCTGGCCACTGGATCGGCCACCAGCGCCTGGATCGAGATGGACTGATCGGCAATCTGGTTGACGAACGAAGTGTTCGCACCGTTTTCCAGCAGACGACGCACCAGGTACGCCAACAGTGTTTCGTGAGTCCCGACCGGTGCGTACACGCGGCACGGACGATTCAGCTTGCCATCGGAAACTTTGCCGACAACCTGTTCGTACAGCGGTTCACCCATGCCGTGCAGGCACTGGAACTCGTACTGACCGGGGTAATAGTTCTGACCGGCAATGTGGTAAATCGCCGACAGGGTATGGGCGTTGTGCGTCGCGAATTGCGGGTAGATAACTTCCGGCACCGACAGCAGTTTGCGGGCGCAAGCGATGTAGGAAACGTCGGTGTACACCTTGCGGGTGTAGACCGGATAGCCTTCCAGGCCTTCGACCTGGGCGCGCTTGATTTCGCTGTCCCAGTACGCGCCTTTCACCAGGCGGATCATCAGGCGATGACGGCTGCGGCGAGCCAGGTCGATCACGTAATCGATCACATACGGGCAACGCTTTTGATAGGCCTGGATCACGAAACCGATGCCGTTCCAACCGGTCAGCTGCGGCTCGAAGCACAGGCGCTCCAGCAGATCCAGAGACAGCTCGAGGCGGTCGGCTTCTTCGGCGTCGATGTTCAGGCCGATGTCGTATTGCTTGGCTAGTAAAGTCAGCGACAACAGGCGCGGGTACAACTCGTCCATCACACGCTCGTACTGCGCACGGCTGTAACGCGGGTGCAGTGCCGAGAGCTTGATGGAAATGCCCGGGCCTTCATAAATCCCACGACCGTGGGAGGCTTTGCCGATGGAGTGGATGGCTTGTTCGTACGAGGCCAGGTACTTCTGGGCGTCGAGCTCGGTGAGTGCGGCTTCACCCAGCATGTCGTAGGAATAGCGGAAGCCCTTGGATTCGAACTTGCTCGCATTGGCCAGGGCTTCGGCGATGGTTTCGCCGGTGACGAACTGCTCGCCCATCAGGCGCATGGCCATGTCGACGCCCTTGCGGATCATCGGCTCGCCGCTCTTGCCGATGATGCGGCTCAGGGACGACGTCAGGCCGGCTTCATTATGAGTGGCGACCAGTTTGCCGGTCAGCAACAAGCCCCAAGTAGCTGCGTTGACGAACAGCGACGGGCTGTTGCCCAGGTGCGGATGCCAGTTACCGGTGCTGATCTTGTCGCGGATCAAAGCGTCACGGGTGCCTTTGTCCGGGATCCGCAGCAGCGCTTCGGCCAGGCACATCAGCGCCACGCCTTCCTGGGACGACAGGGAAAATTCCTGCAACAGGCCCTGAACAATCCCGGCACGGCCGCCGGCGCTTTTCTGATTGCGCAATTTGTCGGCAATCGAGGACGCGAGCTTGTTGGTGGCTTCGGCCATCGCCACAGGCAGGCGTGCCTGTTCCATCAGCATCGGCACCACTTCCGGTTCCGGACGACGGTAAGCCGAGGTGATCGAGGCGCGCAGAACCGATTGCGGCAGGATGCTTTCAGCAAATTCCAGGAAGCACTGATGGGCATGATCCGTTGGCGCATCGACGGCGTCGTCGGAATCCTTGGTCAAACCACTCAGCTCGGTCAGGGTTGCACCACCCTCGAGTTTTTCCAGGTAATTGAAAATTGCCTGCTTGATCAGCCAGTGCGGCGTACGATCAATCGAGGTCGCGGCGGCCTTCAGGCGCTCGCGGGTAGGGTCATCAAGTTTGACCCCGAGGGTGGTGGTAGCCATATTTTTATCCTCATGTTTGCCACGACCGCGTGGCATCAGCTGGCCGCAAGATTAGCTGTGCGTTGATCGAGGTGCAACCGGGTGCAACCCTTTTTTTGTCGGAATAATAAGCGGCTCATCAGGAATTAAATTCCGGTACGAACGTACCGCTCCTGCTTGGTGCTTTTACTTCTAGTAAATGATCCTGACTGCGCTAAAAGGGAGCAAAAACAGGGCTTTTTCAAGAAAATCAGGCTAGGTGCAACTTATTCTCAAGAAATGGGTTGCACCTTATTTGGGTTGTTGAATAGGATTCGCGCCCAAGGTGCAACCGGTCAAAAAAGACAGGTGTACCGGCTGATGGCTTTCCTGGGGAAACATCGGTCATAAATGCGCGGGGCTGGAAATCGTTTCAACAAACGTTGTCGTTTGTCGGCGTTTCACACTTCGCCGCTACATAAAAACAAAGCCAGGGCACCACTCGAATGAGCGTAAGCAATCCAACCCTGATCACGTTCGTGATCTACATCGCAGCAATGGTGCTGATCGGCTTCATGGCCTATCGCTCCACCAACAACCTTTCTGACTACATCCTGGGCGGTCGCAGCCTCGGCAGCGTGGTGACGGCATTGTCCGCCGGCGCCTCCGACATGAGCGGCTGGTTGTTGATGGGCCTGCCGGGCGCCATCTACATGTCCGGTTTGTCTGAAAGCTGGATCGCCATCGGCCTGATCGTTGGTGCTTACCTGAACTGGCTGTTCGTCGCCGGCCGTCTGCGGGTGCAGACCGAGCACAACGGCGATGCGTTGACCCTGCCGGATTACTTCTCCAGCCGTTTCGAAGACAAAAGCGGTCTGCTGCGGATCATCTCTGCCATCGTGATTCTGGTGTTCTTCACTATCTACTGTGCCTCCGGCATCGTAGCCGGTGCCCGTCTGTTCGAAAGCACCTTCGGCATGTCCTACGAGACTGCGCTGTGGGCTGGTGCGGCGGCGACAATTGCCTACACCTTCGTCGGCGGTTTCCTGGCCGTGAGCTGGACCGATACCGTACAAGCTACCCTGATGATCTTCGCCCTGTTGCTGACGCCGATCATCGTGCTGCTGGCCACCGGCGGCATCGACACCACGTTCCTGGCCATCGAAGCGCAAGATCCAAGCAACTTCGACATGCTGAAAAACACCACCTTCATCGGCATCATCTCGCTGATGGGCTGGGGCTTGGGTTACTTCGGCCAGCCGCACATCCTGGCGCGTTTTATGGCGGCGGATTCGGTCAAGTCGATCGCTAACGCCCGTCGCATCTCCATGACCTGGATGATCCTGTGCCTGGGCGGCACCGTCGCTGTAGGCTTTTTCGGTATTGCCTACTTCTCGGCCAACCCTGCCGTGGCCATGCCAGTCAGCGAGAACCACGAGCGCGTGTTTATCGAACTGGCGAAAATCCTCTTCAACCCGTGGATTGCCGGTGTATTGCTGTCGGCCATCCTCGCGGCGGTGATGAGCACCCTGAGCTGCCAGTTGCTGGTGTGCTCCAGCGCCCTGACCGAAGACTTCTACAAAACCTTCCTGCGCAAATCCGCTTCCCAGGTCGAACTGGTCTGGGTCGGCCGCGCCATGGTGTTGCTGGTTGCCCTGATCGCCATCGCGTTGGCCGCTAACCCGGACAACCGTGTACTGGGTCTGGTCAGCTACGCGTGGGCCGGTTTCGGTGCTGCGTTCGGTCCGGTTGTACTGATCTCGGTGATCTGGAAAGACATGACCCGCGACGGCGCACTGGCCGGCATCCTGGTTGGCGCGATCACGGTGATCGTCTGGAAACATTTCGAACTGCTGGGTCTGTACGAAATTATCCCGGGCTTCATCTTCGCCAGTCTGGCGATCTACATCGTCAGTAAGCTGGGCGCGCCGACCAAAGGCATGCTGATGCGCTTTGCTGCAGCCGAAGCGGATTTCCGCCTGAACAAGTGATGGGGAGGGGCTGAGGCTCTGATCTTTCGCTGACATAAAAACGGCCCGTCTCCTGTTGGAGGCGGGCCGTTTTTTTATGAGCGCTGAAAATTCCCTGTGGGAGCGAGCCTGCTCGCGAAAGCGGTGTACCAGTCGACATCAATTCTGGATGTGACTACCCCTTCGCGAGCAGGCTCGCTCCCACAGGGGTATGTGGTGGTTTGAAAGAAATGTCTGTAGCCAAACGCGCTGATTCTTGAAGGAAAATTCCCTAAAAAAGTAGGGCAAATCTGATTTTCCTGACCTCCGCTCAACCCTCCTTGTCGCTCATGCAGAATCGCCCGCCTTCATTCTGCAGAGACACATCGGATGTTCGCGCCTGCCAATCAACCGCGTTTCACGTTGACCCTCGACGGCGTCCAGAATGAGCTCAAGGTGCTTGAGTTCACGGGCAAGGAAGCCATCAGCCAACCCTTCCGTTTCGACCTGGAACTGGTCAGCGAACGGCCGGACCTCGACCTTGAAAACCTTCTGCATCGTCAGGCGTTTCTGAGTTTCGATGGGCAAGGTTCCGGTATTCACGGTCAGATTTATCGCGTTGGCCAAGGGGATTCCGGTAAACGTCTGACACGCTATCAAGTCAGCCTTGTCCCGCGTCTGACCTACCTCGGCCAGCGCATCAATCAAAGAATCTTCCAGCATCAAAGCGTGCCGGCGATCATCGCGCAGGTCCTCAAGGACCATGGCATTCAACGCGACGCCTTCGAATTTCAACTCGGCAGTGACTACCCCGAGCGCGAGTACTGCGTGCAATACGCGGAAAGCGATCTGGCCTTCGTTCAACGCTTGTGCGCCGAGATCGGCATTCACTTCCACTTTCAGCACAGCCCCGACGGACATCTATTGGTGTTCGGTGACGATCAGACGGTTTTCCCGCGTCTGCCCGAGCCCACGCTGTATCTGCCGGGCAGCGGCATGGCCGCGAGCGCGCCGGCGATCAAGCGTTTCAACGTGCGCCTGGAAACCCGGACTACAGTGGTTACACGCCGGGACTACGATTTCCACAAACCCCGCCTGCCACTCGAAAGCCGCGTCGATAGCGAACAACGACCGGTGCTTGAGGACTACCACTTTCCCGGTCAATTCACCGACCGCGAGTCCGGCAAGCAACTGACCCAGCGCACCCTGGAACGCCACGGCGCGGATTACCGCCAGGCCGAAGGTCGCAGCGATCAATCTGTCTTGGTCTGCGGACATTTCCTGCAACTGGCCGAGCACCCGCGCCACGCCTGGAATGATTTGTGGCTGATCACCGAGATCGAACACCGTGGCCGTCAGCCGCAGGTGCTGGAAGAATCCGTCACCGACGACGGTGAATTTCAGGGCTATCGCAATACCTTTCTCGCCACGCCGTGGGACGTTTCGTTCCGACCGCCGCTGGGGCCGGACAAGCCACGCATGCTTGGCTACCAACCCGCCGTGGTCACCGGGCCGACCGATAGCGAAATCCACTGCGACGAATTTGGCCGGGTCAAAGTCCAGCTCGCCTGGGATCGCGACGGTCAACTCAACGAGCATTCCAGTTGCTGGCTGCGCGTCGCCACCGGCTGGGCCCACGACCGTTACGGCAGCGTGTTGATCCCGCGAGTCGGCATGGAAGTGCTGGTGGGTTTCATCGACGCCGATGCCGACAAACCGCTGGTGATGGGCTGCCTACCGAACGCCGCGACGCCGGTTCCACTGGACCTGCCTGCCGACAAGACCCGCAGTATTTTCCGCAGCCAGAGCAGTCCGGGCGGCGGTGGTTACAACGAATTGCGCATCGAGGATCGCAAAGGCGCCGAGGAAATTTACCTGCGGGCCCAGCGAAACTGGACTCAGCACGTGCTGAATGATCAACAGGTCCAGGTGGATAACGCCCGCAGCATTGTCGTCTCCGGCATCGCGCGGCATGAGCTGAAGGCCGACGAACAACGCATCACCCACGGCCAGCGTCAGACCGAAATCCGGCAAGACGATCACTTGCTGGTAACCGGCGACCGCCACATCCGCGTGACCAGCCAGGCTCTCAACGCCAGTCAGCAATTCCACGTCAGTGCCGGCCAGCAAGTGGTGATCGACGGCGGCGCCAGCGCGACCATTCAGGCGGGCGGGCAGTGGATCAACATCGGTCCGGGCGGGATTTTCAGCAGTGTGCCGATTCAGGTAGGTGGGGCACCGATGGCGGCCATGGCCGCCGTGGCGAATTCGCCGGACGTGCCTTTGAAACTTGCCGCAGCCCCGGCGGCGTTGCTGAGTGCGGCACAGATTCTGAGCCTCAAAGGAGATGCGCCGTTCTGTGAGGAATGCGAGCGCTGCAAGGATGGTGTCTGTGCAGCCTGATCACTTGTCGCCTCACGCCTGGTTGGAACAGCAGCCGCTGAAAGCGTCGGAACAGCTGTTCGCGATCTTCAGCAATGCCAGCGCAGCTGAGCCATTCAAGGCGTGGCAGCGTTCGATTACTGCTCAGGCACCGAACCCGATTTGGGCCGACACCGCTTACGCCGAGTGGGACGCGGTGATGCCTTTCGTGGGAATCGTCGCCGCTGATGGTGAGTTTCTGGAATGGGTCGCTGCCACCGAGTCTCGCGACTGGGGCTGGCTGGCGATTTCGTCGGCGAGCCTGGAAGCCGTGGTCGATCACTTGCGAAGCCTCACGCAAGCCGTGCTGCCGAATGACGACAAGGTGTTTTTCCGCTTCTGGGACGGACGCTATCTGCTGCCGATGTTGCAATCCGACGCAGTGGATACCGCGCAATTGCTGCCGGTCATCGGGCGTTGCCTGATTAATGGTCGTGCACTCGAAATCGGCGGTCGTGCGCTGAAAAGCTCACAGGTTTTTCCGTGGTGGAACGTCCCCGAGACATTGCTGGAAGAGCTTGCCGCGCAGTCTGCCGTCACCCGAATCAACAACTTGTTGAAGTGGCTGAGCGAGGATCGTCCAGATCTATTCGAAGCTTTTTCCCACAGCGTATTGCGACGCAAGGTCGCGAGTTTTCTTGAAGCGCCGGAGCTGCCCCAGGCACCGAAACAAGCCCTGGTGGATTACCTGATGGCGGAGCTGAACTGATGGACCAGATTGTGCGCATCGAGCAGGAGCTCGACAGTTTTCCGAACACCCTTTCCCTCTACCGTGAACAGCTGAAGCACTGGTTCAGTCGGGCGGCGGACACGGCCAGTCATGCGGCTGATTTGCCTTCGTTGATGGGGATGGAGCGGGTTATTCGATTCGGCAATTCCAGCACCGTCGTGAGCAGTGGCGATGACGATTTTTTCTCTTCGAAGGTGCAGTGTCCGAAGGGTGGAAAGCTAGAAATCGAGAGCAAGTTTGAATCGGTTTATGACATTCCCGTTGGGGACATTCAGGTCGATGTGGTTGCGGTGGAGAGCGGGGAAACGACGCTCGTCACGCTTGATAAAAACGGCAAGGGGACGTTCAAGGGAGACGAGGGCAAGTTCTACCGCATTCACGTTCACAACGAAGTTACACCGCAGCAAATTGATGATCTTTTCTATTCCTACGGCGGCCTGACGAAAGAACTCGAAAACTGGCTGCGTGATGAGTGGACAACCTTTAAACCGAAGTGGTCGGAATCTTCTTCGGCGGCTGTAGGCAATGGAATGCTCGCGGGAGGCTGGGCGGCGATTGAAGGCGTGTGGGACGGCGTCGGTCTGCTTTCGGACATTCTCAAGGATCCGGCCAAGTACGCAGAGCAGTTGGGCGAGAGCGCCGCAGAGCTGCAAAAGCTTGCGCAAACCGCCCCGCACGTGATGGAAAAAGCCCAATTACTGGCCAGTGACGAAGCGGCGCTTTGCCTGCTAGTACGCTCCGCCAGTCTCTGGCTCGACATGCTGCCGCCCAGCGAGATTGCCGGCAAAACCGCCGAAGCTGTTTCCACCGTAGTGGTGGAACTGTTGATCGACATCCTGATCGGCATCGTCCTGACTTTCGCCGGGGCGGGGGCCGGTATCGCTTATCTGACGAAGCGCTTGGCTGATCGAGCCGCGCAACTACTCAGCGCCGTTTTGCGTCTGGTGAAGGCGATTTTCACGATCATCGATAATTTCATCAGCTACATCGACCGCTACAAAAAAGTCGCCGCCCGAGGCATCGCCGCCGGCATGAAAAAAGGCCGGATGCAGTTGAACTGGAGCGCACGTCGCAACACTTCACTGAAGAAAGACGAGCACCACGACGACGCCCCCGACCAGGCGAAAAACCCCAACGGCGACAGCGCCGATTGTGTCCCGCTGACGTGCACCAACAACTGCCCGGTATCGATGGTCACCGGTGAAGAACTGCTCACGCTTACCGACGGCACCCTCGACGGCATCCTGCCCTTTAACTTCACCCGGCTCTACCGCACCAGCGCCGCCGATATCGACAGCGGCCTCGGGTTCGGCTGGAGCCACACCCTCGCGCATCGCCTGGAAATCGACGGCGAAAACGTCGTCTGGATCGACCACGAAAATCGTCGCACCACGTTCCCGCTACCAAACACCGAGCGCCCGGCGATTCATAACAGCCTGTCGCGCGCGGCGATTTACCTCGGTAATGAGCCCGAAGAACTGATCCTCGCCCAGGCCGGCGAAGAAACCCGTTTCTTTCACTTCCACAACGGTTTTCTGACAGGGATCAGCGACGGATACGAAAACCGTCTGCGCATTACCCGCGACCGTCAGGACCGGATCAAACGCCTCGACAACGGCGCCGGTCGTGCCTTGCTGTTGCGCTATGCCCGCAGCCATTTGATTGCCGTCGATTACCAGGTTTTTCGCCCGGCCCAGACCCTCGATGAGGCCTGGCACACCGAGCAGACGCTGGTCAGCTACGACTACGACGAGCGCGATCAACTGATTGCCGCCATCAACGCTGCCGGCGAAAGCGAGCGTTACGACTACGACGATCAACACGTGATCCTCCAGCGGCAATTGACCGGTGGGGCGAGTTTCTTCTGGGAGTGGGAGAGATCCGGCAAGGCTGCGCGATGTGTCCGGCATTGGGCGTCGTTTTCACAGATGGATACGCGTTACGTCTGGGATGACGAGGGCAGTGTCACCGTTAAAAACATAGACGGCAGCGAAGAGGTTTACGTCCACGACGACCGGGCGCGGCTGGTGCGCAAGGTTGGACTGGACGGCGGCGAACACCTCAAGGCCTACGACGGCAACGGC
Source organism: Pseudomonas sp. NPDC096950 (assembly GCF_044762525.1). NCBI lineage: Bacteria > Pseudomonadati > Pseudomonadota > Gammaproteobacteria > Pseudomonadales > Pseudomonadaceae > Pseudomonas > Pseudomonas sp. NPDC096950. The sequence goes on along the minus strand of NZ_JBIWEL010000036.1, from coordinate 12,779 downwards.
CGATTGATTGCCGAGCAGGACCCGCTCGGCGCGGTCACTGAGTACCGATACGACGAAGTCGGACGCCTCGTGGCGCTGATTCCGCCGCAAGACGAGCCAACGGCCTACGAGTATCGCAACGGTTTCCTGCACGCGCGGTATCGCGGTGACGCGGTGTGGACGTATCGGCGTAACGCCGAAGGCGATGTCACCGAGGCCGTGGACCCGGACGGGCAGGTCACCCATTACTACTACGACACGCAAGGGCAGTTACTGACGATCCGCTACCCGGACACCAGTCGGCACGTGTTCGTCTGGAATGGCTTGGGGCAATTGATCGAAGAGACCTTGCCGAATGGCGGGCAACGGCGGTTTTCCTACGACGTGTTGGGGCGGCGGATTAACAGCCAGGACGAACACGGCGCTGTGACCCGGTATCAGTGGGACGACATTGGCCGACTGATCCGGACGACGCTTCCTACAGGCGCCACCCGCGCGTTCAGCTACAACGCCTACAGCCAGATCAGCGCCGAACAGGACGAACTCGGCCGCGTCACTCGCTACGAATACGCCGACGACCTGCACCTGGTCAGCCGTCGGATCAACCCCGACGGCACGCAGCTGAAGTATCGCTATGACAATGCGCAACTTCTGCTGACCGAGATCGAAAACGAATCCGGCGAAAAATATCAGCTGGACTACACGCCGAGCGGATTGATCCGACAGGAAACCGGGTTCGACGGGCAGCGCACGGCGTATGCCTACGACCTGAACGGACAACTGCTGGAGAAAACCGAGTTCGGTGATGACGGCTCGCAACTGATCACCGGGTACGAACGGGATTCGGCCGGGCGCCTGTTGGTCAAAACCCTGCCCGACGGCATCAAGGTCGAATACCGCTATGACAGCCTCGGCCGATTGGTTGGCGTGGATGATGGCAGCGACCATCCACTGGAATTTGCCTACGACAAGCAAGACCGCCTCATCACCGAGCACCAGGGTTGGGGAACCTTGCGCTACGGCTACGACGCCTGCGGTCAACTCAAACGTCTGCGCCTGCCGGACAACAGCAAACTCGACTACCACTACGCCAAGGGCGGCGCACTCAGCGCCATCGATCTCAATGGCGCACAACTCACTACTCACCGGTTCCAATACGGTCGTGAGCAGCAGCGTCAACAAGGCCTGCTGCTCTGCGAATATGCCTACGATGAACAGGGACGTCTGAAGGCTCATGCTGTCAGCCAACAGCGCCAACCGCTGTATCGCCGCGACTATGCCTACAGCGCCAACGGCAATCTCGACAGCATCGCCGACACCCGGCACGGCCAGCGCAGCTATGTTTATGACGCTCTCAATCGCCTGACCCGCGTTCGCCACACCCGCGACGACCCACCGGAAAGCTTCGCCCACGACCCGGCGGGCAACTTGCTGATGCAGGACCGTCCTGGTCTGGCCAGCGTCAAAGGCAATCGTCTGCTGATGCAGGGCGATCGCCATTACGACTACGACGCCTTCGGCAACCTCATCCGCGAACGGCGCGGCACCGCGCAAAAACTCGTCACCGAATATCGCTACGACTGCCAGCATCGGTTGATTGGCGTCACGTTGCCGAATGGACGTTGTGCGAATTATCGCTACGACGCCTTCGGTCGCCGCATCGCTAAAACCGTCGATGGAAAAACCACCGAATTCTTCTGGCAAGGCGATCAAGTCGTCGCCGAAAGCAGCCGCGAACATTACCGCAGCTATGTTTACGAGCCCGGCACCTTCCGCCCGCTGGCCATGCTCGACGGCAAAGGCCCACGCAAAGCCTGCCCGTTCTACTACCAACTCGACCACCTCGGCACCCCGCAGGAACTGACGGATTTTGGTGGCGAGATTGTCTGGGCGGCGAAGTACAACGGGTATGGAAAGGTCACTCGCCTGACCCATGGTGCGGGAGAACAACTTGAACAGCCGTTGCGGTTTCAGGGGCAGTACTTTGATGGTGAGAGCGGCCTGCATTACAACCGGCATCGGTACTATGATCCGGAGATTGGCCGGTACCTGACGCCGGACCCGATCAAGTTGGCGGGTGGGATCAACCAGTATCAGTACACGCCGAATCCGACGGGGTGGGTTGATCCGTTGGGGTTGGCATGTGGGCCATGTCCGGGAGACATAGAAGGGCCGTACAGTGAAATTGTTCCGGGTGGCGGACTGGCTGCGCATGAGGCTCAGGGAGGGCACCTTATTGCAAAGCATGTGGGTCGGACGGATGCGCAGCTATTACAAAGGCTAGCTGACGAGCCAAACATCCCTGCTGCTTCAACATTTCTGGATCGAGCTACTGCTGAGGCTACGGTGGCGAAGGCGTTAGCTGACAATAAACAGCGTATTGATAAATTCCTTAGGCGTAGCAAAGGAAAAACGATGATTACGCATCAGTTCCCCCAGCCAGTTGGAGTTAGCGTGCCCAACGGGCACACCAGTTCATTGCCTGCATCAAAGGTGTTGCTGATCTTGATAAAAGAGCCGCGTCTCCCTGAAGGGTATTTTTTATTAACAGGATTCCCAGAGATATGAATAAGCAATTTCCCGAGCTACATCAGTTTTTGGGAGCCTATTTTCACCAAGACTGGACGGTGGAACATGAGACCGCCGAGCAAGTAATTGATGCTTTTTTAGCTGACTCTGACTCGGAAGATCTCGTTGTTGTTGGAGGAGAAATTAGCGCTTTGCTTAATCTGGGGAAAGATGAGATGGAGTTAAGAGACTACTTATTGAAAGAGTTGAGCTGTTACTACTGCTATTGGAATACGTGGGAATCAGGCATGTCTTGGATGCAGCACATTCGTGATAGGTTGGCTGACAGACTTAATCGCTCCTGATGACAGGCGGCAGCGAAATTTCTGGGCAAACTCGTCGGAGGTTTCCTTCAACTCGTAGCGGCTTCCATGAACTGGTGCAGCGTCCGTCTCATCGATAGTCTTTTGCCTGTCACTGCAAATTCAGTGACAGGGCGTGGAAGCCCTTCTATCGTTAGGCGCGTCTAGCGTCACCAGTTCGGCGTTTTTACGTCTGTGTTTTATGGTGGCTGTGCGCGGGGCGCTTTCGAGTGCGCCGGGTGCCTAACGTCCCGGTCTTCCACACCTGCGTACAGCCGCCACCTATTTGCGTGGAAGTGATTCTGGCGGCTTCAATCCATACGTTAGGACTCAAATCGATGAAAACCCTTCACCCCGACCCACCTTACGAAAAACCAGTCCCTCACCCCGATAACCGCTACATGGCGCTCACCAGCAACTGTTGCGAAATGCCGACCTTGTTCGTCGACACCCACGCCCCGCTCGACGTTTTGTATGACGCTGCCAGCTATCGAATTCGCGCAGTTACCCAGGTGCTGGAAAACCTGTCCATGCGTGATTCAATCGAATGTGAATCCTTCATCCTCAGTGATTTTGCGTTGCTGTGCGCCATTCCGTTGCGGGATGGGTGTGATGTGCTGGATGTGCTTGGGCGGCGGTTGCGGGCTCGGTCGCCGGAGTAAGGTTGCGATGATCGTTCCCACGCTCTGCGTGGGAATGCAGCCCGTGACGCTCTGCGTCACCTTGGTGTCCGGCTCGACAACGGCGGTGTGGCTGGAACGCGGAGCGTCCCGGGAGGCATTCCCACGCAGAGCATGGGAACGATCAGTGCGCAGAACAGCCGCTCAGCCACCAACCCCTGACGTTAGGCTCGGTACAAGGTAAACTTCCCGGCCTTCGCAGGAGCAATCATGAATTATCGTCACGCCTTCCATGCCGGCAATCACGCCGATGTGTTCAAACACCTGACTTTGACCCGCCTCATCGCCCTGATGTCGCGCAAGGAGCAGCCGTTTGCCTATCTCGACACTCACGCCGGTATTGGTCTGTATGACCTGCAGGGTGATCAGGCGAGTCGTACCGGTGAGTACCTGGAAGGGATCGCGCGGTTGTGGGATCAGCCGGATCTGCCGGAGTTGACCGCCGATTACATGAAGGTGTTGCACGACATGAACCCGGATGGCCAGTTGCGCTATTACCCGGGGTCGCCGGAACTGGCGCGGCGCCTGACGCGGCCGCAGGATCGGGTGATGCTCAATGAGAAGCACCCTGAAGACGGCGTGTTGCTCAAGGACAACATGGCCGGTGATCGTCGGGTGAAGGTTCACCTGGGCGAAGGCTGGCATGTGCCTCGCGCGATGTTGCCGGTGCAGGAGAAGCGCGCGGTGATGTTGATTGATCCGCCGTTCGAGCAGCTCGATGAGATGCAGCGTTGCGCGGCGTCGCTGAAAGAGGCGATTGGGCGGATGCGTCAGACGGTGGCCGCGATCTGGTACCCGGTGAAGGACCAGCGCATGCTGCGTCGTTTCTATCAGGACCTGGCCGGCACGGGCGCGCCGAAGTTGTTGCGCGTGGAGTTGTTGGTGCATCCGCTGGATACGCCGAACAGTCTGAACGGCTCGGGGTTAGCGATTGCGAATCCGCCGTGGGGCCTGGAAGAAGAATTGCGTGAGTTGCTGCCGTGGTTGTCCAAGAAGCTTGGGCAGACTCAGGGTGGGTGGCAGATGGATTGGTTGATTGCTGAGAGTTGATTTCTGGTCAGCTGCATGGATGGCGTCTGACAGATCGCATTCGCGAGCAAGCCCGCTCCCACAGTAGGTTTATGTCGATCACAAAAGTGTGGTCAGACACAGATCCACTGTGGGAGCGGGCTTGCTCGCGAAGCTTTTAGGGGCCCTAAAATCAGATCGGGCAAGTCACGCCCGTACCGCCAATCCCGCAATACCCTTCAGGGTTTTTCGCCAGGTATTGCTGGTGATAGGCCTCGGCGAAGTAGACCGTCGGGGCTTCGTCGATTTCGGTGGTGATGGTGCCTTTGCCAGCCTTGGTCAGCTCGGCCTGGAACACTTGCTCGCTGTGTTTGGCGGCGGCCAGTTGAGTCGGGTTGGTGGCGTAGATCACCGAGCGGTATTGAGTGCCGATGTCATTGCCCTGACGCATGCCCTGGGTTGGGTTGTGCAGTTCCCAGAACATCTTCAGCAGCTCTTCGTAGCTGACTTTTGCTGGTTCGTAGACCACCAAAACCACTTCGCTGTGGCCCGTCAGGCCGGAGCAGACTTCTTCATAGGTCGGGTTCGGCGTAAAGCCGCCAGCGTAACCCACGACCGTGCTGACCACGCCTTCGCGCTGCCAGAACTTGCGTTCCGCACCCCAGAAACAGCCCAGGCCGAAGATTGCGAAATCCACGTCCATGGCGAAAGGACCCAGCAGCGGTGCGTCGTGAACGAAGTGTTTTTCCGGCAGGTTCATCGGGGTTTCACGGCCGGGCAGAGCTTGTTCTTTAGTCGGGAGCACGTTTTTGTTCACCAGAATTTCCGAGCGCAAGACCATCATCAGTCCCCTCAGTCAGGTTGAATGTAAATTGTCAGACACGCAGTTTGCCCAATGCTGGCCGGTTACGCACTACCCATGTGGGAGCGGGCTTGCTCGCGAATGCGGTGTGTCAGTCACCCACAGTGTCATCTGACACACCGCCTTCGCGAGCAAGCCCGCTCCCACAGGGTTTTGTGGATTAACTGAAAAGTGCTGTCAGGCAATCGGGCCGCGCGGGTAGCGTTTGAGCTTTTCGATCAGCTCGGAGCCGGGGATAGGGCGGTCGAACAGGTAGCCCTGGCCGACGTCGCAACGATGACGACGCAGGAACGCCAACTGCTCGGCGGTCTCGATGCCTTCAGCCACGACCTTGAGTTTCAGGTTGTGGGCCATGGCGATCACGGCGGAGGTGATTTCCATGTCGTCCTGGTTGTCCGGGATTTCGTGGATGAAGCTGCGATCGATCTTGATGATGTCGATCGGGAATTTTTTCAGGTAGCTGAGCGACGAGTAACCGGTGCCGAAGTCGTCCATGGCCAGGGTCAGGCCCAGGCGCTTGAGTTGGTCGAGTTGCAGGTGTGTGTCTTCGGTGGCTTCCAGCAGCAGGCCTTCGGTCAGTTCCAGCTCCAGCAGGTTCGACGGCAGCGCTTCTTCCTTGAGGATGCTGGCGATGGAGGCCACCAGGTCCGGGTCGGAAAACTGCTTGGGCGACAGGTTGATCGCCACTTGCAGATTGCCCAGGCCGGCGGCGGTCAATTCCTTGCTCTTGCGGCAGGCCTGACGGGCGATCCACTTGCCGATCGGAATGATCAGGCCGGTCTCTTCGGCGACGCTGATGAACTGGTCCGGGCGAATCATGCCTTTTTCCGGATGGTTCCAGCGCAGCAAGGCTTCCATCCCCAGCAGACGACCGCTGCGCAGGCACAGCTTGGGCTGGTAGAACACGTCCAGTTCGTTTTGGGTCAGGGCGCGGCGCAGGTTGTTCTCGACGAACAGTTTGTAGCTGGCCTCGGCGTTCAACGCTTCGGTGAACACTTGGACTTGATGCTTGCCGTTGGCCTTGGCCTTGTGCAGCGCGAGGCCGGCGTTGCGCATCAGGGTTTGTGGGTCGCGACCGTGCAGCGGCGCGCAGGCCAGGCCCACGGAGCCGGTGACGCTGATCAACTGGTTGTCGACGAACATCGGCTTGTCGAGGGTCGCCAGCAATTGGTTGGCGACTTGCTGGCCGGCCGAGAGGTCGGTGTTGTCCAGCAGCACCGCGAATTCGTTACTGGCGAAACGCGCCAGGCTGCCGCTCGGGCTCAGGCTGTTGCGCAGGCGCCGGGCCAGGCTGATCAGCAGTTTGTCGCCGGTCTGGTGGCCGAGGCTGTCGTTGATCCGCTTGAAGTTGTCGATGTCCACCAGCAACAGGCTGATCGGCGTATCGGTGTCCCGTGCGAAGCGTTCATCGAGGTTGCGGATAAACGCCGGGCGGTTGCCGAGGTTGGTCAGGTTGTCGGTGTAGGCCAGGCGCTCGATGCGCTGCTGCGCAAGCTTGGTCTGGGTGATGTCTTCGTAGATGCCGATGTAATGCGTCAGCTCGCGGTTGTCGCCGTAGACCTTGGAGATCGACAACTGGCCCCAGTAGGGTTCCAGGTTTTTGCGTCGGCTCTTGAATTCGCCCTGCCAGCTGTTGCTCTTGGCCAGCGCCGAGGGCGCGTCGAACAGCAGTTCACTGAGGTTTTCCAGCGCCGGCAGTTCCGACAGCCGCTGGCCGTGGACTTCTTCGGTGCTGTACTGGGTGATCGCGGTGAAGCTCGGGTTGACGTATTCGACCACGCCGTCGCAATTGACCAGCAAAAAGGCGTTGGCACTTTGCTCGACCGCACGCTGGAACAGGTGCAGGGCGCTGGTGGCGGTGCGGCGGTTGTGGTTGTTGATGACCTGTGCGAACTGGTCCGCCAGCTCACCGGCGAAGGCGATTTCGTCCGACTGCCAGGCGCGGGTCGCACCGGTCTGCTCCAGGCACAACACGCCGACCACCTGGCCATCGACGCGGATACTGGCGTCGAGCATGGCGTTGACGTCACGCGGGCGCAGACTCTCGGCCATGTCCCGGGTGCGCGGGTCGCGGATGGCGTTGTGGGCATCGATGGCGCGACTGGTGTGCAGGGCGTCGAGGTAATCGGGGAAGCTGCTGGCGTCGATCGGCTCCGGCATCAGGTATTCCTGAGTCGCGCGATGATAAGCCGAGATCGGCACCAGGGTCGAGCCTTCGAGGTTCCACAGGCTGGCACAGTCGATTTCGTAGATATCGCAGGCGCAGCGGGTGATCAGCTCGGCGGCTTCTTGCAGGGAGTTGCCTGTGCTGTAGCGCTGGCGGGTCAACAGCAGGATCAAATCTTGTTGGGCACGCACCCGGTCCAGGTGCTGCAATTGTTCCTGCTGGGCACGCTGGTTGAGTTCCAGGGCGATTTGCAGCCGTGAGTTCTGGGTTTCCAGGTCCAGCGCAGGCACCAGCGGCTCACCGTCGAACAAGCCGTCCACCACCATCAGGTAGCCGCGCAGCAGGTGTCGATTGTGTTGTTTGTAGGCTTCGCCGAGTTCCAGCAGGCTCAAGGTGCCAGCGGCGGTGTGCAGGGTGTAGCGGATCAGGTAATGCGGGCTGTCGGCGAGTTGCAGCTGGATCGTGTCATGCAGTTGATAGCGCGCTTCGGGCTCCATCAGGCTGGCGTAGGGCGAACCGACCAGGGCACAGAGCTCCACCGCCGGCAGGCCGAACTGTCGCTCGCAATTGGGATCGAGAAACAACAGCGCCCAGCTAGCTTCATTCAGCCGTTCGAAACGCAGCATGCCGAGCCGCGAGGGCACAGGCAACTGCGTCACTACCTCGGCCACCATACGGCTGGCGGCATCGGGTTGGCTTTTCATGGAGGGAAACTCGCTTCGAATATGCTGATCGCGCCGGGCTCTCGCCCTCTTAACTGTTGCCTGCGGCAAGGTTGCATCATTGCGGCACCGACTGACAAGAGACATGAAGGCCAAGTGCTATAAGAATATGTCGGCAGGAGGGGGGATTTCTCCAGTGGCGGGCTGAAAGTAATGGTGTAAGCCGGAAAAGATCGCAGCCTGCGGCAGCGCCCACAGGCGCGTAGGAGCTGCCGAAGGCTGCGATCTTTTGACTTTTTAACGCAATGGAATACTGACCGACTGCAAAAGCTCTCCACCCCGATCGTGGTAATTGACGCGGATCTGCTCCGCCTCAACCACCAAATGCGCAAAATTATCCTGACTCACCACCTTACTGGTCAGCTCATGCCGATACTCCCCGGCCGCCGTCCGCGCCAGTGGCTGATCAAGAATGAACGTCGATTCCCGGGCATACGGCAGCAGCATGCTATTGCACAGCGGCGATGAAATGACGGTGTGAACCTCGAAGTCCGGATCCTCGCTGTGGGTCAGACGACTGGTGAGTGAGCCGTGGACATCGCCAGAAACGAAGACGACGTTCTGGATGCGTTGTGTACGAATGGTCTCCAGCAACCGCAGGCGTTGTTCCGGGAACGCCTTCCAGGCATCGTCGCCGAGTTTTTTGCGGTCGGGGTAGAACATCACGCTGGTGACCACGAACTTGACCCGCGCCGGGCTATGGATCAGCCATTTGAGCAACGCTTGCTCCTGCTCTTCATCAAGGATGCGTCGATCATCAGCGGACAAATTGCGTCGGGTCCGACTATCCGTAACAAACCATTCGATATCGCCTTCGGCAAACTGATACCAATACTGTTCCGCCTGGCGAATTATTTGCCCGTCGGCCAGTAGTTCATGCGCCGGGCTGTGACTGGCTTGATAGAGTTCATAGGCCGAGATGGCATTTTTATACAAGTAATCATCGTTTTTACTTTTATTGGCCGGCCAGTTGTCTTCGATTTCATGGTCATCAAGGATCATGTAAGTCGGCGTCCCTGCCATCAACTTACTGATGTTGGGCTGCGAAAAAGCCGCGCGATACTTGTTGAGGATCTCTTTATATTCCCGGTCGGGCGCAATGCGGTTCAAGTCATCGACGTAGATCTGGTCGCCGGTCATCAGCATCGCGCTGATCGGCGGGTCGGTCTGTTTCGCCAGTTGCGTGATCGACGCGAAGATCCGGTCGCCCAGATGCGGCGCCGACGCAATACCGGCGGTCATGCGCAGATAACGGCACGACCCCACGACGTAGGCGCGGGGCAGGGTGGCTTTGCTGGAGCAGGTACGAAAGCGATAAATCTCCCGTGGCCATTGCAGCGGTAGTTCCTGCACGGTTTCCACGGTATGCACCGGGCTCATGGGGCTGAACCAACCGGCCTGGTATTCGTACGCGGTGTCTTCAGCCAGGTGATTTAACGCAATGACATCGCACATGTCCCTCAGGCGCGACAGTTTGGCAAACACGCCTTTAGTCCAGCGTTCGTCGCCCGCTCGTCGATAACGGATGCCGGCAAATACCAGGGCGCCATCTTGAATATCTCCCCGCAAGAAAATGCGCGCGTGATGAGTTGTAGTGTGGCCAATAATCGGACCGACAGTCGGTTTGAACATATTCGAATCCATTCGAAGTAGTGCTAACTAAGCGATTGAGAGTGTCAAAGTTCACGCTGAACTTTATGCAACTAAGCCTAGTTATTGGCCGGCAAAAAATATCGAGCCGAAGTGGACCCAAGTTGTGGGCGAAGTCAGCCGCGACTGTAGGAAGGTGGCAGGCACTTTTTTCAAGGCAAAAAAAGCCCCGCCAAATTGGCGGGGTTGAGGTACGAGCGTGGCGCTCGGAAATCGTGGAACGCGACAGGCCCTCCGGTGAAGGAGGGCCGTCGGTGTTACAGCAGGATGGTGCGGATGTCCGCCAGCAGATCGCTCAGACGCTTGGTGAAGCGTGCAGCAGCGGCGCCGTTGATCACACGGTGATCGTAGGACAGCGACAGTGGCAGCATCAGTTTCGGCTGGAAGGCTTTGCCGTCCCAGACTGGCTGGATGGTTGCCTTGGAAACACCGAGGATCGCCACTTCCGGCGCGTTGACGATCGGCGTGAAGCCGGTGCCGCCAATGTGGCCGAGGCTGGAAATGGTGAAGCAGGCGCCTTGCATGTCGTCAGCGGTGAGCTTCTTGTCGCGGGCCTTGGCAGCCAGCACGGCGGCTTCGGCAGCCAGTTGCAACAAGCTCTTCTGGTCGACGTTCTTGATGACCGGTACCAGCAGGCCATCCGGGGTGTCGACCGCGAAGCCGATGTTCACGTATTTCTTGCGGATGATCGCTTTGCCGCTTGGCGCCAGCGAACTGTTGAAGTCCGGCAGTTCCTTGAGCAGGTGCGCGCACGACTTGAGCAGCAGCGGCAGGATGGTCAGCTTGACGCCGGCCTTCTCTGCAACGGCTTTCTGCGCGATGCGGAATGCTTCCAGGTCGGTGATATCAGCCGAATCGAACTGAGTCACGTGCGGGATGTTCAACCAGCTGCGGTGCAGGCTCGACGCGCCGATTTGCATCAGGCGAGTCATCGGCACTTCTTCGGTTTCGCCGAAGCGGCTGAAGTCCACGACCGGAATCGGCGGGATGCCCGCGCCGCCGGTTGCGCCGCCAGCGGCCGGTGCTTCCTTGGCCTTCTGCATCATGGCTTTGACGTAAACCTGCACGTCTTCTTTCAGCACACGACCGTGCGGGCCGCTTGGGCTGACCGCGCTCAGCTCGACGCCGAATTCACGGGCCAGTTGGCGTACTGCCGGGCCGGCGTGAACCTTGGCACCTGGCTTGGCGGGTGCCGCAGCAGGTGCTGCCGGAGCCGGTGCGGCAGCCGGAGCAGCGGCGGCTGGAGCAGGCGCGCTCGGGGCAGCAGCGGCAGGTGCTGGAGCAGCGGCCGGCGCAACGCCTTTGACTTTCAGCTTCAGGATCAGGTCGCCAGTACCGACTTCGTCATCCAGCTTGATGGAAACGCTTTCCACCACGCCAGCGGCGGGCGATGGAATTTCCATGCTCGCCTTGTCGGATTCCAGGGTGATCAGCGACTGGTCGGCGGTGACGGTGTCGCCAGCCTTGACCAGTACTTCGATGATCTTGGCCTTGCCCGACGAACCGATGTCCGGGACGTGAATGTCCTGGACCGTGTCGGCAACCGGTGCAGCCGGAGCCGCAGCGGTTGGCGCTGGAGCAGCGGCGGCAGCAGGTGCAGCAGCCTGGGCTGGTGCGGCCGCAGCAGGGGCCGCAGCACCCGCCACTTTCAACGCCAGGATCAGGTCGCCGGTGCCGACTTCGTCGTTCAACTTGACGCTGATGCTTTCGACCACGCCAGCGGCAGGCGATGGAATTTCCATGCTTGCCTTGTCGGATTCCAGGGTGATCAGCGATTGATCAGCCTCGACGGTGTCGCCGACCTTGACCTGGATCTCGATGATCTGGGCCTTGCCCGACGAACCGATGTCTGGCACGTGCACTTGCTGGGTGGTTGCAGCAGCCGGCGCGGCGGCTGGAGCAGGTGCAGCGGCGGCAGGTGCAGCCGCCGGTGCCGCTTCAGCCTTGGCAGCCGGTGCAGCAGCGGCAGGCGCAGGGGCCGCAGCAGCGGCACCTTCGACTTCCAGCTCCAGCAGTTCGTCGCCTTCTTTCAGGCGATCGCCGATTTTCACTTTCAGGCTTTTGACGACGCCGGCCTTGGGAGCAGGAATCTCCATGCTCGCCTTGTCCGACTCAAGCGTCAGGATGCTCTGGTCGGCTTCGATACGGTCGCCGACCTTCACAAAAAGTTCGATTACTTCACCTTCACCGCTGCCGATGTCAGGTACTCGAATGAGTTCGCTCACAGATTGTCTCCTCAGCAGTCCAGTGGGTTGAGTTTTTCCGGGTTGATCCCGAACTTGACGATAGCCTCGGCCACCACCTTAGGTTCGATATCACCACGGTCAGCCAAGGCTTCCAGGGCTGCCAACACCACGAATTGACGGTCGACTTCGAAGAAGTGACGCAGCTTTTTACGGCTGTCACTGCGACCGAAACCGTCGGTGCCCAGGACTTTGAATTCCTTGGACGGGACCCACTGACGAATTTGTTCGGCGAACAGCTTCATGTAGTCGGTGGAGGCAATGACCGGACCTTTACGGCCGTTCAGGCACTCTTCGACGTAGCTCAGCTTCGGCTTCTGGCCAGGGTGCAGACGGTTGGTGCGCTCGACGGCCAGGCCGTCGCGACGCAGTTCGTTGAAGCTGGTAACGCTCCATACGTCAGCGCCGATGTTGAACTCTTCGCGCAGGATCTTCGCCGCTTCGCGGACTTCGCGCAGGATGGTGCCGGAGCCCATCAGCTGAACGTGGTGCGCCGCTTCGCGGGTGTCTTCCTCGAGCAGGTACATGCCCTTGATGATGCCTTCCTCGACACCGGCCGGCATGGCTGGCTGCTGGTAGGACTCGTTCATCACGGTGA
>NZ_JBIWEL010000035.1:0-73437 GCF_044762525.1 Pseudomonas sp. NPDC096950 | reverse complement strand
ATGGTAGTGTGGGGTTTCCCCATGTGAGAGTAGGTCATCGTCAAGATTAAATTCCGAAACCCCTATCTGCGTATGCAGGTAGGGGTTTTGTTTTTCCTGCAGAAAAGTGGCGATAAAAAAGGGACAGCCCAATGGCCATCCCTGGTTACCAACACCGCACCGTCAGTGAAACATCGGCAGTACGTGTTCCGCGATCTCCTCAATCACTTCCGCCACCGGTCGTTCGCTACGACGCATATGCAGGCCCACATGCTGCACACCTGCATCACGCAAAGCCTGAAGCTCATCAATCAATGCAAGCCGCCCGCAACTCCCACCGAAACGCACACGTCGCATCGGCGCATACGGATTCGCCTCCAGATCCAAATGAACAAAGCTGATGTAAGGCTTATCACCACCGACTTCTCGCCATAACCCGACTCGACGACGATGCTCATCCGGCGTTCCAGGGTAGGCGAGCCAACCGTCCATATGCTCACCAATCCAGGCCGGAGACTGCTGGCCAAGCCCCGCCACCAGCAGCGGCACCGCCTGATCACGCTCAGGCAGCAACCGCGCACCCTCAGGCAAGCGACCTTCACCCTGGCTACGCAACAACTCAACCGTATCGCGAAAGATCTCGCCGCGCTGAGCGTAATCCACGCCAAACAATGGATATTCCATCGGACGGTCACCACTGGCCACGCCAAGGAGCAAGCGTCCGTCACTCAGTTCATCGACACTGTTGGCAGCCTTGAGCGTCAGCCAGGGTTGACGCAAGGGCAGCACCACCGCAGCCGTCCCCAACATAATGTTGTCAGTGATCCCCGCCAAATAACCCAGGTACGAAAAGACTTCAAACACCTGGGCCGCATCGCCGAAATTCGGGTCATAAACCGGTACATCGCGCACCCACAGGGCGCTAAACCCGGCCTTGTCGGCCAAACGTGCCATCGCCGCATGCTGCTTCAGATCGGGAACGCCGAAAGGCCTGCCCTCAGCCGTTCGTAGTCGCTGGTCATCGCTGGACCAATCGTTATCCAGCGGCAATTCAAGCCCAATGGAAAACCCGTTCGAGCCCAGTAATCGTTGAAAACGCGAGTGCATAAAAAACTCCAGAAAGGGAATGTCATGCACCCAGTATCCATAGGCCTATCTGCAAGAAAAATGCATGAATGGGAATATCAATCTTGAGTAAAACGCACGAGTACATTACATCGCTCAACACGTCCGACCGTCGTTTTGGCCCTCAAGGACAACCGTTCGAGGAAATCGCGCTAAAGTGCCGGCGTCATTTTTGGTATGGTGCAGCTCGTTTTTTAATGGACTGATGACAACGCCGAGGATCGGCCCCCCTTCATAGTCAAAGAGCTGCTGCAGAAATGCCCGAACCGATACCGATCAAGGATCACGAAAAAGAGACGCGCCTGGTCAATAAAAGACTGATGGCCTGCGCCTTGTTTGTGGTCGCCATCACTTGCGCGCTGGTAGTGCGCATGTACGTGCTGCAAGTGGTCGAATTCGATTACCACTCGACCATCTCCGAAAACAACCGCGTCCACGTTTTGCCAATCACCCCGACCCGAGGGCTGATCTATGACCGCAATGGCGTGGTCCTGGCGGACAACCGTCCCAGTTTCAACCTGACCATCACCCGCGAACGCGCCTCCGACGTCAAAGAAGAGCTGGACGAGGTGGTCAACCTCCTGCACCTGCCGTCTGAAGACCGCACGTTGTTCGACAAGGCCATGAAACAGGCTCGGCACCCGTTCGTCCCGGTGACTTTGTTCTACGAACTCACCGAACAGCAGATCGCCGTCCTCGCGGTCAACGAATTCCGCCTGCCGGGGCTGGATGTCGAGCCGCAGTTCGTTCGCCACTACCCGATGGGCGCGCATTTTGCGCACTCGATCGGTTACGTCGGTCGCATCAACGAGAAAGAATCCAAGGCCCTGGATGGGGTGGAATATCGCGGCACCCAATCCATCGGCAAGACCGGTATCGAAAAATTCTACGAGTCCGAGTTGCACGGCCACGTGGGTTACGAAGAAGTCGAAACCAACGCCCAGGGCCGCGTGTTGCGCGTACTCAAGCACACCGATCCGACACCCGGCAAAAATATCGTCCTGAGCCTGGACGTTCACCTTCAGGAAGCCGCCGAGGATGCCCTGGGAGATCGCCGTGGCTCGGTGGTCGCCCTCGATCCGTCGACTGGCGAAGTGCTGGCCATGGTCAGCAAGCCAAGCTTCGACCCGAACATGTTCGTGACCGGCATCAGCTTCAAGGAATACGCGGCGCTGCACGACTCCATCGACCGGCCGCTGTTCAACCGCGTCCTGCGCGGCCTCTATGCGCCGGGCTCGACCATCAAGCCGGAAGTAGCGATTGCTGGCCTCGATTCCGGCGTGGTCACTCCACAGACCCGCGTCTTCGACCCCGGTTACTACCAACTGCCGGACTTCGATCACAAATACCGCAACTGGAACCACAGCGGCGATGGCTGGGTGGACATGGACGCGGCGATCATGCGCTCCAACGACACCTACTTCTACGACCTGGCGCACAAGCTCGGCATCGACCGGCTGCACGACTACATGGCGATGTTCGGGCTCGGTGAGAAAGTGTCCCTGGACATGTTCGAAGAGTCTGCCGGTCTGATGCCATCCCAGGCCTGGAAACGCGCGACCCGCCGTCAGCCGTGGTTCCCTGGCGAAACCGTGATCCTCGGCATCGGTCAGGGCTACATGCAGGTCACGCCATTGCAACTGGCCCAGGCCACCGCGTTGATTGCCAACAAAGGCGTGTGGAACCGACCGCACCTGGCCAAGACCGTCGACGGCGTAGCGCCAGTGGACGAGAACCCGATGCCGAACATCCTGCTCAAGGATCCGCGTGATTGGGAACAGGTCAACCACGGCATGCAGATGGTGATGCACGACGCGCGCGGGATTGCCCGGGCAGCGGCGGTGGGTGCCCAATACCGCATCGCCGGCAAGAGTGGTACCGCGCAGGTGGTGGCGATCAAGCAGGGCGAGCGTTACAACCGGGCGAAAACCCTGGAGCGTAACCGCGACAACGCACTGTTCGTCGGTTTCGCCCCGGCCGAACATCCGAAGATTGTCATTTCGGTGATGATCGAAAACGGCGAGGCCGGTGGTCGCGTTGCCGGTCCTGTGGTGCGGCAGATCATGGACGCCTGGCTACTCGACCAGGACGGCCATCTCAAGCCGCAATACGCCACGCCCGCCAAACCACCGGGCGATCCCCACGTCTAAACCCGAGAGGCTTCACAGCACAGGCTCACGGATGCTGAGCATGTGCTGGAAGCTCTCCAGGAACACCGTTTCCGCCTGAGTCATCTTCTGTTCGCGATTCCACAGCAGCTGGATATCGAAATCCACCACGCCGTCTTCCGGCGGCAAACGCCAGAGCAAGCCCTGCTCGACATCTCGCCGCACCAAGTGCACCGGCAAACAACCAATCCCGAACCCTGCGCAGATCAAGCGGTAAATCTCTTCGAAACTGGTGGAGGAGGCGACGATCTTGCCGGTAAAGCCTTGCTCGTCGCGAAACAGCGTCAGAGGCGAAAGATTGCCGCCCAGTTGATCGCTGGTGAAGCTCACGAAGTTCTCCGCCGCTAGCTGTTCCAGGGGCAGGTTCTCCTGCCCGAACAGCCGATGACGCTGGCCGCAAAAATACGCATAACGCTCGCGGAACAGCACCCGTTGCTCCAGCCGTGGCTGGGGTAGTCGGCACAGCCCAACGCCAATGGTCGCGGTCTTTTGCAGCAACGAACTGATGATGTTCGAGCTGCCCATCACCTCGACTTCCAGCTCGATTTTCGGGTGGGTTTCATGGAAGTCCGCGAGGAATTCATCGTAGTGCCGCGCCTGCACGCCGCTGACGGTGAGGATGCGAATCTTGCCCACCACATCGTCATGCCGACTTTCTACCACCGTGCCCAAACGGGAAATATCGCCGTAGATATCCGCCGCGATACGCAGGACTTCTTCCCCGGTTTCCGTCAGATCAAAGCGCCGCCCGCTGCGGGCAATCAACACACATTCCAATTGTTCTTCCAGACGTTTCAGCGCCTGGCTGACCGCTGACTGGGTGATGTGCAAACGCGCAGCGGCGCGGCTCATGCTGCCTTCCTGGCCGATCACTAGGTAGGTGCGCAGCAGGTTCCAGTCGAGACGATCATTCAAAAAGCGCCGGCCGACCCAAGGGTTAGTTGAAGTCATGACAAGTCCATGTAGTAGCACAGCTAATAGTAAAGATAAGAATTTGAAAATTGACTAATCCTGGCACGGAAGCGATAAAGCCCACAAGCGCCACAGAGTGCAACCGTAAACAGCCTTCAGTACCTGCCCAAAACTATAAATACACAGGGTCCTTGCATGCACACTACCCCTCAACCGCGACGCGCCGCGGCCGCTGCCTTCATTGGCACGACCATCGAGTTCTACGACTTCTACATCTACGCCACCGCGGCAGCGCTGGTGCTCGGGCAAGTGTTCTTTCCCAGCAGTGACCCGGTGATGAGCACCCTGGCCGCCTTCGGCAGTTTCGCCGTCGGCTTCATCGCCCGCCCCATGGCCGGCATGGTCTTCGGTCACCTGGGGGATCGCCTGGGCCGCAAGAAAATGCTGCTGGTGACCATGGCGCTGATGGGCCTGGCCACCGCCGGCATCGGTTTGTTGCCAAGCTACGCCAGCGTCGGCATCTGGGCGCCGGTCGGTTTGATCGTGTTGCGCCTGATCCAGGGGATTTCCGTCGGCGGCGAGTGGGGCGGGGCGGTGCTGATGGCCAGCGAGCACGCTCCGGCCAAGCGCAAAACCTTCTACGCCTCGTTCGCCCAACTCGGCAGCCCGGCGGGTTTGCTGTTGGCGTTGATTGCCTTTCGTCTGGTGACCTCCCTTGAGCCGGAAGACTTCCTCGCCTGGGGCTGGCGCCTGCCGTTCCTCGCCAGCGGTGTGCTGATGATGGTCGGCCTGATGATCCGTTCCGGCGTGCATGAATCCCCGGAGTTCGCCAAGGCCCGGGACAACAATGAAACCGCGAAATACCCGGTGAAGGACGTGATCCGCACCTGCTGGCGGCAGATCCTCTTCGCCGCTGCCGCCGTGACCATCGGTTCGGCCGGGTTCTTCTTCACCAACACCTTCATGATCACCTACGTCACCCAATACCAAGGCATCGCGCGCTCGACGATCCTCGACTGCCTGTTTCTGGTGACCGTCATTCAGTTGCTCTCGCAACCGCTCTCGGCACTGCTGGCCGAACGCATCGGCGAAGGCCGCTTCCTCAAACTCGTCGCGCTGCTGTGCATGGTCACGCCGTACCCGATGTTCCTGCTGGTCGGCACGCAAAACATTGTGCTGATGACCGTCGGCATTGCGTTGGCGGTGGTGATCCTCTCGGCGCTGTACGCGGTGATTGCCGGGTACATGACCCAGGCGTTCCCGGTGCACCTGCGCTACTCGGGGATTTCCATCGCTTACCAGTTGAGCTGCGCCCTGGCCGGCGGCACCACGCCGCTGATCGGCACCCTGCTGGCGAGCAAGTTTTCCGGACAATGGTGGCCGCTGGCGGTGTTCTTCACCTTGCTCTCGGCCCTGTCCTTGATCGGTGTTTGCGGCCTGGCCCGCCTGCGCGCCAACCCGGTCGCCACCCACGCTGCTAAAGAGGTGTATTCGTGAGTAAACCTGCACACATCGACCCGGTTGAATGGCAAGCCCGTTGCGAACTGGCGGCACTGTATCGGCTGGTCGCGCACTTTCGCATGACCGACCTGATCGACACCCACATCACCCTGCGCATTCCAGGGCCTGAGCATCATTTCCTGATCAATCGCTACGGGGTGATTTTCGACCGCATGCGCGCCTCAGACCTGGTGCGCATTGATCAGGACGGGCGCAATGTCGATCCCGAATACGCAGGGCATCGGGTCAACGCCGCTGGGTTCGTTATTCACTCGGCGATCCACATGGCCCGCCCGGATCTGAACTGCGTGATCCACACCCACACCGCAGCGGGCATGGCAGTCGCAGCGCAGAAGCAGGGTTTGTTGCCGATCAGTCAACACGCGCTGAAGTTCTACGGCAAGTTGGCCTATCACACCTACGAAGGCATCGCGCTGTCGCTGGATGAGCGCGAGCGTTTGATCGCTGATCTGGGACCGCACCGGGCGATGATCCTGCGCAATCATGGTTTGCTGGTCGGCGGCTCCGGCGTGGCCCAGGCGTTCCAGGAAATCCACTTTCTGGAGCGTGCCTGTCAGGCGCAAGTGGCCGCGCTGGCCGGTGGTTCGGCGTTGCATTACCCGTCGCCGGAAGTCTGCGCCCACACCGCCGAACAGTTTGACCGTGATGAACAGGACAACATCATCGACCTGGCCTGGGAGGCCGCACTGACCCTGATCGAATCCCAGCGCGAGTCCTATCTTTCATGAATACCGTGGTCCTGCTGTCCCGCGACACCCTGTTGCTCAAACAACTGCAAGCCGCGTTTGCCCGCAGCGCGCCGCAACTCAACACCGTGCTGGCGGATGATCCGCTGGCCAAAAATGCGCAAATCGCCGCGTGCTGGTTTCCGTTGCCGGGCAGCCTCGCGGCATTGCCGAACCTGCAAGTGATCCACTCGGTGGCCGCCGGTATCGATCACCTGGAACATGACTCGTCGTGCCCGGACTTGCCGGTGTGTCGAGTGGTCGATCCCGGCCACCGTCAAGGGATGACCGAGTACGTGCGCTGGGCGGTGATTCACTATCACCGTGGCTTCGATCAGGTGCTGGAACAGCAGCGCCAACAGCATTGGGAACGACCGCTGCAACGGGCGGCGGGGCAGTTCAAGGTCGGAGTCATGGGGCTGGGTTCGTTGGGCAGCGCAATTGCCGAGGACCTGGCCGCCGCCGGTTATGACGTTCGTGGCTGGGCGCGTCGTCGCAAGGATCTGAACAGTGTCCAGACCTTCGCCGGTGCCGAACAACTGAACCCGTTTCTCGATGGCGTCGAGTTGCTGATCAACCTGTTGCCGCTGACCAGCGAGACTCGCGGCATTCTCGGTAATAGCACTTTTGAACATCTGGCGAATGGCGCCGCGTTGGTCAATTGTGGTCGCGGCGGTCACTTGAATATCGACGACCTCGAACAAGCCCTGAAACAAGGAAAACTGCGCGGCGCCTTGTTGGATGTATTCGAACAAGAACCGCTGCCAGTCGATCATCGTCTCTGGCGCATGCCCGGCGTCACCGTCACGCCACACATGGCCTCGGCCGCGTCCCACGACTGTATCGCCGAACAAGTCGCGGAGAACTTCCGCCGCTTGAACGCCGATGAACCGCTATTGAATTGCGCCGACCGAACACTCGGTTACTAACAACAAACGCGCCCACTGAGTTGGGCGAGGCATAACAACAATCCCTCACTCTTAAACGATTTACTGCCAGTAAAAAACAATTAAACCAATTCCTGGAGTCAGTGATGAGCGATCTATCGTCCGCAGAAAAGTCCGGCGCACCGCCGGAAGTGGCAATCAGCATGAAAAAAGTCGCCGTGGCCAGTGTCATCGGCACCACCGTGGAATGGTACGACTTGTTTGTCTTCGCCACCGCTTCGGCGCTGGTGTTCAACAAAGTGTTCTTCCCGGATTTCGTGCCGTTGATCGGCACATTGCTGGCCTTCGGCACGTTCGCCTCGGCGTATCTGGCGCGCATCGTCGGCGCGGCTTTGTTCGGGCATTTCGGCGACAAACTGGGACGCAAGTCGATGTTGCTGATTTCGCTGCTGACCATGGGTGCCGCGACTTTCGCCATTGGTCTGTTGCCCAACTACGCGGCCATCGGCATCTGGGCGCCGATCCTGTTGCTGTTGCTCAGGGTGATTCAAGGCCTGGCGCTGGGCGGCGAGTGGGGCGGGGCGGTGCTGATGGCGGTGGAACATGCGCCGGCCAACAAGCGTGGTTTGTACGGCTCGTGGGTGCAGATCGGCGTGCCGGCCGGGACCATGATCGCCAACCTGGCGTTCCTGTTGATCGCTGCGTACCTGTCCCCGGAAGACTTGTTGGCCTGGGGCTGGCGCATCCCGTTCCTGGCCAGCGTGTTGTTGATCGCCGTGGGCTTGTACATCCGCTTGAACATCGCTGAAACCCCGGCCTTTAACAAGGTCAAGGAAGCCGAAGTGCAGGTGAAAATGCCCCTGGCGGAAGTCTTTCGCAAATACTGGAAGCAAGTGGTGCTGGGCGGCATCGCCACCATGTCGACCGGGGCTTCGTTCAACATCATCGTCGCGTTCGGCCTGACTTACGGCACGCAGAATCTGGGCTTCAGCCGCAGCACCATGCTCGGTGTGGTGTTGCTGTCCTGCGCCTGGTGCATCGTCATGTTGCCGGTGTTTGGCGCGCTGTCGGACCGCTACGGACGCAAGCCGATCATCGTCGCCGGCATCGTCGCGGAAGCCCTGGTGGCGTTCCCGATGTTCTGGTTGATGGACACCAAGGAGCTGCCGTTGGTGATCTTCGGCTACCTGCTGTTGATGACCGCGTTCGCCGCCAACTACGGGCCGATCGCGACCTTCCTCGCCGAGTTGTTCGGCACACGGGTGCGCTACTCGGGGTTGTCGATCAGCTACATGTTGTCCGGCCTGCTCGGCAGTGCGGCGACGCCGATTGTCACCACGGCATTGCTGGCGGCAACCGGCAAAGGGTCTTCGGTGGCCTGGTACATGATCGGCGCGGCGTTGATTTCGTTGCTGGCGCTGTTGCTGCTGACCGAGACCTTCAAGCGCGACATCAGTGAAATCCCGGTTGAAAAAACCGCCGATGCGCCGAACAAACCCTTCAAATCCGCAGCAGCCTGAAAGGAGCTCGACAGCATGCGCAGAATTCAATCCGCCCCAGGCTTTATCGGCCCGGTCGGGCCTTACTCTCAAGCGGTGGTCAGCGGTCATCTGGTTTTCACCGCCGGGCAGATTCCGGCTCAAAGCGACCTTGATGATCAACCCGCCGATTTCACCGAACAAGTGCGCCAAACCTTGCGCAACCTGGAGGCGATCCTGATTGAAGCCGGGTCGGATTTCAGCCATGTGATCAAGGTCAACGCCTACCTCACCGCCCCGGCGCACCTCGAACCCTTCAACGCCGTGTATCGCGAATTCCTCGGCCATGCGCCGCCGGCTCGCACCACCGTGTGCGTGGCGCTGTGGGGCGTGTCGCTGGAAATCGATTGTGTCGCCGAGTTGATTACGAAGGAGCCGCAGAATGGATGAGTCAAAACTGATCGAGCAACTAAAAGCCGTGAGCTTTCCAACCCTCGGGCATTTTCTGGAGGAAGGCTTCGCCGATTCGCAACTGCGGGCCATGGTGCCGAATGTGAAAGTGGTCGGTCGTGCGCTGACCCTGAAACTGGTCGGCGCCGATGCCATCGCGGTCAACCAGGCCTTGGCGCTGATCAAGCCCGGCGATGTGCTGGTGATCGACACCGGTGGCGACTGGCGACACGCTCCGGTCGGCGCGGTGACCAGTTGCGCGGCGAGCTGCGCCGGTGCCGTGGGGATTGTGGTGGACGGCGCGGTCACCGATCTGCTGGAACTGCGCGAAGCCGGATTGCCGGCGTTCGCTCGCGGCACTAGTGTGCTGACGACCAAGCTGCACGGTCGCGGCGACAGTCAGATTAATCAGCCGATCCACTGCGCTGGCGTCACGGTAAACCCTGGGGATTTGGTTCTGGCGGACGACAACGGCGTGCTGTTTCTCGATTGGCCAGCGGCTGCCGCTGTGATTGATCAAGCCCTGGCTTCCGATTACGCCGAACCACGCCTGCTTGAGCGATTGCGTTCAGGCGAGCCGGTTGCGCAGGTGTTACGCGTTTAGGCCGTCAGGCACGCCTGCAAGCTCTCAATAAACAAAGTCTCCGCGCGGCTCATGCGCTGCTCGCGGTTCCACAGCAAATGAATGTCCACATCGGCAATCCCTTCGTGGGGCGGTAGGCGCCAGAGCAATCCGGCATCGACATCCGCCGCCACCACGTGCTCGGGCAAACAGCCGATACCGAACCCGGCGATCACCAATCGCCGGACTTCTTCCAGGCTCGGCGACGACGCCACGATGCGCCCGCTGAAACCCTGCTGATCACGAAAAATAGTCAGCGGCGAGAGCATGCCGCCAATCTGGTCGCTGGTGAAACTGACGAAATTCTCGCGCTGCAAATCCCCTTCGGCGACGTCCTGCTGTCCGAATAGTGCGTGGTGCTTGCCGCAGAAAAACGCATAGCGCTGACGCAGGAACAGCCGCTGTTCCAGGCGCGGTTGCGGGCGACGATTGAGGCTCAAACCGAGGGTCGCGGTTTTCTCCTGCAAGGCGCTGACGATGTCGGAACTGCGCATCACATCGACCTCCAGATCCACCCGCGGATGCTGGCGATGGAAGTCGGCGAGGAAGTCATCGAAACGCTCGGAGTAGATCCGGCTGATGATCAACAGCCGCACCTTGCCGATCACTTCATCGGCCGGTTGCTCCAGCACGCTGCTGACTTGCGACATTTGCCCGTAGATTTCCCCGGCCAGTTCGAAAATCTGCTCACCGACTTCAGTCAGGGCAAACCGTGGCCCGCGACGGGCGATCAGTTGCCTGCCCAGTTGTTCTTCCAGGCGCTTCAACGCCTGGCTCACCGCCGGTTGCGTCAGGTGCAGGCGCGCAGCGGCACGGCTGATGCTCAGCTCCTGGCCGATCACCCGGAAGGTGCGCAACAGGTTCCAGTCGAGGCGGTCATTGAGCAGGCGTTGCACTTCGCGTTCGGCCATGGGGCTCTCGATTATAAGCTGGCGTAATAGTCTGCATAATAAATAGAAAATTGACTAATCATAGCCCCGAGACGATAAATCAACCCCAAGACAGGCGCCGCCAGAGTGCCTTGATGCCTCCGATTTCCTCCTGCCAAAAAAACAATCAAAGGAGCCCGACCTATGAAGCCCCAAGCTTCGCCCCAGCCGCGCCGTGCGGCAGCCGCAGCCTTCATCGGCACCATGATCGAGTGGTATGACTTTTACATCTACGCCACCGCCGCTGCGTTGGTGTTCGGCGCGCTGTTCTTCCCTTCCGATGACAAACTGTTCAGCACCATGGCCGCGTTCGGCACCTTCGCCGTGGGCTTTTTTGCGCGACCACTGGGCGGGATTATCTTTGGCCATATCGGCGACCGCATCGGGCGCAAGAAGTCATTGATCATCACCTTGCTGATGATGGGTGTGGTCACGGTGTGCATTGGTTTGCTGCCAACCTACGCACAAATCGGCGTCGCCGCGCCGGTGTTGCTGATCTTGCTGCGCATCGTCCAGGGCATCGCCGTTGGTGGCGAGTGGGGCGGGGCGGTGTTGATGGCGGGCGAGCATGCGCCGAAAGGTCGACGCAATTTCTTCGCCTCCTTCGCGCAACTGGGCAGCCCGGCGGGGTTGATCCTGTCGCTGCTGGCCTTCAGCGCGGTCACTTGTTTGCCGGAAGCCGACTTGATGAGCTGGGGCTGGCGCTTGCCGTTCCTCGCCAGTTCGTTGTTGCTGATCGTGGGTCTGGCAATTCGTCTCGGTGTGAATGAATCCCCGGAGTTTCTCGCCAGCCGTGAACTCGCCAGCAAGAGCTCGCGCAAGGAACAGGCGCCGGTCATGGAAGTGCTGCGCACCGCGTGGCGTCCGCTGCTGCTGTGCATCGGCGCCAACACCCTCGGGATCGCTGGTGTGTATTTCACCAACACCTTCATGATCGCCTACACCACCCAGCAACTTGAATTGCCGCGCTCGCTGATCCTCGAGTGCCTGTTTGTGGTGGCGATCATTCAGTTCTGCATCCAGCCGTTGGCGGCGTGGGTCGCGGAGAAGATCGGCGCAACGCGTTTCCTTTGCCTGATGGCGCTGCTGGCGATGGCCTCGCCGTACCCGATGTTCGTGCTGGTCAGCTCGGCCCAGGCGCCGCTGATTATCCTCGGCATCGCCCTGGCGGTGGTGTGCATGGCCTCGTTCTACGCGGTGATCGCCGGGTACGTCAGCGGCATGTTCGAAACGCGGGTGCGCTACACCGCAATCTCCCTCGCCTATCAGATTTGCGGTGCCGTGGCCGGTGGCCTGACGCCGCTGATCGGCACGATGCTGGCGCACAAGTTCGCCGGCCAATGGTGGCCGCTGGCGGTGTTCTACAGCCTGATCGCCGCGACTTCGCTGATCTGTGTCTTGTCCCTTGCCCGTCGTCATGCCAGCGCTGAACGCGTCGAATTGGCCAACGCTTAATCCCCGTTTTCCAGGAGTAATTTATGTTGAAGATTAATGGTGAACGCCTGTGGGCAAGCCTGATGGCCATGGCCGAAATCGGCGCCACGGCCCGGGGCGGTAGCTGCCGGTTGGCCCTGAGCGATGAAGACAAGGCCGGTCGCGAACTGTTTTCCCACTGGTGCCGCGAAGCCGGCATGAGCCTGAGCGTGGACGCCATCGGCAACCTGTTCGCCCGCCGCGAAGGCACCGACCCGGACGCTGCGCCGGTGATGATGGGCAGCCACCTCGACACCCAACCGGAAGGTGGGCGCTTCGATGGCGTCTACGGCGTGCTCGCCGGTCTGGAAGTGGTGCGGTGCCTCAACGACCTCGGCATCCAGACCCGTAAACCGCTGGAAGTGGCGGTGTGGACCAACGAAGAAGGTGCGCGCTTTACCCCGGCGATGTTCGGCTCGGCGGTGTTTACCGGGATCATGAAAGTGGACGCGGCGCTGGCGGTGCGTGACATCGACGGCATCAGCGTTGCCGAGGCCCTGCAACGCAGCGGTTATGCCGGCGAGCGTGCGTTGGGCGGCGCGGTGGATGCGTACTTTGAAGCGCACATCGAGCAAGGCCCGATCCTTGAAGACAATGCCAAGAGCATCGGCGTGGTCACCGGTGGCCAGGCGATTCGCTGGCTCGACGTGCGGGTCGAAGGCATGGCCGCCCACGCTGGCACCACGCCGATGCCACTGCGCAAGGACGCCCTCTATGGTGCGGCGCGGATGATCCAGACCATTGAAGTGTTGGCCACGGATTTCGCCCCGGAAGGCCTGACCACGGTCGGTGAGTTGAGCATCAATAAATCTTCGCGCAACACCATTCCGGGGTTGGTGAATTTCACCGTCGATTTGCGTCATCACCGTGATGAGGCGATCGAGGCGATGGAGCAGCAAGTCCGCGCACGACTCCAGGCGATTGCCGACGGTCGCGGCTTGAAACTGACCATCACCCCGCACTGGATCAGCCCGGCCACACCGTTCGACGCCGAATGCGTGGCGGCGGTGCAGCACGCGGTGGATGCCCTGGGCTACGCTCAGCAATCGATTGTCAGCGGCGCCGGGCACGACGCGATTCACCTGGCGCGGTACTGCCCGACGGCGATGGTGTTTATCCCGTGCGTGGGCGGGTTGAGTCATAACGAAGCGGAAGATGTGTTGCCGGAGGATGTGCGCCAGGGCACGGACGTGTTGCTCAACGCTGTCCTGGCCCGCGCCGAAATCACTGAATAACCCCAATCCCAATGTGGGAGCGGGCTTGCTCGCGAAAGCGGTGGATCAGTTGACATTAATGCTGAATGACACACCGCTTTCGCGAGCAAGCCCGCTCCCACAGGAGGGCGCACTCGGTTTCAAGATCTATGACTAACTGACAGGTACTCACCCCATGCGCAGTTTTTTCCACCCCGAACAATTGCTCCACCATCCCCGCAGCTACTACTCCCGCGGGCAGATGCGCACGCCGCAGGAAGTGCCCGAGCGCGCCCAGCGTCTGGTGCAGGCCTCGCATTCGCTGGGCTTCAGCGTCGAGCAACCAACCGACGCTGGACTCGGGCCGTTGCTCGCCGTCCACGGCGCGCCATACCTGACGTTCCTGCAGGAAGCCCATCAACGCTGGAAGGAAATCCCCGAGGATTGGGGCGATGAAGTCATGTCGAACATCTTCGTCCGGGAGCCCAACGCCCTGCGCGGGATTCTCGCGCAGGCCGCGCGTTATCTGGCGGATGGCAGTTGCCCGGTGGGCGAGCAGACCTGGCGCTCGGCCTATTGGTCGGCGCAAAGCGCAATTGCCGGCGCCCAGGCGTTGCTCGATGGCGAGCCGGCGGCGTATGCCTTGTGCCGTCCACCGGGTCACCATGCCCGAGTCGAAGCGGCCGGTGGTTTCTGTTATGTGAACAACGCGGCGGTGGCGGCCCAGGTATTGCGCGACGGATTTGCGCGGGTGGCGGTGCTGGATACCGACATGCATCACGGTCAGGGCATTCAAGAGATTTTCTATGATCGGGAGGACGTGCTGTACGTCTCGGTGCATGGCGATCCGACCAACTTCTACCCCGGTGTCGCCGGGTTTGCCGATGAGCGCGGTGTTGGCGCGGGGGAGGGTTTCAACCTGAATCTGCCGATGGCCCATGGCGCCAGCGAGGCGGATTTCCTCGGGCAACTTGAGGTGGCGCTTGCGGCGGTGAAGGACTTCGGCGCCGAGGTACTGGTGCTGTCGCTGGGCTTCGATATTTTTGAACTGGACCCGCAAAGCAAAGTGGCGGTGACCCGGGAAGGCTTTGCGCTGCTGGGCGAGCGGATTCGCAGCCTCGGGTTGCCATGCCTGATTGTGCAGGAGGGCGGGTATCACCTGGAGAGCCTTGAAGATAATGCCCGGGCGTTTTTTGTGAATGCCGAGGTGTGGCAGCTCTGAGATTGAGGGTGTCTGGTCAATCGCCTTCGCGAGCAAGCCCGCTCCCACAGGTGAGCGCATTCCCATGGGGCTACTCGATCCCCTGTGGGAGCGGGCTTGCTCGCGAAGAACGATAACGCGGTCCCCCGGATACACCACAGGGCGAAGCGCGAATCCCCGGCCCGCTCGATCCCTGTGGGAGCGGGCTTGCTCGCGAAGAACGATAACGCGGTCCCCCAGATACAACACAAGCGCCCTACGGCTCTTGCCATCGCCCTGACGTTAACGTAAAGATTGACGCCACGGCGCTGATTTCAAAAAGCGCAAAGCGGACCGCTGCGGAGCGCTTGATGACACTCATAAAAACAACACACCCCAAACCCCATCAGGAAGCCCGGCTGGCCCGGGAAAAGCTTCACCTCGAAGGCGAAGTCCCCGATGGCGTATTGCGTGCGGAAATCGATGCCTCATGGCGGCGCAGCCTCAGCCATGGCGTGCATTTCAACGGCAAGCATGAGCTGACCCTGGAATCGAGCGCCAGCCTCGAAGTATTGCTGGCGAGCAACCGCTTGCTGATCGACGCCGCGATGCCGGCCATCGACTACCTGGCCGAGCGCCAGGGCAAGGAAGGCCTGATCATCCTCGCCAACTCCGACGCGACCATCCTCGCCGTCGAGGGCCGGGCCGATCGTCTCAAGGGCTCCGGCCTGCAAGACATCACCCTCGGCGCCTGCTGGAGCGAAGCCGCGCGCGGCACCAACGCCCTCGGCACCGCGCTGGTGGAAGCCCGGCCGACCCTGATCGATTGTGGCGAACATTACCTGGATCGCCTGAGCGATTTCTCCTGCACCTCGGTGCCGATTCACTGCCCCCAAGGCGACATCCTCGGCGTCCTCGACCTGACCCGCGAAGGCCCCCTCGGCCGCGTCCACGACAGCACCGCGCTGCTGGCCATGGCGGTCAGCCAGATCGAAAGCCGAGTGTTCAACGCCAGCTATCCAGACCAGATCGTCCTCGCCTTCCACAGCCGTCGGCAGTACCTCGAATCCCCGTGGCAGGGCCTGTTGGCGGTGAGCCTAGGCGGACAGATCCTGGCGGTCAGCGCCCAGGCCTGTCAGTTGCTGCACGCCGAACGTTCGGCATTGGTCGGGCATCGCTGCGAAGAGTTTCTGGGCGTCGATGGACTGCAATTGCTGGCGCGACTACAACAGGGTGGCGTCGGCAGCCTGCAAACCGCCAAGGGTGAATTCTTCTACAAAACCCTGCGCGCGCCCCAGCGTTCGATCAACGTCGGCACCACGCCGCGCCCGACGGCCAAACCGGCCAAACCGCAACCGGATCTGGAATCCCTGGCCGGCAGCAACGTGCGTTATGCCCGCGCCTTGCGCATGGCCCGCCAAGGCCTGGCCAACGAGTTGCCGGTGTTGCTGCTCGGCGAAACTGGCACCGGCAAAGAAGTCATCGCCCGCGCCCTGCACATGGCCGGCACCCGCTGCGACAAGCCCTTTGTCGCGGTGAATTGCGCGGCGATTCCTGAAGGCCTGATCGAGTCGGAACTGTTCGGCTACCGCGAAGGCGCGTTCACCGGTTCCCGCCGTGGCGGCATGGTCGGACGCCTGCAACAGGCCCACGGCGGCACCTTGTTCCTCGATGAAATCGGCGACATGCCGCTGGCCTTGCAGGCGCGGTTGTTACGGGTGTTGCAGGATCGCAAAGTCGCGCCACTGGGTGCCGGCGAAGAGCAGGACATCGATGTCGCGCTGATCTGCGCCACCCACCGCGATCTAAAGCGCCTGGTGGAAGACAAACACTTTCGCGAAGACCTGTTCTACCGAGTCAACGGCATCAGCGTGATGCTTCCGGCCCTGCGCGAACGTGAGGATTTCAGCGGTCTGGTCGGTCGCTTGCTGGCAAAACTCGACGCCCCGACGGTCACCCTGCATGACGACCTGAGCAAACTGCTCGGCGGCTATCACTGGCCGGGCAACATCCGTCAGTTAGAAATGGTGTTGCGCACGGCGTTGGCCATGCGCGAGGCGGGCGACAGCGTGCTCACCCTCGACCATTTGCCCGACAGCATGCTCGACGACCTGACCGCCACCGAGCGCCCCCAGGCCGGCAGCATCCGTGAAAACGAACTGGAGCTGATCCGCCAATCCCTGGACGCGCATCAGGGCAACGTCTCGGCCGCCGCCGACGCCCTCGGCATCAGCCGCGCGACCCTGTACCGCAAACTCAAACAGTTGCGCCTGTGATGCAGCGCCTGATCGTGCGACTGATCGACAGCCCGAACCCGCAAGCCCTGCAAGCGGCGTTGCGTTGGCTGTACAGCTTCGTGCGCCCGCATCGACTGGCGATTGCCGGGCTGCTCGGGTTGTCGGTCTGCGCGTCGTTGCTGGTGCTGGTGCAACCCTGGCTGACCAAACTGCTGATCGACGATGGCTTATTGGGGCGCAATTTTCCGGTGCTGGTGCTGATCGCCGGGTTAATGATCGTCGCCGGTCTGCTCGGCACCGCGCTGTCGGGAATCAACCGTTACCTGCACACGCGCTTGTCCGGGCGGATTCTGTTTGCCCTGCGCGATGACCTGTATCGGCATTTGCAAACCTTGTCGCCGAGCTTCTACGGCCTGCGGCGCATCGGCGATTTGATGTCGCGCCTCGACGGTGACGTCGCGGAGATCCAGCGCTTTGCCGTGGACTCGCTGTTCTCGGCGGTATCGAGCGTAATCGGCCTGGACTTCTCCATCGCGATGCTGTTGACCCTGTCCTGGAAACTCTCGCTGCTGGCGCTGGTGCTGATTCCCCTCGACGTGCTGTGGCTGCGCTGGATGCGGCGCAAGGTCGAGCGCGATGTGCGGCAGTTGCGCGAGCGTTCGGCGGACATGTCGTCGTTCATGGTCGAGACCTTGCCGGTGATGAAATTCATCCAGTCTGCCGGTCAGCAACAGCGTGAGGCGCGACGTCTGGAGAGCCTGGGCCAAGGCTATATGAGTCAGTTGCTGCGCCTGCAAGTCACCGAATTTTTCACCCAGGCCGTGCCGGGCACGCTGACGTCGTTGTCCCGGGCCTGTGCGTTTTTGATCGGCGGTTACTGGGTGGTGCAGGGCACTTGGCAACTCGGTGCGTTGATCGCGTTTTCCACCTACCTTGGGATGGCGGTGGGGCCGGTTCAGAGTTTGCTCGGGCTGTATGTGGCGATCCAGCGAATGACCGTCAGTCTCGGGCGCGTCATGGAGTTGCGCGGCGAAGAACCCACCGTGCTCACACCGGTTGCGCCGCAGCCGATGCCAAGCTCCGGCGAGCTGCGTTTCGACGACGTGCATTTCAGCCATCCGGGGCGTCCGAGTACGTTAAGCGGGATCGACGCGCGCATTCCTTACGGCTTGAAAGTCGCCCTGAGCGGCGGCTCCGGTGTGGGTAAATCCACCCTGATCGACCTGCTGCAACGGCATCACGATCCGCAATCCGGCCGGGTGTTGCTCGGTGAGATCGATCTGCGGGAATTGGACCTGTTCGAGCTGCGCCGACGGATTGCGATTGTCAGTCAAGACATCGTGCTGTTTCGCGGCAGCCTCGCGGACAACCTCGCTTACGCGGTGCCGGATGCCAGTCGCGAGGCGATTGCCGAAGTGGCGCGGTTGGCGCAACTCGACAGTCTGATCGCGTCCTTGCCCGAAGGCCTCGACAGTCCGTTGGGCGAGCGCGGCCAGCAGTTGTCCGGCGGGCAGAAACAGCGGATCGCCATCGCCCGCGCCTTGTTGCAGGATCCGTTGATCCTGGTGCTCGACGAAGCCACGTCGGCGGTGGATGAAGCCACCGAACGGGAAGTGATCGAAGCCATCGACCGACTGTTCGCCGGACGCACGCGCATCCTGATCAGCCATCGCCCCTCGACCCTCGCAGACGCCGATCTGCGCTTCGAATTGCTCAACGGCGTGCTCATTTCGAAAACGGTGCTGCATGAAGCCTGAACTGCGAGTTGGCGTGGTGGACAGCGGTCACTCGGCGGCGCAACGGGTGCAGGTGGTCGCGGGGCGGCGGTTTTCTCTGTTGGAGGATGGGCTGGCGGAAAGTGACTTGCGCGACGATCCACTCGGCCACGGCAGTGCGGTGATCGAGGCCATCGGCCGGCGCGCACCGGCGGCGGTGTTTTGCGTGGCGCAAGTGTTCGATCAGCGTGGCGTCACCAGTGCGTTGCAGATTGCCACGGCGATTGACTGGCTGGTGACCCAGGACGTGCGGCTGATCAATTTGAGCCTCGGCTTGCGCCAGGATCGCAGCCTGTTACGCGAAGCCTGTGCGGCGGCGGTGGCGCGGGGTGTGTTGCTTTGCGCGTCGAGTCCGGCCCAGGGCGAGGGCGTGTATCCGGCGAATTATCCACAGGTGCTGCGGGTCACTGGCGATGCACGTTGCGCGGAAAACGAATGGTCGTGGCTCAACAGCGCCCAGGCGGATTTCGCGGCGTGTGTGCACGGGACGTATCCGGGCCAGTCTGGCGCCAGTCTGGGCTGCGCGGCGTTGAGCGGGCACATTGCCGGTTTCCTCGTCGCGCATCCGGAGGCGAGCAATCAACATGTCATCGAATGGCTGCGGGATCACGCCCGGTATCGCGGCCCTGAACGGCGCTTCGGCCCGTGATCCTGATTCTTGGCGCCGGACCTGCGGGCGCGGCAGTGGCTTTGGGGCTGCGTCGGCTCGGTTACCCGGTGACGCTGGTCTGTGAATGGCGACGCTTTGCCGCACTGGAAGGGGTTTCCGTGCGGGTGCTCGATGCCTTGCGTGGCGCGGGCTTGAACCACGCCTTGGTAGACGCGGCGTTGCCCTCCCAGCGGCAAGTGTCGTGGAACGGTCAGCAGCATGCGCAGAACATCGAATTTTTGCTGGATCGTCCGAGCTTTGATCGAGGCCTGCGCGAGGATTTGCGTGCGGCTGGGGTCGAGTTGATCGAGGGGCGGGTGCTGACGGTGCAGTCCTCAGCGGCGGGGCATCGGGTCGAGATCGAAGGGCGCGAAACGCTGGTTGCGGATTTCCTGGTGGAGGCTCGCGGGCGTTCAGCGCCTGCCCTCGGCAAAGGCCTGCGCGGGCCGGAGACGGTCAGCCTGCTCAACCGCTGGCAGACAGCGCCGGGCGACACCGCCAGCGCCGTGGAAAGCCTGGAGGACGGCTGGG
Organism: Pseudomonas sp. NPDC096950; assembly: GCF_044762525.1. Lineage (NCBI taxonomy): Bacteria > Pseudomonadati > Pseudomonadota > Gammaproteobacteria > Pseudomonadales > Pseudomonadaceae > Pseudomonas > Pseudomonas sp. NPDC096950. The sequence continues at coordinate 53,603 of NZ_JBIWEL010000035.1, read as the reverse complement.
CGTGGATGGCGCGCCGGGCGGACGGTCAGTGTTATTGGCAATGGACGGTGGACGTGGCCAGCGCTGCGTTACCGGGCAAGGCGATGTTGCTCGATTACTGTCGTCAGCGGCGCCTGGATTCCGCAGTGGCCCGAGCGTTTTTTGGTGATGGACCGGAAACCGATCTGCAACTTCACGCCCGCAGCAGCACCGCGATCTTGAGCCCGCAGGTGTGTGGCGATAACTGGATTCGGGTGGGCGATGCGGCGATGGCGGTGGACCCGTTGTCGGGCAACGGGATTTTCCAGTCCCTGTCCTCGGCGTTACAGGCGCCCACGGTGATCAACACTCTCTTGCGCAAACCCGAGCGGGCGGCGTTGGCCCAGCGTTTTCATCAGCAGCGGGTGGAGCAGTTGTTTTTGCGTTTCGCCCGGATCGGCCGGGATTTTTATGCGGATGAACAGCGCTGGCGGGAACAGCCGTTCTGGCAGGCGCGGCGGCAATGGCCGGATGCGGAAGTGGCGCATGCTGAGGCGGATTTTGCGTCGTTGCGAATTGAGCGGGCACCGGTGTTGCGGGATGGGTTTGTGGATGAGGCCGAGGTGGTGATCACGGCGGATCAGCCGCTGGGGATCTGGCATGTGCAGGGGGTTGAGTTGGCGCCGTTGGTGCGGCGGTTGTGGCGTGAACCAGCGGAGCAGGCGTTGGCGGGGTTGACCTCGGAGCAGGGGCGGGTGGTTCGGGGTTGGTTGTTGAGTCAGGGATATCGACCCCTCACCCTAACCCTCTCCCCAGAGGGGCGAGGGGACTGACCGAGTTGATTGTGCGATGTACTGCGACCTGAAATTCCTGAGTCGAACTCAGGTATGGAAAACCATGGAGATCGGCTCCCTTTCCCCCTCTCCCCTTTGGGGAGAGGGCTGGCTCTTGAATTTCACACCCACCCCACTGACTCATTACAACTTGATCAACACCGACTTCAACTCGGTGTAATGCTCAATCGCCGCATACCCCATCTCCCGTCCAACCCCGGACATTTTGTACCCGCCAAACGGCAGCGCCGGGTCCAGCGCACTGTGGCAATTGACCCACACCGACCCTGACTTGATCCGCGGAATCATCCGGTGCACCGCCGCCAGATCATTCGACCAAATGCTCGCCCCCAACCCATAGGGACTGTCATTGGCCATGCGCAACGCATCGGTCTCGTCATCAAACGGAATCGCCACCAACACCGGGCCGAAAATCTCTTCCTGCACCAATGAATGCTTCTGATCGACATCCACAATCACCGTCGGTTTGACGAAGAACCCTGGCCCGAACTGCTCGCCACCACACGCAATGGTCGCCCCACTTTCCCGGCCCTGTTCGATGTAGCCGTAAACCCGCTCCTGCTGACGTTTCGAGATCAACGGCCCCATCTCGACCGTCGGGTCCATGCCGTTGCCGAGTTTCATGGCGTTGGCGATGTCGGCGATGTCCGCCACCACATTGTCGAAATGCTTGCGCTGCACATACAGCCGCGAACCGGCGCAGCAGACCTGGCCCTGGTTGAAGAAAATCGCGCTCGCGGCACCGGCTGCGGCGGATTTCAAATCAGCATCGCCCATCACGATGGTCGGCGATTTTCCGCCCAGTTCCAGGGTCACCCGGGTCATGGATTCCATGGCGATCTTGCCGATCTGCTTGCCCACGGCGGTGGAGCCGGTGAAGGTCAGCTTGTCGACCAGCGGGTTGTGAGTCAGCGCCGAACCCGCCGTGATGCCGGTGCCGGTGACCACGTTGAACACGCCTTCGGGATACCCGGCTTCCAGCACCAGTTCCGCCAGTTTCAGCGCGCTCAACGGGGTTTCGTCGGCGGGTTTGAGCACTACGGTGCAACCGGTGGCCAGGGCCGGGCCGAGTTTCCAGCAGGCCAACAGCAACGGGAAGTTCCAGGCGACGATGGCGCCGACCACGCCCACTGCTTCGCGACGGATAAAGCTGTGGAATTGATCGTTGGGCATCAGCGGCAACGACACCTCGACGCTTGAACCTTCAATCTTGGTCGCCCAACCCGCCATGTAGCGCAGAAAGTCGATGGACAGCTGCACGTCCATCACCTGGGCCACCGCGGCGCTTTTGCCGTTGTTCAGGCATTCCAGTTGCGCCAGCAGCTCGGCATCGCGCTCCATCAGGTCGGCGAGTTTCCACAACAGGTTCTGCCGCTCACGGGGGCGGGTTCGGGTCCAGGGCGAATCGTCGAAGGCCCGACGCGCGGCGAGTACGGCGCGGTCCATATCTTCGGGCGTGGCCCGTGGCACCACGCACAGCACGTCACCAGTGGCCGGGTTGTGCAGGGGCATGGTCTGGCCGTCGGCGGCCTCGACCCAGTCACCGCCGATCAACATGCGCGGCGCGCGCTGGATAAACGCCGAAGTGGCGGGAAGCAGATAAGGAAGGGACATGGCGAGATCTCTTGTTGTTCGTGAGATCAGGGCTTTCGCAATGGCTGTGCCAAGTGTCTGGAAGGGCTGGATGGCCCTTTATCGACGGGGTTTCACAGGATATTGAAGATGGCGATGCCCGGGATTTTTTCGCAAATTGCGACAGGCGCTGAGACGACGAGCAACCGTGTTGCGCCCTTGAGACACTGCCGGTTGAGGACTAGAATTTTCAGGCTCGACGGGCGAAATGAGGGAGCCTTTGCCCGGTCACACACCTGGCGTAAGGGAGGTCACGATGTTCCTTTCAACCCTGGAAATTCAAAACATCATTGAACGCAGCTTTCTGCCGTCGGTTTGCACCTGCAACATGGAGGCCGATCAGTCCCTGACGATTCGGGTCTGCGACTGCATGACCGGCAAAGTCGACATGGTGGCGACCCACGTCCCCCTCTGGACGCTGGACAGTCCCCACGCCATCGCCTCGCTGGTGGCGGACATGCGGCAGGAAATCGAGGTTCACAAAGGCGTTCACCCCACCTTTTACATCTGAATAGACGACATGCCGCCTCTGAGCGCCGGGGCGGCATGACGCCGAACACCAAGACCGCTATTTTCCGCACGACCCCAGCGACAGCATCGAGGCAGCTACGCTTGTCTCAGACTGCAACAGCTGTCGCGATATTAGACGCAGGTGATCGCGTCCAGACCGGACTTTAGGCCGTCTTCTTCACGCAACTGATTGATAAAAAAGGATATCGGTAAGCTGGCACGCTCCGTGTATTGCTCATCGCAGACGTTTCTCTTGCCTCCGTCAGCGGTGCGCCGCCGGCGGCAGAAACCATAAAAACGATAAGCCACAACAATAAGAAAGCACCGTGCGAGGTTCGACGTTGATGAAGAGAAGACTCCGATCAGGCATGAGCGCCGGCCTGCTGGCCGTGGCCGCTTGTGTGGCGCTGCATTCGCCTTACAGCCTGGCAGCCCGCGACGCCCAGACCATCCTCAAGGAAACCTGCCAGGGCTGTCACACCCCCGAAGCCGATAACGCCTTGAGCCGCATCAGCCACCAGCGCAAGACCCCGGAAGGCTGGCTGATGAGCATCGCCCGGATGCAGACCATGCACGGTTTGCAGATCAGCGATGACGACCGCCGCACCCTGGTCAAATACCTGGCCGACACCCAAGGCCTGGCGCCGAGTGAAACCGACGGCGTGCGCTATGCACTGGAGCGTCGCCTGAACACCGTCGAAAAGTTCGACGACCAGACCAGCCAGATGTGCGGCCGCTGCCACTCCGGCGCGCGGGTCGCCCTGCAACGGCGTCCGGCCCAGGAATGGGAACGCCTGGTCAACTTTCACCTCGGCCAATGGCCGTCCCTCGAATACCAGGCCTTGGCCCGGGATCGCGACTGGTTCGATATCGCCCGCAAAGACATGGTGCCACTGCTCGCCAAGCGTTATCCGCTGGACAACCCGGCCTGGAAAAAATGGCTGGGCGCCGCGCCGAAAAGCGACGCACTGGTCGGCGACTGGAGCTTCAGCGGTCACTTGCCGGGTAAAGGTGAATTGGCTGGCGTGATGAGCGTCACCGCCGATGGCAGCGACACCTTCAAAGTCAGCGTCAAAGGCCAATACGCCGATGGCAGCCCGTTCAACGGCGACGGCAGCGCGATTCTCTACAGCGGCTACGAATGGCGCGGCAACGTGACCGTTGATGGCGTGACCATGCGCCAAGTGTTCGCCGCCCAGGGTAACGCGATGCAAGGCCGGATGTTTGAGGCCGAGCACGATGAACGGGGTCTGGATTTCGTGGCGGCGAAGCAGGGCAGCAGCCGTTTGCTGGCGGTGCAGCCGGGTTACCTGAAGGCGGGTGTTGAAACTGAGGTGACGTTGGTCGGCAGCGGTCTCACCGGTAAACCGAACTTCGGCAAAGGCGTGGAAGTGGTTGCCGTTGTCGAGCAAAGTCCTGAGCGGATCAGGGTCAAACTCAAGGCCGGGGCGAATGCCCAACCGGGTCTGCGCAACGTCACCGTCGGCACGCTTAAAGGCCCGACCCTGTCGGTCTACAGCAAAATCGCGTCGGTCAAAGTCGTGCCGGAATTCTCCGTGGCGCGGATTGGCGAGGGCGGTGGTTCGACGCCGAAAGTCCAGGGCCGCTTCGACGCCGAAGCCTGGGGCAAGGGCGCCGATGGCAAGCCGTATCGCATCGGCGTGTTCCCGGCGCAGTGGAAGGTCGAAGCCTTCGACGACCACGCCAAGGAAGACGAAGACGTCAAGTTCGCCGGCACCATGCAGGCCGACAGCGGCGTGTTCACGCCGGGCGATGCCGGGCCGAACCCGCAACGCAAAATGTCCACCAACAATGCCGGCAACCTCAAGGTGATTGCCGCCGTCGACGACGCAGGGAAATCCCTGACCGGCGAAGGCCACATGATCGTCACCGTGCAACGCTGGAACAATCCACCCATTCCATGAGTTGGCTGATCTCTCACGGTTTCAGACACTTTTCGGAATGATCGCAGGCCCCGTAAAACGGGGTTTGCACAGGAGGTTGCAATGGGCGCTATTTTGAATCTGGTCGAACGGAATCTGCACGAAGTGCACGTCGATGCCGACCGCATGCTGTTTCACATTCCCAGCAGTTCGCTGTTCGCCAGCGATGAACTGACGGGCACCATCATCGACACCTTGCGCGGGCCCGGTTGCTCCTCGGACGACCTGATCCAGCGCCTGGCCGCGCGCTTCAACGGCGAGGAAATCACCGAAACCCTGCGCGAGTTGATGGCCCTGGAACTGGTCAGCGACGGTTCGCCACTGACCCCGGACATCGGCACCAAACGGGTCGAGCGCACGGCGATCAACACCGTGGTGCTTAACGTCAACACCGGTTGCAACCTGAGTTGCACCTACTGCTACAAGGAAGACCTCGACAAGCCGTCGGCGGGCAAGAAAATGGACGTCGAAACGGCGGTCGCTTCGGTGGAAATGCTGCTGCGCGAATCCCCGGATGAAGAGCGTTTCACCGTGGTGTTTTTCGGTGGCGAGCCGCTGAGCAACCGCAAGCTGATCGAGTACATGGTCGACTACTGTGAAAAGCGGTTTGCCGAGGCGGGCAAGTTTGTCGAATTCGTCATGACCACCAACGCGACGCTGCTCACCGAAGACACCGTGGACTACCTCAACGCCCACCGTTTTGGGCTCTCGGTGAGTATCGACGGGCCAAAAACCGTGCACGACCGCAACCGCATCACCGTGGGCGGGCAGGGCACGTATGACGTGGTGCGGCGCAAGGCCGAGATGCTGCTGTCGCGTTACAACAGCCGTCCGGTGGGTGCACGGGTGACCTTGACCACTGGCGTCACCGATGTCGAAACCATCTGGGATCACCTGTTCAACGAACTGGGGTTTGCCGAGGTGGGTTTCGCCCCGGTGACGTCGGGCGATATCAGCACCTTCAACCTGTCCAGCGACGAGTTGATCGAAGTCTTCGCCAACATGAAAAAGCTCGGTCGGCGCTATCTGGAAGCGGCGCTGGAGCACCGCAATATCGGTTTTTCCAACCTGCACCAGTTGATCACCGACATCCACGAAGGCCACAAAAAAGCCCTGCCATGCGGCGCGGGCCTGAAGATGCTGGCGGTGGATCACAAGGGTGGATTGAACCTGTGCCATCGCTTTACCGGTTCTTCATTGCCGACCTTCGGCAACGTCCACAGCGGTGTGAAACAGGTCGAGTTAAACGACTTCCTGTCCCAACGCCTGGACCGCACCAACACCGGGTGCGAGGACTGTCAGATCCGCAACCTGTGCTCCGGCGGCTGCTACCACGAAAGCTATGCCCGCTACGGCGACCCGACACACCCGACCTATCACTACTGCGAACTGATGCGTGACTGGGTCGACTTCGGCATCGAGGTCTACACCCGGATCATGGCCCACAACCCTGCGTTTATCAGCAGCTACATCACTCCGCGCAAGGCTCACTGATATGAAACATCTCAAGGCAATCAATAACAAAGCGCTGAAAATGGACAAGGCCGCGGAGGAAAACCGCATCGAAGAAGTGGTGGCGATGAGCTCCGTCGCCGGCTGCGCCTCGACCACCGACCCGGGCTGGGAAATCGACGCGTTTGGTGGTGTGTCGTCGCTGTGCCAACCGATGGAAGCCGACTTGTATGGCTGCTCCGACCCTTGCTGGTGGCCGGCCCAGGTGCCCGACATGATGAGCACCTACCCGGACTGGAACAAGGACGCGCAGGCCTCCAACGACAACTGGCGCAACCTCGGGACTGTCTTTCCAAAAGACAAGTGATCGGACCTCAAAAGGATTCCAGCATGCGTAGCATCAAAGCCTGCGGCCTGGCCGCGTTCGCCGTCCTGAGCGCCAGTTCGCTCACTGTTCTGGCCGATGAAAATACGGCGTTGCAAGACGGTCACGAGTACATGTTGACCACCAATTACCCAAACAACCTGCACGTGATCGACCTGGCCACCGACACCTTGTTCAAGACCTGCAAGATGCCGGACGCTTTCGGCCCGGGCACCGTGCAACTGTCGCCGGATCGCAAGACTGCGTATGTGTTGAACAATCACTACGCGGACATCTACGGCGTCGAACTCGACAGCTGCAAACAGGTGTTTCACGCCAGCCTCACCCAGAAACCGGGGGAGAAAGCCAAGTCGATGTTCGCTTTCACCCTGAGCCATGACGGCAAGGAATTGTTCGCCATCGCCAACCCGACATTGATGCTCAACGACCGCTATGAAGTGCAGCAGCCACGGCTGGATGTGTACCCGACCGACGCCGGCATGGACGCCAAACCGGTGCGCAGTTTCCCGGCGCCCCGGCAACTGACCATCATGCAGAGCGGCGACGACGGCACGTTGTATGTGGCGGGGGCGGACGTCTACAAGGTGGATGTGAAGACCGGCAAGTTCGATGTGCTGATCCCCAGCCGTCACTGGAAACGCGAGAACTACAGCGCGCCGGACGTGCTCTATGTGTGGAACCAGCAGACCTATCGGCACGACTTCTCGCTGCTCTACACCGCGGCGAAATTCAAGGACAAGAAGCAGGATCCATTGACCGCCGAGTACCTCTATGGGCTGTTCAGCATCGACCTGAAAACCGGCAAGACCGAAACCACCGACTTCGGCCCGTTGACGGAAATCTACTTCAGCGGCATGCGTTCGCCCAAGGACCCGAACCTGATGTTCGGCGTGCTCAACCGCTTGGCCAAGTACGACATCAAGCAGAAGAAAATGCTCCAGGCGGCGACGCTGGATCATTCTTACTACTGCATTTCGTTCAACAAGGACGGCAGCAAGATCTACCTGGCCGGGACGTTTAATGACGTGGCGATTTTTGACGCCGAGAGTATGAAACAGGTGGGGAGTATCAAGTTGCCGGGTGGGGATATGGCGATTACCACGGCGCAGGTGTTTGTCCGGTAGCGGCGGCGTCTGAGCGGACGCCTTCGCGGGCAAGCCCGCTCCCACATTGGAATGCGTTCCTTTGTGGGAGCGGGCTTGCTCGCGAAGAGGCCCTCACTGACACCGCAGCATCAAGCCCCAGGCACCGGGCAACTCAAATCCCCTTCCTCACATTTCAAGTAAGTCTTGAACGCCTCGATCCGCGCCTTGGTCAGCCCGGTGGTGCAGTTGCTGTAAATCAGCGGATACACACTGCCACCCTCCACCCCGGAAGCCGAGAACTTGCACTCCGCATCCCGGAAAGCCACCCAACTGCGCTGAGCGCTGACCAGCAGCTTCTTGGCATCGGGGCTGTCCTTCAGCCGTTGGGTGATCTGCTGATACAGCGCATTCAGCTCCTTATCCGCAGCCTTGTTCTGCTCGGCGGCGCACTGATTCATATCGCCCTGGGTAGTAGCATTGTCACAATCCACGGCATGCGCGACGGTGGTGAACAACAGCGGCATCAGCGCCAGGAGAAAGCGTGGGTGCATAAAGGATTCTCACGGTGACATTGGAAAGTTGGGGGGTAGTGTAGCGAATCCTCGACTCACCACTACCCCTGTGGGAGCGGGCTTGCTCGCGAAAGCGGTGTGCCAGTCGAAATCTATGTTGCCTGGCACACCGCATTCGCGAGCAAGCCCGCTCCCACAGGGACATGCCAGAACCCAGGGTCTGAAATACCGCCTAATATTTCAGACTATGTTGATGGTCGCACTGGCTTGATACAACTTTAGGGTTGGTCTTGTGGTCTTACAGGCCTACTGTTCAGTACAGGAGGTGACTTATGAATCCAGCATCAGATCGCATCGAAAGAAAGATTTTGCTCAAGGCGCCGCGTTCGCACGTCTGGCGCGTGTTGGCCAATGCCGAGGCGTTTGGCCAGTGGTTTGGCGTGGCGCTTGAGGGCAAGCGCTTTGTTGCCGGTGAATGGACCCAGGGGCAGATTACTTACCCCGGTTATGAGCACTTGCTGTGGAATGTGCTGGTGGAGCGGGTCGAGCCGGAGCGGGTGTTTTCGTTTCGCTGGCATCCGTATGCCGTGGAGCCGGATGTCGATTACTCCCAGGAGCCCACCACCCTGGTGAAATTCGAGCTTCAGGACATGGACGAAGGCACGTTGTTGACGGTTGTCGAATCCGGTTTCGATCACATTCCCCAAACCCGTCGGCTCAAGGCGTTCCGCATGGACAGTCGCGGCTGGGATGAGCAGATGAGTAATATCGAAGAGTTTCTGAAAGTCAGCGAAAAGGCTCGCGAACATCAGGGTGAGTGAATGTTCGAACCCTGGTTGAAGCGCTGGGCGCTGGTGCCGGACGGCGAGCCGATCATCACGCCCGGCAGTCGCTTGTTGCCGGTACGGATGGGTGAGGTACCGGCGATGTTGAAGATCGCGGTGGATGCCGAGGAGAAATTCGGCAATCTGCTGATGACCTGGTGGGACGGCGAGGGCGCCGCCCAGGTGTTTGCCCATCATGGTGACGGGTTGTTGATGGAGCGTGCCATGGGCCGGCGTTCACTGATGAACATGGCGCTCAATGGGCAAGACGACGAAGCCAGTCAGATTATGTGCGCAGCGGTGGCGCGGTTGCATGCGCCGCGCCCGTCGCCCTTGCCACCGCTGGTGCCATTGGCGCAATGGTTCACATCGTTACAGCTGGCAGCCGCACAACACGGCGGCCTGTATTCCCTCAGTCTGGTCACTGCTGAAGAATTGCTGGCCACGCCACAGGACGTGGTCGTGCTGCACGGCGACATCCACCACGACAATATCCTCGATTTCGGCCCGCGAGGCTGGCTGGCCATCGATCCCAAGCGGGTGATGGGTGAGCGCGGTTTCGATTACGCCAACCTGATCTGCAACCCCGAACTGCCCACGGCGACGGATCCACTGCGCTTTGCGCGACAACTCAAGGTCGTGGCGAAAGCGGCAGGGCTTGAGCGTCGGCGCTTGCTGCAATGGGTGTTGGCGTTTGCCGGATTGTCGGCGGCCTGGTTTCTGGAGGATGACGCCACCCTGGCGGCGGAAGGTCAGCTGCAAGTCGCTAAACTCGCGGCTTCCATGCTGGATGCCTGAGGCATCTAAGGGTTTTCGGAAGGGGTGGTATAGCGAATGTCTTACACGCGATGGTAGCTATGTCGTCTATTGCACATTGGATCCGAAGTGTAATCTAGCCTTATCAACTGAAGCACAGGAAGTGCTCAGGATCACGGATGATCGACCATAAGCAAGGATTCGCTGCCGACAGGGAGTCGACATGGTCTTGGGAAAAACCCGCTTCGGCGGGTTTTTTTTCGTCTGTCGAAAAGTCGGCTGGATTTGTGGAAGTGAGCCATACCCAAATACCGCGCCGAACCGAAATCCCCTGTGGGAGCGGGCTTGCTCGCGAAAGCGGTCTGTCAGTGACATCGATGCCGGATATGCCACCGTCTTCGCGAGCAAGCCCGCTCCCACAATTGAGCCCAGCCATTCACAAATACCGCGCCGAACCCAGACCCCGTGTGGGAGCGAGCCTGCTCGCGAAAGCAGTCTGTCAGTGACATCGATGCTGGATGTACCGCCGTCTTCGCGAGCAAGCCCGCTCCCACAATTGAGCCCAGCCACACCTGAATATCGCGCCGAACCGAAATCCCCTGTGGGAGCGAGCCTGCTCGCGAAAGCGGTCTGTCAGTGACATCGATGCTGGATGTACCGCCGTCTTCGCGAGCAGGCTCGCTCCCACAATTGATCCCAGCCATACCCGAATATCGCGCCGAACCGAAATCCCCTGTGGGGGCGGGTTTTTGCCCTCGAATGGTCAATCGCTTACACGCACTCGCGGGTATGTCGTCTGTTTATGCTTCGGCGATGCGCATATTCTGGATCCATCAACTGAAGCACAGGAAGTGCTCAGGATCACGGATGATCGACCATTAGCCAGGATGGCTGCCGACAGGATGTCGCAATGGTCTTGAGAACCCGCTTCGGCGGGTTTTTTTATGGGCGAGGAAAAGTCCGTGCTGATCCTGTGACGGCAAGGGCATTGGCCCTCGCCCTCGCCGCCACGATCACTTAACGCAGGTTCAACCTGGCCGCCGCCCGCTCGGTGATCAGCTTGCGCTGCACGTACGAGGGCGCCGCCCGCCGTTGTGCTTCTTCCACAATGTCCTGCGGCGCGGTTTCAGGGCTGCCGGCCTGGAACGGTGGCGCTGGCGCGTATTCCAGTTGCAGTTGCACCACTTGCGCGGTGTCCTTGCCGAACAGCTCGGCGGCCAGGGTCAGGGCGAAGTCGATGCCTGCGGTGATCCCGCCACCGGTAAACAGATTGCCGTCGCGCACCACCCGATCTTTCACCGGGATCGCGCCCAACGTCCCGAGCAAATCGTGATAAGCCCAGTGAGTGGTGGCGCGTTTGCCTTTGAGCAGGCCCGCCGCACCGAGCACCAGGGCGCCGGTGCAAACCGAGGTGACATAGCGGGCATTGGCCGCCTGCGCCTTGATGAAGGTCAGGGTTTGTTCATCTTCCATCAACGGCCCGACACCAGCGCCACCCGGGATGCAAATCACATCCAGCGCCGGGCAATCATCGAAAGTGGTGGTCGGTTTCAACACCAGGCCAGTGCTGGCAGTGACTGGCACCAGGTCCTTCCAGATCAGATGCACCTTCACGTCCGGCAGCGAAGCCAGCACGTCATAAGGGCCGGTCAGGTCCAGTTGCTGAACTTGTGGAAACAACAGAAAACCGATCTGCAACGTCATGGTGTTTATCTCCTGGATGGGGGTGGACGGCTTCACTGTAGGCTCGTAGGATTTGGCGTATCCGCCAATTACCCCACGAATTACGCCAATCATGCCGAAATCCGTTCATGTGCTCGCGTTTGCCAACGTCCAGGTGCTGGACGTCACCGGGCCGTTGCAGGTCTTCGCCTCGGCCAACGACATCGCCCGGCAACAGGGTTTGCCGGCGCCCTATGCGCCGTCGGTAATTGCCAGCGGTGGCGGGGCGGTGATGTCGTCGGCGGGCCTGGCGCTGTTGGCCGAGCCGTTGCCCTCGGGCGGCAGCGACACGTTGATCATCGCTGGCGGTTGGGGTGTTTACTCGGCGGCGGAGGACACGCAACTGGTGGAATGGGTGCGCGAACACGGGGCGGGTTGCCGACGGGTGTCTTCGGTGTGTACTGGCGCATTTTTGCTCGCAGCCAGTGGCTGGCTCGACGGTCGGCGTGTGGTGACCCACTGGACCCGTTGCGAGGAATTGGCGCAAAAGCACCCGCGCCTGCAAGTCGAACCCAACCCGATCTTCATCAACGACGGCCCGGTCTGGACCTCGGCGGGCGTCACTGCTGGCATCGACCTGGCATTGGCCATGGTCGAAGAGGACCTCGGCCGCGCCATGGCCCTGGATGTTGCGCGGCAACTGGTGGTGTTTCTCAAACGGCCGGGCGGTCAATCGCAGTTCAGCGTGACCTTGTCCCTGCAACAGGAAGGTAACCGCTTCGACGAACTTCACGCCTGGATCAGTGAAAATCTCACCAAAGACCTCGGCGTCCCGACCCTCGCCCTGCAAGCCGGGATGAGCGAACGCAGCTTCATCCGCCACTACCGCACCGACACCGGCCAGACCCCGGCCCGGGCCATCGAACTGATTCGGGTCGAAACCGCGCGGCGCCTGCTCAGCGACACCGGCGTCCCGATCAAACGGGTCGCGGTGCAATGCGGCTTCGGCAGCGAGGAAACCCTGCGCCGCACTTTCCTGCGCGCCATGGGCGTGACGCCCCAGGCCTATCGCGAACGTTTCAGCGTCAGCCTTTCAGTAGATCCGCTTTCAGTAGATCCAGCAGTGCCTTGATCGTTGCTTCAGGCGCCTCTTCGGGAATGTTATGCCCAACGTCCGCCAGCACGCGGCGCTCGTAACGGCCGGTGAAATGCTCGGCGTCATCGTCGGTTTCAGTGGCCGGTCCCACACCATCATCGGCCCCGCACAGGGAAATCGTCGGTACGCTGATCGGCGGTTGTTTGGCCAGGGCTTCTTCCATCCACTCCAGCGCCGGATCGCCGGGGGTGTACATGAATCGATGTCGATACGAGTGAATCACCACCTCGACGAAATCCGGGTTATCGAAGGCTGGTGCGCTCAACGGATAACGCTCGGCGTTCCTGGCCCAGGTCGGTGACCACAGACGCCAGAGCAATTCGCAAAAAGCACGGCGATTCTGAGTCAAACCCTCAACACCGCGCGGTGTATGGAAGTAGTACTGATACCAGAGACGATGCTCGGTCTGCGGGTCCAGAGGCTGGATCGAGCCGGGAATGTTCTGCAAGTTGTAGCCATCGCCGGTAACCAGGCCGCGAACCCGCGCTGGCCACAACGCCGCCACAATACACGCCGCCCGACCGCCCCAGTCATAACCGCAGAGCGTGGCTTGCGGGATGGCGAGGGCGTCCATCAGGTCCAGCAGATCCTGGGCGAGCGCGGCCTGCTGGCCGGAACGCAGGGTATCGGGGCTGTTGAAACGGGTCGGGCCGTAGCCGCGCAAGTACGGGACGATAACGCGATAGCCCTGTGCGGCGAGGGCCGGAGCGATTTCGTCGTAGCCGCGGGGGGAGTAGGGGAAGCCGTGAAGCAGGATCACCGGCGCGCCGGTGGTGGGGCCGTGGTGTTCGTAGGCGATTTTCAGGGTTGGGGTTTCACTGAACTGAACGACTGGCGACTGGGTCACGGGAGAACTCCTGAGCATTGGCATTCGAGGACGCTGGAAACTTGAAGCCGAGCGCTGAACCTGTGGCGAGGGGGCTTTCTGTGGCGAGGGAGCTTGCTCCCGTTCGACTGCGAAGCAGTCGTAAAGTCTGAGAACCGGATTTTCCGGGAAACGCCGGGGACCGCTTCGCGCTCCAGCGGGAGCAAGCTCCCTCGCCACAGGATGTGTGTCAGTCCGAGGATTCCACTTCCGCCACCTGATTAAAATACTTCGTCCGATCCGGTGTAAACGTCACCACCATCTTCGTCCGCGAACAGGTCAACGCCCGTTCCGCAGCCAAATCAATATCCAGATCTTCCCCGCGCAATCCCTGCCATTGCGCCAGGTATTTGAGGGATCCGTACTTTTCGAGTTTTTTCAGGCTGCGGCTCACGCCACCTTTCCAGCCCAGCACCGGCAGTTCGCCGGCGAGGCACTGTTGGGCGAGGTCGGGGAATCGGGTGGCGCGTTGGCGGCCGATTTCCCAGCATTTGATCAGGCCCTTGTCGTGAGCCTCCCACAGTTCATCCCGGTTCAGGCCGGAGCGCAGTGGGGCGTTGATGGTGCGGTGGATGCGCTGGGTCATTCTTGTTCCTTGAATTCGGGTTTTATTGGACAGCTCCGCTGTACCCGTTGACGGTGGATGGTAGGGGCGGATGTAACAGCTGGCAACAAGGTATTTTCGGCTGTAGGAAACATGTGCGGGAAGGTTAGTCGATGAGTTTTGTTTGGCTGTCGTAGGTCCCAGGCCTACACACGTCTGTGGCGAGGGGGCTTGACCCCGTTCGGCTGCGCAGCAGCCGTAGAACCAGCAAATGCGGTACTTCTGGCGCGATTAGGTGACTGGTTAGACGGGGCCGCTGCGCGACCCAACGGGGGCAAGCCCCCTCGCCACAGGGGATGTGTGGTGTTCAGTAAGGGCGCGTTTTGTTTAATAACTGTGCTGGAAAGGGGAAATTTCTGACGAGATCTGTCGGTTTTGGATGACGGGGTTCAGGTCGCTGGTTTTGCGTTTTGGCGGATGGCCTCTTCGCGAGCAAGTCGAATCGTCGCACCGCCGCTCCCACATTTGGAATGCGGTCCCCTGTGGGAGCGGGCTTGCTCGCGAATGCAGGCGACGCGGTCTCACGGCTGCCAGTAATTCTTCTCCCCACTCAATTTCCGATCGAGAAAACTCGCCGCACTGATCAACGCCAGATGCGTCAACGCTTGTGGCGTATTGCCCAAATGCCGCGCATGGCTGTCGAATTCCTCGGCGTATAACCCCAAAGGATTGGCATACCTCAGCAACTGCTCAAACTCCAGATGCGCTTTCTCAACCTGACCCGCCCGGGCCAGGCATTCGACGTACCAGAACGAGCACGCGGCGAAGGCGCCTTCGGTGCCGGGCAAGCCGTCGATCTCGGTGTCTTCGTTGCGATAGCGATAAACCATGCCGTCGCGCACCAGGGTTTTCTGGATCGCTTCCAGGGTCGAGAGCCAGCGCGGGTCCTTGGCGCTGACGAAGCGCACCAGCGGCATCAGCAGCATCGAGCCATCGAGGGCGGTGCCGCCGATGTGCTGCACGAAATGCCCGCGTTCTTCGTTCCAGAAGTTTTCCCAGATGTCGGCGTAAATGGCCTGGCGCGTCTGGTCCCAGCGGGCGAACGGGGCGGGCAGGGAGCGCTTCGATGCCAGGCGAATCGCGCGGTCCACGGCGACCCAACACATCAATCGCGAGTGCAAAAAGTGATGCTGCTCGCCGCGCATTTCCCAGATGCCGACGTCTTCGGTCTGCCAGGTTTCGCAGACCTGATCGACCACTTCCACGACGTGCTTCCAGCCTTCATGGGAAATCGCCTCGCCGTACTTGTTGACGAGATAAACCGCGTCCATCAGCTCGCCAAAGATATCGAGCTGGATCTGGTTGTACGCGCCATTGCCGATGCGCACCGGTTTCGCGCCGCCGTGGCCCGCCAGGTGCGTGAGTTCGGTTTCCGGCAGTTCCTGGCGACCGTCGATGGCGTAGAGGATGTTGATTTTCATCGACTGGCCGTGGCAATCGCTGACCCGATGGCGCATCCATTTCATGTAGGCGTTGGCTTCTTCGACAAAGCCCAGGCGCATAAAGGCATACACGGTGAACGAGGCGTCGCGGATCCAGGTGTAGCGGTAATCCCAGTTACGTTCGCCGCCGGGGGTTTCCGGCAGGCCGAAGGTCGCGGCGGCGAGGATTGCACCGTGTTTGCGCGAGGTCAGCAGCTTCAAGGCCAGGGCCGAGCGGTTGACCATTTCCCGCCAGCGCCCGCGATAGTTGGACTGGCCGATCCAGTCGCGCCAGAACTTCAGAGTGCGTTCCATGCACAGTTCGGCGGCGCCTTCCTTGAAGCGCGGGTCGTCAATCGCGCCCAGCAGAAACGCCGCGCTTTCACCTTGTTTGAGGGTGAATTCGGCGACGGCGGCGTTGCCATCGAGGCTCAGTGCCTGATCCGAAGACAGGCGCAGGGACGGCTGGTCCGCCGCCTCGAAGGCCACATCTTTTTCCTCCAGGCGCGCGCGGGTCTTGGCCCGGGCGTAGTCATGCCGCACCGCGCAACGCATGCGCATCGTCGCGGTGCCGCTGACCACCCGCACCCGGCGCATCAGCATCGGCAGGTCATCTTCGCTGTCGCCAATGGGCAGCAGGTCGGTGACTTCGACCACGGCGCGGTCGCTCAGCCAGCGGGTTTGCAGCACGTTGGTGTCCGGCAGGTAGATTTGCTCGCGGCGGGCGTCGGGAAGGTCCGGGGCCAACTGGAAGATCCCTGCCTCGGGCGTGTCCAGCAGCGAACAGAAGATCGACGGACTGTCGAACTCCGGCCAGCAGAAGAAATCCACGCTGCCCTTGTCGTTGACCAGCGCTGCACTGCGCATGTCGCCAATGATGCCGTGGGCGTCGATGGCACTTTGTCGTTCGGGATGATGATCAGCCATTGCCACGGAACTCCGGATAGAGGCTCATGCCGCCGTCGATAAACAGGGTGGTGCCGACGATGTAGTCGGAGGCATCGGAAGCGAGAAACACCACCGCGTTGGCAACGTCTTCGACATCACCGATGCGGCCGTAAGGGATGAGTTTGAGCAGCTCTTGCGCGGCGTCGCCCTCGGTGGCGGCACGGTTGATCGCCGTGCGAATCGCCCCCGGCGCGATGCCGTTGATGCGGATTTTCTGCTGGCTGACTTCCTGGGCCAGGGTCTGCATCAGCATGTCGACACCGCCCTTTGACGCGGCGTAATTCACATGACCGGCCCACGGAATGCGTTGGTGCACCGAACTCATGTGGATGATCTTGCCGGCAGCCTTGGACACGCCTTCGCGAATGCCTTGCTGGGTGAAAATCCGCAGGGCGGCGCGGGCGCAGAGGAACTGGCCGGTGAGGTTGACACCGATCACCTGGTTCCAGTCGGCGAGGCTCATGTCCACGGCTTTCGCGTCTTTTTGCATCCCGGAATTGGCCACCAGAATGTCGAGGAAACCGAAGGCGTCGAGGGTCTGGGCGAACAGCCGTTCGACGTCAGCTTCTTTCGAAACATCGGCGCCGATGGCGATGGCGCGACCGCCGCCGTCATTGATCTGCCGGGCCAGTGCTTCGGCGGGTTCGGCCTGGGAGTTGTAGTTGATCACCACCGCAGCACCGGCGGCGGCCAGGGCCTTGGCGGCGCCGGCACCGATGCCGGAACTGGCGCCGGTGACCAGGGCAACTTGTTGCTTGAGGGAAATCTGCATGCAGGTTAGCGCCTTGAAGGGAGGGCCTAATTAGCTGACTTGCTTACGGGGCAGAGAGTTCATTTGTGGATGACTGGACGGGCCTCTTCGCGAGCCAGCTCGCTCCCACATTTGATCAGTGGTGTTCATGTTATTTGCGCCATACACAGAGACCCTTGTGGGAGCGGGCTGGCTCGCGAAGGGGCCTTCACATTCAACCAACAATTCCCCGCTTTCCCCCAAACGAGCCTTTATGGCAACTTGCAGGCCCTGAATGAGGCCGACCCATGGCAAACCCCTACCGCGAACTGTTCAAAGCCCCCGGCGCCGGGGCCTTCGTGCTGGCCGGGATGATCGCGCGCATGCCGATTTCCATGACCGGTATTGGCCTGATCACCATGCTCTCGCAGCTAAAGGGTGGCTACGGACTGGCCGGCGCGGTGGCGGCAACCTTCGCCCTGGCCACGGCATTCTGTGCACCACAGGTGTCGCGCTTGGTGGATCGCTACGGGCAGGGCCGGATCCTGCCGGCGTCGGCGCTGCTCGGCGGCGGCGCACTTTTGATGCTGTTGCTCTGCACCCGATTGCAGGCGCCGCACTGGACGCTGTTCGCGTTCGCCGCCCTGGCCGGGTGCATGCCGAGCATGTCGGCGATGGTCCGGGCGCGCTGGACCGAGCTCTATCGCGGCCAGCCGCAACTGCAAACCGCGTATGCCCTGGAATCGGTGCTGGACGAGGTCTGCTTTATCGTCGGGCCGCCGCTGTCGGTGGGGTTGTGCGTGGTCGCGTTCCCCGAGGCCGGGCCGTTGGCGGCGTTGCTGATGCTGGCGATCGGGGTCACGGCGTTTGTCTTGCAACGTGGCACCGAACCGCCGGTGCACCCGCACGAAGTCCAGCATCAGGGTTCGATCATTCGGTCTGGTGAAATCCGCCTGCTGATGCTGTTGATGACCGCCATGGGCGTGATTGTCGGCGTGGTGGATGTGGTCAGCGTCGCCTTCGCCCAGCAGCAGGGGCAACCGGCGGCGGCGAGCATCGTGCTGTCGGTGTACGCCATCGGTTCATGCCTGGCCGGGTTGGTGTTTGGCGCGTTGCGTTCGAAATTGCCGTTGCCGCGACTGTTCCTGTATGGCGGTGTGATGACGGCGGTGACCACGTTGCCGTTGCTGTTGGCGACGAACATTTTCGGCCTGGCGCTGGCGGTGTTTGTGGCCGGATTGTTCTTCGCGCCGACGCTGATTGTGGCGATGGCATTGGTGGAGCGCATCGTCACGCCGGCCAAACTGACCGAAGGCCTGACGTGGCTGATCACCGGGTTGAGCATCGGCGTGGCGATTGGCGCGGCGAGTTCCGGGTGGCTGGTGGATGCGTTCGGGGCGCGTAGCGGGTTTTGGGTAGCGATTGCGGCGGGGGCGGTGGTGTTGGGGTCGGCGATCCAAAGCTTCCGTCATTTGAAATAAATAACCCCCTGTGGGAGCGGGCTTGCTCGCGAATGCGGTGTGTCAGTCTCCATCAATGCTGAATGACACACCGCATTCGCGAGCAAGCCCGCTCCCACAGGGGGGATTGGGGGTTACCAGCCTCTTCCCGAGTTAACCCAGAAATTCACCGACAACGACGTCGACACCGATTCCACCTGGTGGAACCAGCCCTCCGGCAAAAACAGCAAATCCCCAGCTTCTAATGTCACCCGCATAAAGGTCACATCCCGCGCCTGGGGAAAGCGCTGATAATCCGGCGCATCCGGGTTGAAGTCGCAACCGTCCAACCCGCCCTTGGGCGCGGTGGACCAGGTACCGAGCGCGTCGCGGTGATGGGGCGCGGCGAGGGTGAAGGTTTTCTGGCCCCAGACCTGGGCGAACAGGTTATCGGTGTCGTCGCGATGCAGCGGGGTCAGGGTACCTTTGGGGCCGATCCAGATCCGTGGCGGGATGAACAGCGACTGATCGAAGTACGGCGGGTATTTGATCTGCTGCATCAACTGCGCGGGCAGGATGTTGTTGCCCATGTACGCCGGCGGGTCGCCGTTCGCGCCTTTGACCGCCGGGCTGTCCAGCGAGGCAATGAATTCGGCCATGGACGTGGAGCGAAAATCCCGTTCCGTGGAGAAAGTCTTCTTCACATAATCGCCATGGCGGGTGATGCCCTGCAGTTCGGCGAAATGCACCAGCGATTCTTCGCGGCTGAGCTTGAACAGCGGCCAGTCCTGCAAGGCATCGCTGATGACCAGCGGGATGCCGTTGGGCAGGTATTGCGTATCGAATTCGTGCTTCGACAGTTCACTGCGCGGCCGCCGTTCTACCGTGCACTGGGTCGGCAGGCTGGCGGTGAGGCGTTCACTGAAGCGCGGCGGGGTTGGGTAGCGCTTGTTCATATCGACCTTTTCCACCACCGCCGCGCCATGCCGGGCGTGGTCGATGATCTGCGGCAGCATCGTCGCCAGGCCCATGTTGCCGCCGATCTTCAAGCGACCGCTGGCGAACAGTTCCTCGACGTTGGCCACGCCGCCCATGATCCCGAGAAAGTCTTTCTCCGCCACTTCAATGGTCACGTCGGGGCTGGCGTGGTGTCCGGCTTCGGTGCGGCTGCTGGCCTTGACCTCGGACCAGTACGCCTGGTGCGGGCCGAAGACGAATTGAAAAACCCCTTCGATGCCGACGGCGCCGGCATTGGCGAACAGTTTGCCCAGGATGGTCTGCAGGTCCACGACGTTCACTCTTGTTGGTTTTGGTCTGAAGAAATAACGAGCACTCGCGCGGGAAATTTAACCCGTCGCGACTAATTTGCGCGGGCGCTGGAGCGTTCCTTAGTACAGACATCTTTTTGAGGAACCCGCGGTGACCAAGCTGACTCTGCTGTGCCTGCCGTATTCCGGCGCCAGCGCCATGGTCTACAGCCGCTGGCGGCGCAAGTTGCCGGAGTGGCTGCAACTGCAACCGGTGGAATTGCCAGGCCGTGGCGCCCGTTTCGACGAACCGCTGCACACCGATATGCGCGCGCTGGCCATGCAATTGGCCAAGGAACTGCGCCCGACGTTGAAAGCACCGTATGCCTTGTTCGGCCACAGCCTCGGCGCGTTGATGGCTTGCGAACTGGCCCATGCCTTTCGTGCGCTCGGTTGCCCGGAACCGGTTGCGCTGTTTGCCTCTGGCACTGCCGCGCCGACCATGCGCGCCGATTACGATCGCGGTTTCGCCGAGCCCAAGACCGATGCCGAGCTGATTGACCAGTTGCGCACCCTCAATGGCACCAGCGAAGAAGTGCTGGCGAATGAAGAGCTGATGAGCCTGACCCTGCCGATCCTGCGCGCCGACTTCCTGCTGTGCGGGCGTTTCCAGCCAGTGCAGCGCCCGTTGCTCAAATGCCCGGTGCACGTGCTCGGCGGCAAGGCCGACAAAGCCACCACCGAACAACTGATCGGCTGGAGCAAGGAAACCCAGGGCAGCTTCTCGGTGGACATGCTGGCGGGCGGGCACTTCTTCATTCATGAGCACGAAGCCAAGGTGCTGCGGGTGATCAAGGATCAACTGGACGTGCACCATCGGCGGCATGCGATGGCTGTCAGCGCCTGATCTATCCCACCACTTTTCCCCCTGTGGGAGCGGGCTTGCTCGCGAAAGCGGTGTGTCATTCAGTAAAGATGTGACTGATACACCGCATTCGCGAGCAAGCCCGCTCCCACATTGACTGATGACAGTCTCCAGACCCCGCACTACCTCCTTTCTGATACTTGTTCTCAATCGCTAATTTTTCCGGTCTGCATTCGTTTTATAGGGACGACGTGCCTTTGTGCTTCCTGCCTACTGATCCGGATGCTAAGAAATGAATGCTGAAGACTCCTTGAAACTTGCTCGCCGGTTTATCGGGTTGCCCCTGGAAAAGCGCCAGATGTTCCTTGCGGCCTTGCACAAGGAGGGCGTGGATTTCGCCCGTTTCCCGATCCCCCAAGGGGTTGAGGCCGAAGACCGGCAAGCGCTGTCCTACGCCCAGCAACGCATGTGGTTCCTGTGGCAACTGGACCCGCAAAGTGGCGCCTACAACTTGCCCGGCGCGGTACGGCTTAAAGGCCGGTTGAACCTGGCGGCGCTGGATCAGGCATTTGCCAGCCTGGTGGCGCGTCATGAAACCCTGCGCACGGTGTTCCAGCGCCAGCCGGACGACAGCCTGCAACAAGTGCCGGCCAGTGCGCCGCTGGTGATCGAGCAGGTCGATTTCAGTGAATTGCCGGTGACCGAGCGTGAGCACGCAGTCGCCCAGGCAGCCCAGCAACAATCGTTGTTGCCGTTCGACCTGGCGGTCGGCCCGCTGCTGCGGGTCAAGTTGCTCAAGCTCGCCGAACAGGAACACGTGTTGCTGCTGACGCTGCACCACATCGTTTCCGATGGCTGGTCGATGAACGTGTTGATCGACGAGTTCATCCGTTGCTACGACGCCCATGACGCGGGCGCGCAACCGCAACTCACGCCGCTGCCGATCCAGTACAGCGACTACGCCCTGTGGCAGCGCCGCTGGCTGGAAGCGGGGGAGCAGGCGCGTCAGCTCGAATACTGGCAGGCGCAATTGGGCGACGAGCATCCGGTGCTCGAGTTGCCGATCGATCACCCGCGCCCGGCGATGCCAAGCTATCGCGGCACGCGCCATGAGTTCGCGGTAGACGCGCAACTGGCCGAGCAACTGCGCGCCACGGCGCAAAAGCACAACATCACCCTGTTTATGCTGCTGCTCGGCGCCTTCAATGCGCTGCTGCATCGCTACACCGGGCAGACCGACGTCCGCGTCGGCGTACCCATCGCCAATCGTAACCGTGGCGAAATCGAAGGCCTGATCGGTTTCTTCGTCAACACCCAAGTGCTGCGCACCCAGCTCGATGGCCAGACCCGCGTGGTCGATCTGCTCGCCCGCATCAAGGAAACCGCCCTCGGCGCCCAGGCCCATCAGGACTTGCCGTTCGAGCGTCTGGTAGAAGCCTTGAAGCTGGAGCGCAGCCTGAGCCACACGCCGTTGTTCCAGGTGATGTACAACCATCAGCCGCAAGTCGCGGACATCACCACGGTGACCACGGCCTCGGGCCTGGAACTGGGCATGATCGACTGGGAAGGGCGCACCACCCAGTTCGACCTGACCCTGGACACCTACGAAAAGGCCGGCAAATTGCACGCCGCGCTGACCTACGCCAATGACCTGTTCGACGCCGAAACCATCGCGCGCATGGCCCAGCACTGGACGCGCCTGTTGCACGCCATGGTCGGCGATGTCACCCAGCGCATCGGTGAACTGCCGTTGCTGGATGCCAGCGAACACCAAACTTTGGTCCACGACTGGAACCACACCGCACAACGCTATCCGACCGAGCAGTGCATCCATCAGTTGATCGAAGCGCAGGCTACGCGCACGCCAGATAACGTCGCGCTGGTGTCCGGCGATGTGGTGCTGAGCTATGGGCAACTGGACGCCCGGGCCAACCAATTGGCGCAACTGCTGCGCGAACAGGGCGTTGGCCCGGATGTGCTGGTGGGGATCGCCGTTGAGCGGTCGATTGAAATGGTCGTCGGGCTGGTGGCGATTCTCAAGGCCGGTGGCGCCTATGTGCCGCTGGACCCGGAATACCCCCAGGAGCGCCTGGCCTACATGATCGAAGACAGTGCGATTGCGCTGTTGCTGACCCAAACTTCTCTGCTGCCGCGCCTGCCGACCGAGGGCGTGAATGTGATCACCCTCGACCAGCCATCCGATTGGCTGGACCGCTACAGCGCTGCCCGCGTTCCCGTGGCGATGCACAGCCTGAACCTGGCCTACGTGATCTACACCTCCGGCTCCACCGGCAAACCCAAGGGTGCTGGCAACAGCCACGCGGCGCTGGTCAACCGTTTGTGCTGGATGCAACAGGCGTACGGCCTCGATGGCAGCGACGCGGTGTTGCAGAAAACCCCGTTCAGCTTTGACGTATCCGTCTGGGAGTTTTTCTGGCCGTTGATGACCGGCGCCCGTCTGGTGGTCGCCGCACCGGGTGAACACCGTGAGCCGGCACGCTTGATCGAGACCATCGGCCGGCATCAAATCAGCACGCTGCACTTTGTACCGTCGATGCTCCAGGCGTTCATTCACGAGCCGGGCGTTGAGGTTTGCAGCAGCCTCAAGCGCATCGTGTGCAGCGGTGAAGCGCTGCCGCTGGATGCGCAACTGCAAGTGTTCAGCAAATTGCCAAAGGCCGGGCTGTACAACTTGTACGGCCCGACCGAAGCGGCCATCGACGTCACCCACTGGACCTGTGTCGATGAAGGCGCCGACAGCGTGCCGATCGGCCAGCCGATTGCCAACCTGCGCACCCATGTTCTCGACGCGCAGTTGCTGCCGGTGCCGGCGGGCGTGGCCGGTGAGTTGTACCTCGGTGGCGCCGGTCTGGCGCGCAGTTACCACCGTCGTCCGGGGCTGACCGCCGAGCGCTTTGTGCCTTGCCCGTTCCATGACGGTGCGCGCCTGTATCGCACCGGCGACCGCGTGCGCCAGCGTGCGGACGGGGTTATCGAGTATCTCGGGCGTCTCGATCATCAAGTCAAACTGCGCGGCTTGCGCATCGAGTTGGGCGAGATCGAAACTCGCTTGATGCAACACCCACTGGTGCGTGAAGCGGTGGTGCTGGTGCAGGGCGGCAAGCATCTGGTCGGCTATCTGGTCCTGGAAAGCGCCGAACCTGAAGCGCAGTGGCAGCAAACCCTCAAGGCCTGGTTGCTCGGCTGCTTGCCGGAATACATGGTGCCGACGTACCTGATGCCACTGGCCAAACTGCCGGTGACCGCCAATGGCAAACTCGACCGCAAAGCCTTGCCCGAGCCGGAAGCCGCCGTGCAGCAAGCCTTCGTCGAACCCCAGGACGAACTGCAAAAAGCCCTCGCGGCGATCTGGCAGGACGTGCTCGGTGTCGAGCGCATTGGCCTGGAAGACAACTTCTTCGAACTGGGCGGCGATTCGATCATCTCGATCCAAGTGGTCAGTCGTGCCCGTCAGGCCGGCATTCGCCTCAGTCCGCGCGACCTGTTCCAGTACCAGACCGTGCGCAGCCTGGCGCTGGTGGCGACGGTCGATCACCTGAGCACTGTCGATCAAGGCCTGGCCAGCGGTGCCGTGCTGCTGACGCCGGTGCAGCATTATTTCTTCGAGCAACCGATGACGGAGCGTGGGCACTGGAACCAGTCGTTGCTGCTGGCATCGCGTGAAACGTTGCAAGCCCAATGGCTGGAAAGTGCGCTGACGCGCTTGATCAATCATCACGATGCCCTGCGTTTGCGCTTTGTCGAAGACGCCCAGGGCTGGCAGCAAAGCTATGCCAGCGAAGTGACCGAGTCCGGGTTGTGGCAACGCCAGGCCGACAGCGCTGAAGCGTTGGCGGCGTTGTGCGATGAAGCCCAGCGCAGCCTCGATTTGCAAAACGGTCCGCTGCTGCGGGCGATGCTGGTGACCTTGGCCGATGGCGCTCAGCGTCTGTTGCTGGTGATCCATCACTTGGCGGTGGACGGCGTGTCGTGGCGCGTCTTGCTGGAAGATTTGCAGCAGGCTTACACGCAACTGGAAAGCGGCGGGGCGATTGTCCTGCCGAGCAAGACCAGCGCCTATCAAGCCTGGGCCGAGCGCCTGCAACAGCACGCGCCGGCGCTGAGCGAAGAGCTGGCGTACTGGCAGCAGCAAACCAGCGCACAGGCCTTGCCGTGTGACCGTCCCGAAGGTCGCCTGGACAATCGCTTCGGTCAAAAAATCGAATGTCGCCTCGACAGCGAACTGACCCGCCAATTGCTGCAAAGCGCGCCGGCGGCTTACCGCACCCAGGTCAACGATTTGCTCCTGACCGCACTGGCGCGGGTCATCTGCCGCTGGAGCGGCCAGCAAACGGCGTTGATTCAGCTTGAAGGCCACGGTCGTGAAGACCTGTTCGACGAACTCGACCTGACCCGTAGCGTGGGTTGGTTCACCAGCCTGTTCCCAGTCAGTCTGCAACCGGCGGCGACGCTGGCGGACTCGATCAAAACGGTCAAGGAACAACTGCGGGCCGTTCCGGGCAAGGGCCTGGGTTATGGCGTGTTGCGTTACCTCGGCGAGCCGGCGCAACGCGCACAACTGGCGGCCCTGGCGCCGCCACGGATCACCTTCAACTACCTGGGGCAGTTCGACCGCCAGTTCGACGAAACCGCACTGTTTGTGCCGTCCACCGACGGCAGTGGCGTGGCTCAGGATCCTTCGGCGCCGTTGGCCAACTGGCTGACCGTCGAAGGGCAGGTCTACGGCGGCGAGTTGTCCATGAGCTGGGGCTTCAGCCACGAGATGTTCGACGCGGCCACCATCCAGCAATTGGTCGACAGCTATGGCGCCGAACTCCGTGCGCTGATCGAGCATTGCGCTGCGCTGGAAACGCCGCAAGCCACGCCGTCGGACTTCCCGTTGGCGCGCATCACCCAGGCGCAACTCGATGCGCTGCCGGTGTCCGTCGGCCAACTCGACGACCTGTACCCGCTGTCGCCTATGCAACAGGGCCTGCTGTTTCACACCCTCTACGAACAAGCGGCAGGCGAGTACATCAATCAGTTGCGGGTTGACGTTCAAGGAATTGATCCCGAGCGTTTCCGTGCCGCGTGGCAAGCCACCGTCGATGCCCAGGACATCCTGCGCAGCGGTTTTGTCTGGCAGGGTGAACTGGAACAGCCGCTGCAAATCGTGCACAAGCAAGTGCAGTTGCCGTTCAGCGTGCTCGACTGGCGCGCCCGTGGCGATGATGCCGCCGCCCTCGATGGCTTGGCCGATGTTGAGCGCCAACAAGGTTTCGACCTGACCCAGGCGCCGTTGCTGCGCCTGGTGCTGGTACAAACCGCCGCCGATCAATGGCACCTCATTTATACCCATCACCACATCCTGATGGATGGCTGGAGTAACTCGCAGCTGCTGGGCGAAGTCTTGCAACGTTATCGCGGTCGGGCACCGCTGGCGGCAGCCGGGCGTTATCGCGATTACATCGGCTGGCTGCAACGCCAGGACGGGCAACTGAGCGAAAACTTCTGGGGCGAGCAACTGGCGTCCTTGCAAGAGCCAACCCGGTTGGCGCGGGTGGTGCCGGGCAACGAAGCCCTGAGCGGTCACGGCGATCATTTCCAGACCGTGCCATCCACTGGTACTCAAGGGCTGGAGGCGTTTGCCCGTCAGCAAAAAGTGACGCTCAACACCCTGGTGCAAGCGGCGTGGCTGCTGTTGCTGCAACGCTACACCGGTCACGAAACCGTGGCCTTCGGCGCCACGGTGGCCGGGCGTCCGGCGGACTTGCCGGGTATCGAGCAACAGGTCGGCCTGTTCATCAACACCTTGCCGGTCATCGGCACGCCGCGCCCGGACCAGAGCGTCGGTGCCTGGCTGCAAACCGTGCAGGCGCAAAACCTCAGCCTGCGCGAGTTCGAACACACGCCACTGGCGGATATTCAGCGCTGGGCCGGGCAGGGTGGCGAAGCGTTGTTCGACAACATCCTGGTGTTCGAGAACTACCCGATTGCCCAGGCGCTGCAACAGGGCGCGGAGCAAGGCGTGGCGTTCGGCGAGGTCACCAGCCTTGAGCAAACCCACTATGCGTTGAGCGTGGCCGTGACCCTCGGCGAGACGCTGGCGCTGCATTACAGCTTCGACCGCGCGCATTTCGCCAGCGATGCCATTGAGCGCATCAGTGCGCAGTTGCTGCAACTGCTGGAGCAGTTTGCCGAGTCCGCCGAGCGCAACCTCGGCGAAATCGCCCTGGCCAGTCCGCAGGAACTGGCGCTGCAACTGGCCAACAACCATCCGCAGCCGTACCCGGTGGACGTCGCCGTGCACCAGCGCATCGCCCAATGGGCGGCCCAGGGCCCGGAGCGCACGGCGGTGATTTTTGCCGGCCAGCGCTTCAGCTATGGCGAGATTGATCGGCGCGCCAATCAACTGGCCCATGCCCTGATCGCTCGCGGTGTCGGCGCGGAAACCCGGGTCGGCGTGGCGTTGCCGCGCAGTGAAGGGGTGATCGTCGCGCTGTTGGCGGTGCTCAAGGCCGGTGGTGCGTATGTGCCGCTGGACACCAGTTACCCACGGGAACGCCTGGCGTATTTGATCGAGGATTCCGGGTTGGCGCTGCTGCTGACTGACTCCCGCGTTTCGGCACAACTGCCTATCGACGAGGCCACTCAAGTCCTGGAACTCGACCGCCTCGACCTCAGTGGCCAGCCACTCGATGCGCCGCGGGTACAACTCGATCCGCAGAACCTCGCCTACGTGATCTACACCTCCGGTTCCACCGGTAACCCGAAAGGCGTGAGCGTGGCCCACGGTCCGTTGGCGATGCATTGCCAGGCGATCGGCGAGCGCTATGAAATGCGCGACAGCGACTGCGAATTCCACTTCATGTCGTTCGCCTTCGACGGTGCCCATGAACGCTGGCTGACCAGCCTGACTCACGGTGCGTCGCTGCTGATCCGCGATGACAGCCTGTGGACCCCGGAACAGACCTACAACGCCATGCGCGATCACGGCGTCACCGTCGTGGCATTCCCGCCGGTGTACCTGCAACAACTGGCCGAACACGCCGAGCGCGAAGGGCATCCGCCGAAGGTGCGCATCTACTGCTTTGGTGGCGATGCGGTGCCGGCCGCGAGTTTCGAGCGGGTCAAGCGCGCCCTCGATCCGGACTACATCATCAACGGCTACGGACCCACCGAAACCGTGGTCACGCCGCTGATCTGGAAGGCCGGACGCGAGATGCCGTGCGGCGCCGCGTACGCGCCCATCGGCAGCCGCATCGGCGACCGTAGCGCCTACGTGCTCGACGCCGACCTCAACCTGCTGCCCCAAGGCATGGCCGGTGAGTTGTACCTGGGTGGCACCGGTCTGGCCCGGGGTTACCTGAACCGTCCGGGCCTGACCGCGGAGCGTTTTGTCGCGGACCCGTTCAGCCATGTCGGCGGCTTGCTGTACCGCACCGGCGACCTGGTGCGCCAGCGTGCCGACGGCACTTTCGACTACCTGGATCGCATCGATAATCAGGTGAAAATCCGTGGTTTCCGTATCGAACTCGGCGAAATCGAAGCGCGCCTGCAAGCCCTCGATGGCGTACGCGAAGCGGTGGTGGTCGCCCAGGAAGGCACCGCTGGCAGTGGCAAGCGCCTGGTGGCCTACGTGGTGGCCGATGCGTTGAGCGCGGCTCGGGTTGATTTTGCCGAAAGCCTGCGCGAGCAACTGAAAGTTGCCTTGCCGGCGCACATGGTGCCGGCCTATTTGCTGCTGCTTGAGCGTCTGCCACTGACCCCCAATGGCAAACTCGACCGCAAGAACCTGCCGAAGCCGGATGTCAGCCAATTGCAGCAAGCCTACGTGGCGCCGCAAAGCGCGCTGGAGCAGCAACTGGCGACGATCTGGCAGGACGTGTTGAAGCTCGATCAGGTCGGTCTGAGCGACAACTTCTTCGAGCTGGGTGGCGATTCGATCATCTCGATCCAGGTGGTCAGCCGCGCGCGTCAGGCCGGGATTCGCTTTACGCCGAAAGACCTGTTCCAGCACCAGACCATCCAGGCTTTGGCCTCGGTGGCGCGCTTAGGCGAACAGGCTCAACTTATCGATCAAGGCCCGGTCACCGGCGAACTGGCGTTGTTGCCGGTGCAGCAAGTGTTCTTCGCCCAGTTCATTCCTGAGCGTCAACACTGGAACCAGGCGGTGATGCTCAAGCCAACGCAAACCCTCGACGCCACCGAGCTTGAACAGGCGTTGGGTGCGTTGATTAACCATCACGACGGCTTGCGCTTGAGCTTTGTCGAGCAGGCTGATGGATGGCAGGCGCAGTACCGCGCAATCAATCAGCAGGCAGACGGGATTGTCTGGGCCGTCGATGTTGCCGACGCGACCGGGCTGGAAGTCGTGGCCAATGAAGCGCAACGCAGTCTGAGCCTTGAAAACGGGCTGCTGGTGCGTGCCGTGCTGGCCAACCTCGACGACGGCAGCCAGCGCTTGCTGCTGGCGATCCATCACCTGGTGGTGGACGGTGTGTCGTGGCGGATTCTGTTTGACGATCTGCAAACTGCCTATCGCCAATTGTCGGCGGGTGAACCGCTGCAATTGCCAGCCAAGACCAGTGCCGCCAAAGCCTGGGCCGAACAGCTGCAAACCTATGCACGCAGTGCGCCGTTGCAACAGGAATTGGCCTACTGGCAACAACAGTTGCAAGGCGCCGACGTCGCCCTGCCGTGTGACAACCCCGAGGGCAGCCAACAGAACCGCCATGCGCTGACCGTGCGCACGCAACTGAACAAAACACTGACCCGGCAACTGCTGCAAGACGCCCCGGCGGCCTACCGCACCCAGGTCAACGACTTGCTGCTGACCGCACTGGCTCGGGTCATGGTGCGCTGGACCGGCGCCGACAGCACGTTGATCCAGCTCGAAGGCCATGGCCGCGAAGAGCTGTTCGACGGCGTAGACCTGACCCGCACCGTGGGTTGGTTCACCAGCCTGTACCCGGCCAAACTGACGCCGACCGCCGACCTCGGCGGCTCGCTGAAACAGATCAAGGAACAACTGCGCGGCATCCCGAACAAAGGCATCGGTTTTGGTGCGCTGGCGCATTTGGGCGACGACGCTGCGCGTGAGGCGCTGGGTCAATTGCCGGTGCCGCGCCTGACGTTCAACTACTTGGGGCAGTTTGACGGCAGTTTCACCGAAGCCGACGGCGCGCTGTTCGTGCCGTCCAGCGAAGCGGCCGGCGATGAACTCGACGACGGCGCACCACTGGCCAACCACCTGGCCCTCAACGGTCAGGTGTACGGCGGTGAATTGAACCTGGGCTGGACCTTCAGCCGCGAGATGTTCAACGAGGCGACCATCCAACAACTGGCTGACGATTATGCGCAGGAGCTGCAAGCGCTGATCGCCCATTGCTGCCAGGCCGGGCAACACGGCGTCACGCCGTCGGACTTCCCGCTGGCGCGTTTGAACCAGGCGCAACTGGACGGCTTGCCGTTGGCGCCACAGTTGATCGAAGACCTTTATCCGCTGTCGCCGATGCAGCAGGGCATGCTGTTCCACGCGGTGTACGAAGAAGCCACGGGCGACTACATCAACCAGATGCGCCTCGACGTCGAAGGGCTCGACCCCGAGCGTTTCCATCAAGCGTGGCAAGCGGCGGTGGAGGCCCACGACATCCTGCGCACCCGTTTCGTCTGGCAGGGCGAATTGGACGCGCCGGTGCAAGTGGTCAGCAAACATGTGCAAATGCCTTACAGCCTGCATGACCTGCGCGCCGAGCCGCACCTTGAACAGGCGTTGCAGACCCTTGCCGACATCGAACGCCAACGCCTGGACCTGAGCGCATCGACCTTGCTGCGCCTGGTGATTGCGCGGGTCGACGACAATCGTCATCACCTGATCTACACCAACCATCACATCCTGATGGACGGCTGGAGCAACTCGCAGTTGCTCGGCGAAGTGCTGCAACGCTACAGCGGTCAGTTCCAGGCGACCCATGGCGGACGTTATCGCGATTACATCAACTGGCTGCAACGCCAGGACGCCGCCGCCAGCGAAGCTTTCTGGCTGCCAGCGCTGCGCAACCTCGACGAGCCGACCCGCCTGGCCCAAGCCGTGGCCCGGCCAGCGGACGCCGACGATCAGGGTTATGCCGATCACTTCGAAGTGCTGGACGCCGAACAGACCTTGCGTCTGAGCGAGTTCGCCCGCGCCTCGAAAGTCACAGTCAACACCCTGGTGCAAGCGGCGTGGCTGCTGTTGCTGCAACGCTACACCGGCAAAAACACCGTGGCCTTCGGCGCCACCGTGGCCGGGCGGCCTGCGGACCTGCCGGGTGTCGAGCAACAGGTCGGTCTGTTCATCAACACCTTGCCGGTGATCGCCAGTCCGAGTGCGCAGCAGTCGCTCGGCAGTTGGTTGCAAGCGGTGCAGGCGCAGAACCTGGCGCTGCGCGAGTTCGAACACACCGCACTGTTCGATATCCAGCGCTGGGCCGGGCAGGGCGGCGAAGCCCTGTTCGACAGCATCATGGTGTTCGAGAACTACCCGATTTCCCAGGCCCTGGAGCAGGGCGCGCCGCAGGGACTGCGCTTTGGCCCAGTGGCGAATCACGAACAGACCAACTATCCGCTGACATTGCTGGTGAGCCTGGACCGTCAATTGTCGGTGCACATGAGCTACCAGCGCGGCAGTTTTGCCCAGGCGACCATCGAGCAACTGGCGGCGCATTTGCAACATCTGCTGAGCCAGATGACCGCGCCGGAACGTTGCCTCGGTGATCTGGTCTTGCTGGACGACGCTGAACAACGTCAGGTGTTGCTGGACTGGAATCCGGTTGACGAAGCGTTCGCCCAGGACTTGTGCATTCACCAGTTGATCGATCAACAAGTGGCTGCGCAACCGAATGCGTTGGCGGTGACTTTTGCCAACAAGCAACTGACTTATGCCGAACTCGATGCCCGGGCCAATCGCCTGGCGCACAAGTTGATCGAATTGGGTGTCGGCCCGGAAGTGCGGGTCGGCGTCGCGATGCAGCGTTCCGACAGTCTGTTGGTGGCATTGCTCGCGGTGCTCAAGGCCGGTGGCGCTTATGTGCCGCTGGACCCGGATTACCCGGCCGAGCGGGTCGCCTACATGCTCGAAGACAGCCGTGCTTTGGTGCTGCTGACCGAACAAGCCATCGCCGCCACTCTGTCGGTGAACGCCAATACCCAAGTGCTGTGGATCGATCAGGTCGAGGCGCAACTGGCGGCTTATCCGCACACCGCGCCGGTCACCCGTGTCACGCCGGATAACCTGGCCTACGTGATCTACACCTCCGGTTCCACCGGCAAACCGAAAGGCGTGTCCATTGCTCATCGCAACGTGCTGGCGCTGATCGACTGGTCGCAATCGGTCTACAGCCGCGACGATATTCAAGGCGTGCTGGCCTCGACCTCGGTGTGCTTCGACCTGTCGGTGTGGGAGCTGTTTGTCACCCTGGCCAACGGCGGCTCGCTGATCATCGCCCGTAACGCGCTGGAACTGGCGCAACTGCCGGCGCGGGATCAGGTGCGCCTGATCAACACCGTGCCGTCGGCGATCAATGCACTGCTGGGCGCCGATCAGATTCCGCCGAGCGTGCGCATCATCAATCTCGCCGGTGAACCCCTCAAGCAATCCCTGGTGGATGCGCTCTACGGGCAAGCAACGGTCGAGCATGTCTTCGACCTGTATGGCCCGTCGGAAGACACCACCTATTCCACCTGGACCCGGCGCGAGGCGGGCGGCAAGGCGAACATTGGCCGTGCGCTGAAACACACCGCCAGCTACTTGCTGGATGCCGATCTGCAACCGGTGCCGGTCGGTGTGTCGGCCGAGTTGTACCTGGCCGGCGCCGGTATCACTCGCGGTTACCTGGCACGTCCGGGCATGACCGCCGAGAAGTACGTGCCGAACCCGTTCTCCAACACCGGCGAACGCCTGTACCGCACCGGTGACCTGTGCCGCTATCAGGCTGACGGCGTGCTCGAGTATCGCGGCCGCATCGACCATCAAGTGAAGATCCGCGGTTTCCGCATCGAGCTGAGTGAAATCGAAGCGCGGTTGCTGCAACAACCGGGGGTTCACGAGGCGGCGGTACTCGCCCAGGAAGCCCAGGGCGGCCAGCAATTGGTGGCCTATGTGGTCGTGCCGCAACTGGACCTGAACGCCGCTGACGCCCAGCGTCAATTGCGCGATGAGCTCAAGGCCGGGCTCAAGACCAGCCTGCCGGACTACATGGTCCCGGCGCATCTGCTGTTCATCGAACAACTGCCGTTGACGCCGAACGGCAAGCTCGACCGCAAGTCATTGCCGACGGTGGATGCGAGCCAGTTGCAGGCCAGCTATGTGGCGCCAGGCAGCGAGCTTGAGCAGCAGGTCGCCGCGATCTGGCAGCACGTGTTGACCGTCGAGCGCATCGGTTTGAACGACCACTTCTTCGAGCTCGGCGGCCACTCGCTGCTGGCCGTCAACGTGGTCTCGCGGGTCGCCCTCGAACTGGGCCTCACCCTGACCCCGCAATTGCTATTCCAGCACCCCGTCCTCAGGGATTTCGTCGCGCAACTCGACACCGACGGCGGGGCCATCAACGAACAGAAACTGAACAAGCTGGAAAGCCTGCTTGACGAAATGGAGGAAGTCTAATGGACAAGAGTGTTGCTTTGAGGATTGCCAAGCGCTTTATCACTCTGCCGCTGGACAAGCGTAAGTTGTACCTGGAGAAGATGCTCGAAGAGGGCGTGTCCCCGGCGAACTTGCCGATTCCCGAGGTCAAGTCCGGGTTTGAATCGATCCCGTTGTCTTACGCCCAGGAACGCCAATGGTTTCTCTGGCAGATGGACCCCCACAGCACCGCGTATCACATCCCCAACGCCTTGCGCCTCAAGGGCGAACTTAATGTGCCGGCGCTGGAACGCAGCTTCAATGCGCTGGTGCAGCGCCATGACAGCCTGCGCACGACGTTCATCGAGCAGGACGAAAAAACCGTCCAGGTGATCCATGGGCAGATGCCGATCAGCATCGATATTCAAGCCCTCGACGTTGACCTGGTCCCGGCGCTGCTGGACGAGCGGATCAAGGCATTTGTCGAGCAGGAAACCCACCGGCCTTTCGATTTGCAACATGGGCCGCTGCTGCGGGTGTCGCTGCTCAAGGTCGCCGACGACGATCACGTCCTGGCGTTGATCCAGCACCACATCATCTCCGATGGCTGGTCGATGCAAGTGATGGTCAAGGAATTGATCCAGCACTATGTCGCCCAGACCTCGGGTCAGCCGTCGACCCTGCCTGAGCTGAGCGTGCAATACGCTGACTACGCGATCTGGCAGCGCCACTGGCTCGAAGCCGGGGAGCGCGAGCGCCAACTGGCGTACTGGACGACGACGCTGGGCGGTGAGCAAACCGTGCTGGAGTTGCCGATCGATCATCCGCGTCCGGCCCTGCAAAGCTTTCGCGGCGCGCGCCTGGACCTGAACCTTTCTCCAGCCCTGGCCACTTCGCTCAAGCAACTGGCCCAGCGCGAAGGCGCCAGCCTGTTCATGGTGTTGCTGGCCTCCTTCCAGGCCTTGTTGCATCGCTACAGCGGCCAGCCCGACATCCGCGTCGGCGTGCCGGTGGCCAACCGCAACCGCGTGGAAACCGAAGGTCTGATCGGCTTCTTCGTCAACACCCAAGTGCTGAATGCCCAAGTCCACGGGCAGTTGCCGTTCAATCAATTGCTGGCCCAGGTCAAACAGTCGGCGATGGCCGCCCAGGCGCATCAGGACTTGCCATTCGAACAACTGATCGAAGCGCTGCAACCGGAACGCAGCCTGAGCCACAGCCCGGTGTTCCAGGTGATGTACAACCACCAGGCGCTGAATGACCAGACCCAGCAACAGAGCCGGGTGCAACTGCCACAGTTGAGCGTCGAAAGCATTGTCTGGGAAGGGCGCACCGCGCAGTTCGATTTGACCCTGGGGACTTATGAATCGAACGATGGCGTGTCGGCCGAGCTGACCTACGCCACGGATTTGTTCGAACCGGCGACCATCGAGCGTTTGGCGCGGCATTGGCAAAACCTGCTGCAAGGCATCGTTGACGGTTGCTGTCAGCGGATCGGCGAACTGCCGCTGCTGGATAGCGATGAGCAAGGCGTGCTGTTGCAGGATTGGCGCCGCGTGGTCGAGCACTCCGCGCAAGCACCGTGCGTGCAGCAGCGCATCGCGGCTCAGGCGGAACAGACGCCGGATGCCGTCGCGCTGATCATCGGCGAACACAGCCTGACCTACGCGCAATTGGACGCCCGCGCCAACCAGCTCGCGCATAAGCTGATCGAAGCGGGTGTCGGCCCGGATCGACTGGTGGGCATTGCCGTCGAGCGCAGTGTGGAAATGATTGTCGGCTTGCTGTCGATCCTCAAGGCTGGCGGCGCTTATGTGCCACTCGACCCGGCGTATCCCGAAGATCGCCTGGCCTACATGATCGAGGACAGCGGTCTTGAACTGCTGCTGACTCAGTCTCATCTGCAAGCACGACTGCCTATTCCGGCGGGGCTCAACACCTTGTTGCTGGATCAGCCACCAGAGTGGCTGGCGGCGTATCCACAGACTTGCCCAACGGTGGCGCTGAATGGCGAACATCTCGCCTACGTGATCTACACCTCCGGCTCCACAGGCAAGCCGAAAGGCGTGATGGTGCGCCACGCCGCCCTGTGCAACTTCGTCGAAAGCATGGTCGATCAGCCGGGCCTGAATGCGCAGGACCGCATGCTGTCGTTGACCACCTTCTCGTTCGATATTTTCGGTCTGGAAATCTACGGCCCATTGCTGGCCGGCGCCCGTGTGGTGCTGACCGGCAAAGACGTGCACCAAGACCCGCAAGCGGTGCTCGAATTGATCGAACGTCACGGCGTGAGCGTGTTGCAAGCCACGCCATCGACCTGGCGCATGTTGCTCGACCACGAACAGGCCTCGATCCTGACCGGCCGTACTTTCCTGTGTGGTGGTGAAGCGCTGCCGCAGGAACTCGCCGAGCGCATGCTCACGCTGTCGCCAAAAGTCTGGAACCTCTACGGCCCGACCGAAACCACGATCTGGTCGGCGCTGCACCCATTGACGCGCGAAAACGCCAAGCCGTACCTCGGCAAACCAATCGACAACACCGCGCTGTACATCCTCGGCAGCGATCTGGAACTCAACCCGATCGGCGCACCGGGTGAACTGCTGATCGGCGGCGACGGCCTGGCTCGCGGTTATTTCGAGCGTCCATCGCTGACCGCCGAACGCTTCGTGCCGGACCCGTTTTCGTCCAGCGGCGAGCGCCTGTACCGCACCGGCGACTTGACCCGTTATCGCGCCGAGGGCGTGATCGAGTACATCGGCCGCATCGACCATCAAGTGAAAATCCGTGGCTTCCGCATCGAACTCGGCGAGATCGAAGCGCGCCTGCTGGCCCTCGATAGCGTGCGTGAAACCGTGGTGGTGGCGCAGGATGGCCCGACCGGTGCACAACTGGTGGGCTACGTGGTCGCGGCGACAGCTGTCGAGGATGAGGCTGCGTTGCGCGCCGAACTCAAGGCCAGCCTCAAGGCCGAGTTGCCGGAGTACATGGTGCCTGCGCACCTGTTGTTCCTCGCGCAATTGCCCCTGACCCCGAACGGCAAGGTCGACCGCAAGGCATTGCCGTCGCCGGATGCCAGCCTGCTGCAATCCACTTACGTCGCACCGCAAACCGCGACTCAGCACAAAGTGGCTGAGATCTGGCAAGCGGTGCTCAAGCTTGAGCAAGTCGGTTTAAGCGACAACTTCTTCGAACTGGGCGGCCACTCGTTGCTGGTCACCCAAGTGATTTCTCGCGTGCGCCAAGCGCTGAATGTTCAGGTGCCGTTGCGCACGTTGTTTGAGCACAGCACGTTGCAGGATTTCGTTGCGGCGCTCGGCGTAGAACCGGCCCACGCTGAGCCCGCCATTGTCGCGCTGCCACGCCAGCAACCGATGGCGTTGTCCTATGCTCAGGAACGCCAGTGGTTCCTCTGGCAACTGGAGCCGACCAGCAGCGCTTACCATGTGCCAGCGGCATTGCGCCTGCGCGGCAGCCTGGACCTGGCGGCGTTACAGAACAGCTTCGACACGCTGATCACCCGCCACGAATCCCTGCGCACTCGCTTCATTCAACAAGACGAACAGGCCTGGCAGCAGATCGACGCACCGTCGCCCCTGGCCCTCAGGGTGCAAACACTGGATGGCGAACTCGACGACGAACGCCTCAAGGCACTGGTGGCCGAGGAAACCCTGGCGCTGTTCGACCTGCAACAAGGTCCGCTGCTGCGGGTCAAGTTGCTGAAGCTGGCCGCCGACGATCACGTCCTGGTCCTGACCCTGCATCACATCGTCTCCGATGGCTGGTCGATGCAGGTCATGGTAGATGAATTGATCGAACTCTACGCCGGTTACAGCGTGGGGCAGCCGCGTCAATTGCCGGCGCTGGCGGTGCAATACGCCGACTATGCGGTGTGGCAACGGCAGTGGATGGAGGCCGGTGAGCGGGAGCGCCAACTGGGTTACTGGACCGCGCAGCTGGGCGGCGATCAGCCCTTGCTGGAATTGCCGGCGGACCGTCCGCGTCCGGCCGAGCAAAGCTATCGCGGGGCGCGCCAGGACATTCCGCTGAACGCCGAACTGGCCGCTGCCCTGAAGCAAGTCGCGCAACGGGAAAACGTCACCCTGTTTGCCCTGTTGCTGGCCTCGTTCCAGACCTTGTTGCACCGCTACAGCGGCCAGGCCGACATTCGGGTCGGCGTGCCGGTGGCCAATCGCAACCGCCTCGAAACCGAAGGCCTGATCGGCTTCTTCGTCAATACCCAAGTTCTGAAGGCCGAGATCGACAGCCAGCAGACTTTCCGTGGTCTGCTGCAACAGGTCAAAAACACCGTGCTCGGCGCCCAGGCCCATCAGGACCTGCCGTTCGAGCAACTGGTGGACGCCCTGCAACCGGAACGCAGCCTCAGCCACAGTCCGTTGTTCCAGGTGATGCACAACCACCAGAGCCAGGCCCGCGAAGCACGTGGCGCGGCGCGTCTGCCGCAGATCGAGATCGAAGGGCTGACCTGGGCCTCGCACACCGCCAAGTTCGACCTGACCCTCGACACCTTTGAATCCGTCGACAATGTCTGGGCCGAACTGACCTACGCCACCGACCTGTTCGACGCTTCAACCATGGCGCGCATGGCGCAGCATTGGACGAATCTGCTGAAGGCCATCGTCGCCGATTGCGACCAGCGCATTGCCGAGTTGCCGTTGCAGGACCGCGCCGAACGCGAGGCCACGCTGTTGCAGTGGAACCCGGTCGTGGCGGATTTCCCAAGCCAACAGTGTCTGCATGAACTGATCGAAGCCCAGGCCCTGCGTGCGCCCGAAGCGATTGCCGTGACCTGTGGCGAGCAAAGCCTGAGCTACGCCGAGCTGAATGCGCGGGCCAACCCGCTGGCGCACAAACTGATTGAAAGCGGTGTCGGCCCGGACGTGCGCGTCGGCCTCGCGGTCGAGCGCAGCCTGGACATGCTGGTCGGCCTGCTGGCGATCCTCAAGGCTGGCGGTGCCTATGTGCCGCTGGACCCGACGTATCCGGAAGAGCGCCTGACCTACATGATCAGTGACAGCGGCATTCGCCTGCTGCTGACCCAAAGCCATTTGCTCGGTCGCCTGCCGGTGCCGGACTCGGTGCGCAGCCTGATGCTGGATCAGGATCATGACGGCCTCGAAGGCTACAGCGATGCGAATCCGCAAGTGGTCATGAGCCCGGACAACCTGGCTTACGTGATCTACACCTCCGGTTCCACCGGCCAGCCGAAGGGCACTTTGCTCGCCCATCACAACGTGCTGCGCCTGTTCGAAGCGACCGAGGACTGGTTCAGTTTCGGCCCGCAGGATGTGTGGAGTTTGTTCCACTCCTACGCCTTCGATTTCTCGGTCTGGGAAATTTTCGGCGCACTGCTGTACGGCGGCAAACTGGTGGTGGTCCCCTACGAAGTCAGCCGTTCGCCGGAAGATTTCTACGGGTTGCTGTGCCGCGAGCGCGTCACCGTGCTTAACCAGACGCCGTCGGCGTTCAAGCAGTTGATGCAAGTGGCTTGCGCGCCGGAACACGCGGCGCTGCAATCGTCCCTGCGCTACGTGGTGTTCGGTGGCGAGGCGCTGGAGGTCAAGAGCCTGCGCCCGTGGTTCGAGCGTTTTGGCGACCAGGCTCCGCAACTGATCAACATGTACGGCATCACCGAAACCACGGTCCACGTGACCTACCGGCCGTTGACCCTGGCGGATTTGCAACGTGACGCGAGCAGCCCGATTGGCGAGCCGATCCCGGACCTGTCCTGGTACTTGCTCGACGGCGATTTGAACCCGGTGGCCAAAGGTTGCATCGGCGAGTTGTACGTCGGTCGCGCCGGCCTGGCCCGTGGGTATCTGAACCGCGCCGACCTGACCTGCCTGCGCTTTATCCCGGACCCGTTCGCCGCTGACGGCGGTCGCCTGTACCGCACTGGCGACCTGGCGCGGTATCGCGCTGACGGCGTGATCGAGTACATCGGGCGCATCGACCATCAAGTGAAGATTCGCGGCTTCCGCATCGAACTCGGCGAAATCGAAGCGCAACTGCTGGAACAGCCTGCCGTGAGTCAAGCGGTGGTGTTGGCGCAACCGGGCCTCAGTGGCCAGCAATTGGTTGCCTGGCTGGTGCCGTCCGACGCCGCATTGCTCGACGCCGACCCGACCGAACAAGGCCAATGGCGCGACAGCGTGCGTGCCGCGCTGAAGGAAAACCTGCCGGACCACATGATCCCGGCGCACCTGTTGCTGCTGGCGCAATTGCCATTGACCGGCAACGGCAAACTCAACCGCAACGCCTTGCCGTCGCCGGACGCGAGCCAGGCGCTGCAGGCTTATCAGGCCCCGCAAAGCGAGCTGGAACAGCGCATTGCGGCGATCTGGCAAGACGTGTTGAAGCTGCCGCAAGTCGGGCTCAACGACAACTTCTTCGAACTCGGCGGCGATTCGATCATCTCGATCCAGGTGGTCAGCCGCGCCCGTCAACTGGGGATTCGCCTGAGCCCCAAAGACCTGTTCCAGCACCAGACCGTGCAACGTCTGGCGCTGGTGGCCCAGGTCGGTGACAGCGAGTCCGGCATCGATCAACAAGCGGTGAGCGGCGAGGCGTTGCTGTTGCCGATCCAGCAGCAGTTCTTTGACGATCAAATCCCCGAGCGTCATCACTGGAACCAGTCGGTGTTGCTCAAGCCGCGAGTGGCGCTCGACGCTGAAAAGATCGAGCAGGTCCTGCGCGGACTGGTGGCGCATCACGATGCGTTGCGCCTGAGCTTCACCCAGCACAACGATGGTTGGGCGGCAGAGCATCAGTCGATTGAACAACTGCAACATCCATTGCTATGGCAGGAGTCGGTTACCGATGCCGCCGCACTTGAAGCCTTGGGCAACCGCGCCCAGCGCAGCCTCGACCTGCAACAAGGTCCGTTGCTGCGCGCGGTGCTGGCGACCCTGGCCGATGGCAGTCAACGTCTGTTGCTGGTGATCCATCACCTGGCGGTGGATGGCGTGTCGTGGCGGATCCTGCTGGAAGACCTGCAAAACGGCTATCAGCAATTGCTCGACGGCCAGCCGTTGAAGCTGCCGGCCAAGACCAGTGCCTTCAAGGATTGGAGCGAGCATTTGCAGCGCTACGCCAACAGCCCGGCGTTGCAACAGGAACTGGCCTACTGGCAAGCCTGCCTGAGTGACGTGAACACCGGTTTGCCGTGCCTGCGCGACGATGCCGGCCAGCAGAATCATCTGCGGGTCAACGTTCAGACGCGTCTGAATCAGAGCCTGACCCGGAAATTGCTGCAAGAAGCCCCGGCGGCCTATCGGACCCAGGTCAACGACCTGTTGCTGACCGCACTGGCGCGCGTGATCGGCCGTTGGACTGGCCAACCATCGACGCTGATTCAGCTCGAAGGCCATGGTCGCGAAGAGTTGTTCGACGGGGTTGACCTGACCCGCACCGTGGGTTGGTTCACCAGCCTGTTCCCGGTGCGCCTGACCCCGGCCAGTGAGCCCGGTGCAGCGATCAAACAAATCAAGGAACAACTGCGCTCGATCCCGAACAAGGGCATCGGTTTTGGCGCTCTACGACACCTGGGTGACGAGCAGGCGCAGCAATCCCTGCGCGCACTGCCGAGCCCACGCATCACCTTCAACTACCTCGGCCAGTTCGACGGCAGTTTTGAGGGCGACGACGCGGCGCTGTTCACCCCGGCGCAAGACAACGCCGGTCTGGATCAAAGCCTTGAAGCGCCGATGGGCAACTGGCTGACCCTCAACGGTCAGGTGTATGGCGGCGAGTTGAGCGTTGGCTGGAGTTTCAGCCGTGAGCGTTTCGACACCGCCACCATTGAACGCCTGGCCGAGGAGTACGCCGAAGAATTGGCGGCGCTGATCGCCCATTGCGTAACCCCGGGCGTGCAGGGCCTGACGCCTTCGGACTTCCCGTTGGCCGGCCTGACCCAGGCGCAACTCGACAGCGTGCCCGTCGCGCCGCAGCAAATCGCCGACATCTATCCGTTGTCGCCGATGCAGCAGGGCATGTTGTTCCACACCCTCTACGAGCAACAGGCCGGCGACTACATCAACCAGATGTGCGTGGATGTCGAAGGCCTGGATGTCGAGCGTTTCCGCGAGGCCTGGCAAGCGGCAGTGGACGCCCACGATGTGCTGCGCAGCAGTTTTGTCTGGGACGGTGAGTTCAAACGTCCGTTGCAGGTGATTCACAAACAACTGGCCGTGCCGTTCACCTTGCACGACTGGCGCGCCCACAGCGATGTGGCCCTGGCGCTCAGCGAACTGGCGGCTGCACAGCGCCAGCAGGGCTTCGACCTTGCGAGCGCACCGTTGCTGAACCTGACCGTGGTGCGTCTCGACACCGCGCGTTATCACCTGATCTACACCAGCCATCACATCCTGATGGACGGCTGGAGCAATTCGCAGCTGCTCGGCGAAGTGCTGCAACGCTACAGCGGCCAGGTGCCGGCGAACACGGCGGGGCGTTATCGCGATTACATCGAATGGCTGACCCAGCAGGACGCGCAGGTCACCGAAGGTTTCTGGAAAGGCCAATTAGCCGGATTCGATGAGCCAACCCGCTTGGCCAAAGCGCTGGTGTGGACCGGCAGCGAAGCCGCCAACACCGCCCAGGGCGAACACTTCCTGACCCTGGACCTGACGCAGACTGCCGGGCTGAATGCCTTTGCCCGGGAACAGAAAGTCACCCTCAACACCATGGTGCAAGCCGCCTGGCTGCTGCTGTTGCAGCGCTACACCGGGCTGGACACGGTCAGCTTCGGCGCCACGGTGTCCGGGCGGCCGGCGCAACTGGCAGGGGTCGAGCAGCAGATCGGTCTGTTCATCAACACGTTGCCGGTGGTCGCCAGCCCACGGGCCGAACAGCCGCTGGCGCAATGGTTGCAACAGGTGCAGGCGCAGAACCTGGCGTTGCGTGAGCAGGAACACACCGCGCTGTTCGACATCCAGCGTTGGGCCGGGCAGGGCGGTGAAGCCCTGTTCGACAACATTCTGGTGTTCGAGAACTACCCGATCTCCGAAGCCCTGCAACGGGGCGCGCCGCAAGACCTGCGCTTCGGTGAAGTGGGCAACTTCGAGCAAACCAACTACCCGCTGACCCTGGCGGTCAACCTCGGCGCCGAGCTGTCGTTCCAGCTAAGTTTCGACCGTCAACAGTTCGATGAGGCGGCGATCGAGCAACTCGCCGGGC
Source organism: Pseudomonas sp. NPDC096950 (assembly GCF_044762525.1). Classification (NCBI taxonomy): domain Bacteria; kingdom Pseudomonadati; phylum Pseudomonadota; class Gammaproteobacteria; order Pseudomonadales; family Pseudomonadaceae; genus Pseudomonas; species Pseudomonas sp. NPDC096950. The sequence goes on along the minus strand of NZ_JBIWEL010000035.1, from coordinate 10,956 downwards.
ACCTCGCGCACCTGCTGTTGCAGATGGTCGAGGCACCTGCCGCCAGTGCCGTGGGCGATCTGGCCCTGGTCCCGAACGCGGTGCGCGAGCCGCTGGCGCTGCCGGCCGATGGTGTGGGCGTGCAGCGCTTGTTTGAGCTGCAAGCCGAACGCACGCCGGACGCCTTGGCGCTGATTTTCGACGAGCAACGCCTGAGCTATACGCAACTGAATGCCCAGGCCAACCAATTGGCCCGCGTGCTGCTGCAACACGGCGTCGGCCCGGAAGTGCTGGTGGGGATTGCGGTCGAGCGTTCGACCCAGATGATCATCAGCCTGTTGGCGGTGCTCAAGGCCGGTGGCGCGTATGTGCCGCTGGACCCTGAATACCCGGCCGAGCGTCTGGGCGCGATGATCGAGGACAGCGGTCTGCGCGTGCTGTTGACCCAAAGCCACCTCGCGGCGACGTTGCCAACCTCGGCGGGCGTGAGCGTCCTGAGTCTGGATCAACTGGATTATCCGACTCAGACCGACAACCTGCCCGAGCGCAGCGGCCCGCAAAACCTCGCGTATGTGATGTTCACCTCGGGCTCCACCGGGCGCCCGAAAGGCGTCGGCATCACTCAATCGGCGCTGACCCGTCACACCCAGGTCGCTCTCGACGTCCTCGGCCTCACGCCGCAGGACCGTTCACTGCAATTCGCCACGTTCAACTTCGATGCCTTTGTCGAGCAGCTTTACCCAGCTTTGATTTGCGGTGCCTCGGTGGTGCTGCGCGGTCAGGACATTTGGGACAGCGAAACCTGGTATCGCGAATTGCTCGACAAACAGTTCAGCGTCAGCGACCTGACCACCGCCTACTGGAACATGTTGGCCAAGGACCTCGCGGCGGCGGGTCACCGCGACTATGGCGTGCTGCGCCAGATGATCGTCGGTGGCGAAGCCATGCCACCGGAAGGCGTTGCCACGTGGGGCCAGGCCGGCCTCGGCCATGTGCGCCTGCTGAACACCTATGGCCCGACCGAAGCCACGGTCAGCGCCACGGTGCTCGATTGCAGTGACTACGTCTCCGGCCGCCTCCCGTTGCCGGTGAGCATGCCGATTGGCCGGGCGTTGGGCGGTCGGGGGATTCATGTGCTCGACACCCAGGGTCAACCGGCGCCGGTCGGCGTGGTCGGTGAACTGGTGATCGGCGGTGAGCTGCTGGCGCGCGGCTACTTCCAGCGCCCGGAACTGACCGCCGAGCGCTTCATTCCTGATCCGTTCGATCCAGTCGGCGGTGGCCGCGTGTACCGCACCGGCGACCTTGCGCGTTATCGCGCCGACGGTGTGATCGAGTACGTCGGGCGTCTGGATCATCAAGTGAAGATTCGCGGTTTCCGCATCGAACTCGGTGAAATCGAAAGCCATCTGTTACAGGTGCCAGCAGTGCGTCAGGCCTTGGTGGTCGCGCAACCGGGCGCCATCGGTCAGCAATTGGTGGCGTACGTGGTGTTCGACGATCCGGCGCACATCAGCGGCGATGCGTCCACGCTGGCGGCGTTGCGCGATGACATCAAGGCACGCTTGAAAGCGAGCCTGCCGGATTACATGGTGCCGGCCCACGTGCTGTTCCTTGAAGGCTTGCCCCTGAGCCCGAATGGCAAGATCAATCGCAAGGCCTTGCCGGGCATCGATGCGAGTCTGGTGGCGTTGGACTTTGTTGCGCCGCAAGGCGAGCTAGAACAGCAGATCGCCTCGGTCTGGCAGGACGTGCTGGAACTGGATCAAGTCGGCCGCGACGATCACTTCTTCGAACTGGGCGGGCATTCCCTGCTCGCGACGCAAGCCGTCTCGCGCCTGCGCAAACTCACCGCGTGCACCCTGAGCCTGCGTGATCTGTTCAGCCATCCGCGACTCAAGGACCTGGCGGCGTGGATCGCGCAGCAGCAAGGCACACCGGAACCTAGCGGCCACGGTGTGGTGCTCAAGGCCAACGGCATCCGGCACAGCGCACCGTTGTCGCTGGTGCAGCGCCGGTTGTGGATCGCCGAGCAACTGTCCGGCGGCACTGCCGCTTATGGCATGCCGATGGCCCTGCGTTTGCGCGGCGAGTTGTCGGTGGAAAGGCTGATCGGCAGTTTCGCCGAGGTGGTGCGCCGTCACGAAGTGCTGCGCACCGCGTACACCCAGGACGATGAAGGCGATCCGATTGCGGTGATCGCCGAGCAGGTCGACGTGGATTTCCCGGTGATCGATTTGTCCGGCCTGTCCCGCAGCGCCCAGGAAGAACTGGTCGCGCAAGCGGCCCTGGAAAACGCGCGCACGCCGATTGATATGGAGCACGCGCCGCTGTTGCGCGGGAGGATCCTGCACCTGGGGCCGACCGAGCACGTGATGCTGTATGCGATGCACCACATCATTTCCGACGGTTGGTCGATGGGCTTGCTGGTCAACGAACTGGTGCAGATTTACGAGCGCACCAAGGCCGGTGACCTGAACCCGCTGCCGCCGCTGGATGTGCAGTATTCCGACTTCGCGCTGTGGCAACAGGAACTGGAACAGCAAGGCGTGCTCGCGCGTCAGGCCGAGTACTGGAAAACCCGGCTGGCCGGCTACAACGGGCAACTGAAATTGCCAGCGGATAACCCGCGTGGCTTGACGCCGTCCTACGAGGGCGACGCGGTGCAGTTCCAGCTCACCCCGTCGCTCAGCGCGGCGTTGCGCAAGGTGTCGATGGACGCGGGCGTCACGCTGTACAGCACTTTACTGGCGTCGTTCCAGGTGTTGTTGCACCAGGTCAGTGGCGCTGCGGATGTGCTGGTCGGTGCCGACGTGGCCGGGCGTGAACAACCGGAACTGGAGCGCTTGATCGGCTTCTTCGTCAACGTCCTGCCGTTGCGTTCGCAGTTCGATGGCGCCACGCCGTTCGCCGGATTCCTGGCCCAGACCCAGGAAAACCTGCTGAGCGCCATGGAGCATCAGGACCTGCCGTTCGACATGATCGTCGACGCCTCGGACGTGCCGCGCCACAAGGGCATGAACCCGTTGGTGCAGGTGTTGTTCGTGATGAATAACCTGCCGGGACGCACCCAGTCCATGGGTGGTTTGAGCGTGGAATCGCTGCCGGCGCTGGAGACCCATTCTAAATTCGACATGGCGTTGTTCGTTGACGATGAAGAAGGGCAATTGCTGGGTAATTGGCAATTCGCCACAACCTTGTTCGGACACGAGCGCATTCAGCACCTGGTCAAGGCCTGGATAGCCCTGTTGGAACAGATCGTCGCTGATCAGGACATTCAATTGGGAGCTATCAGCATGCCAGTCGACAATTTAGCGGTGGCCGCCAAGCCTGCCGTCCCCGGACCCAAGGCCGACAAACTCGGCAAGTTCCTCAAGCGCGGTGCCGCCCCGGCAGCCAAGGCCCGGCCTGCACCGATCCGCGAATCGCTGATCGCCGCGCCGCAGCCGTTCCCGCTGCTGCTGGAGCCGAACGAGCCACACCTGGACTTGATCGAGTGGATCAATAACAACCGGCCGCTGATCGAAGCCAAGCTGGCGACCCATGCCGGCATTCTGTTCCGTGGTTTCGAACTGGATGGCATCCAGGGTTTCGAGGCGTTTGCCGAAGCAATCCAGCCGGGGCTTTACGGCCAGTACGGCGACTTGCCGAAGAAAGAGGGCGGCAAGAACACCTACCGCTCCACGCCGTACCCGGAGCGCAAGATGATTTTGTTCCACAACGAGAGCTCCCATCAGGACCGCTGGCCGCGCAAGCAGATGTTCTATTGCGAGCAAGCCGCGCCCGTCGGTGGAGCGACTCCAGTGGTGGATTGCCGCTTGATGTACGAAAAACTGCCGGCGGACCTGCGGGACAAGTTCGAGGAGAAGGGCCTGCTTTACGTGCGCACTTTCACCGACAACCTCGACGTGTCCTGGCAGCACTTCTTCAAGACTGAAGACCGTGCCGAAGTCGAGGCCCGTTGCCGGGCCGGCGGCATCGAATGGCGCTGGCTCGACAACAATGAACTGCAAACCCGTACCCCGGGCCCGGCGATCATCACGCACCCGGTGACCGGCGCCAAATCGTTCTTCAACCAGGTGCAACTGCACCACATCTACTGGCTGGAGCCGGATGTGCGTGAAGACCTGCTGTCGATGTTCGGCCTCGATCGCATGCCGCGCCACGTGTTCTACGGCGACGGCACGTCGATCGAAGACGAAGCGATGCAGCGCATCGGTGACTTGTACGAAGAGTGCGCGGTGCGTTTCGACTGGCAAAAAGGCGACGCCATCCTGCTCGACAACATGCTGGTGGCCCACGCCCGTGATCCGTTCGAAGGCCCGCGCAAGATTGTCGTGGCCATGGGCGACATGTTCGACCGCAGCGCCCTTGAGCGCGTAATGAACACCGAGGAAACCGGAGCATGAACGAGGTATCGATGGACCAGCAGGACCTGGGTTTCGCCTTGACGCCTGAACAGCAACGCTTGCTGGAACAGTTGCCCAAGGCCCCGGCCTGCGGTGATGCGCTGCGTTTCCTGGAGGTCGAGATCAACGGCGTACTCGATTCGCAGCGGCTGCAAAGCGCACTGGACAGCGTGCTCGCGCAGCAGCCGATGCTGGTGGCGCGGCTGGGCAAGGCGCCGGGTTTCCATGGTTTGCGTCAGTTTGTCGGGGGCGCCGAGCGCTTCCCGCTGACCGTGCAGGCGCGGGTCGAAACCCCGGCGGGGATTCAGGCGCAGCTTGCCGAATGGGCGGAACGTTCTTTTGTCGTCGGTGAGTCCGAGGGCGCGCAAGCGGTGCTGTATCGCCTGGCCGATGCTCAATGGAAACTGGTGTTGGGCCTGGCCCGACACAGCCTCGATGAAAATGGCGTGCGGTTGTTGTATCAGCAGTTGGTGCAGGCCTATGGGCAAGACACGGCGGCGGACGATGAAGAGACCGGTGAATTCACCCAGTACCTGGACTGGCGCAGTGAAGTGGTGCTCGACGAAGACGCGGCGGGTGCGCGTGTTTACTGGCAGGACCATTTGCAAGGTGCGGACCCTGATCTGAGTACGCCGTGGTTGGCGTATCGCAATCCGGGTTCTGCTGCTTCATCGGCGACGGAATCGCTGACCTTCGAACCTGATCTGCGCAGTGGTTTGCAGCAGGTCGTCGGAACGTTGGAGCAATCGCCAAGCGTGGTGCTGCAAGCGGCGTGGTGGGTGTTGCTGGGTCGGCTCAGTGGCCATGAACAGGTGCTGGTCGGTGTGCGGCATGACAGCCGCGAAGATTACGAATACTTCAGCGATGCCGTAGGGGTGTTCGAGAAAACCCTGCCGCTGAACCTGTCGCTGACCGCGAATGCAGCGTTCAGCACGTGGGTGGCGGAACTGGCGGCGCGTCTGGATGAGCATCGTACGTGGCAGGAATACTGGTCGCCGGAACTGGTACCGACGGCGGCTCGTCCGGCGTATGGTTTTGTCGCTCGCCGAGCCACGCAGGCCGCGACATCCGGTGGTTTGCAATGGGCGCCCCGTTCGACCGTACGCGAAGCGCTGTTTGAATTGATGCTTGAACTGGAAACGGACGAGGCGGACAGTGCCCACGCCTTGCACTTGCATTACGACGCGTCCCGCTACTCGGCTCAGGCGATTGAAGGGTTACTGGCACAGTTGCGGGTATTGCTGGAAAACATTGTCGCCAATGCCCACGCCGAACTCGGACAACTGAGCGTGTTGGGTGCCGCTGAACAGCAGCGTCTGCTGTCGATCAACCCGCCCGTGCAGGCGTTGGCCGATGCTCGATTCCTGCCGCAGCGGATTGCCGATTTTGCCCGGACCACACCGGACGCCATCGCCCTGACTGACGGCGATCAACGCCTGAGTTATGCGCAGTTGCAGGTGAACGTTGAAGCGCTGGCCCAGGCATTGAAAGCCCAGGGCCTGGCACCGGGTGCAATCGTCGCGCTGGCTTTGCCGCGTTCGGCGGAGTTGGTGGTTGCGATGCTCGCGGCGTGGCGCATCGGCGCGGCGTACCTGCCGCTGGACCCGCAATGGCCGCAGGCCCGTCAGGCCTTGATGCTGGAACAGGCCGGTGCCGCGCTGCTGCTGGTCGACGCTGCACACATCGCGCAATGGCACGATCATCCGTTGCCCCTGGCGACCGTGGATCGCGTGCTGCGATCGGCTCCGGCGGTCACGTCGGCGATCACGTTTGACACTCAGGGCGATCAGGCAGCCTACGTGCTGTTCACCTCCGGTTCCACCGGCGTGCCAAAAGGCGTGGTGATCGAGCATCAACAGTTGCTCAACTACACCGCTCACGTCCGCCAGGCCCTGGGGCTGGAGCAGTGCCGGCAGTTCGGCTTCACCTCCACGGTGGCGGCGGACCTGGGCAACACCGCGCTGTTCGGTGCGTTGTTCAACGGTGCGGCACTGCATGTGGCCAGCGATGAACAGATGCAGGACGGCAATTTGTTTGCCGATTTCCTGCAACGGCAGGCCATCGATTGCCTGAAGATTGTGCCGTCGCATCTGGCTGCGCTGCTCGACAGCGAACGCGCGCAATTGCCGCGCACGCTGGTTCTGGGTGGTGAGCCGATTGCTCCGGCACTGGTGCAACGGATCGCCGGTTTGCGCAGCGATTGCCGGGTGTTCAATCACTACGGCCCGACCGAAGCCACAGTCGGTGTGCTGGTGCATCCGCTGCGATTGGATACTGCTGTGCCGGACGCCGGCGTGCTGTCCCAGGTGTTGGGCAACAATCAGGTGTTTGTCCTCGACGATAACCTGCAACTGGCGCCGGTCGGTGTGCTGGGCGAGGTGTACCTCGGTGGCGCGCAGTTGTGCCGTGGCTATGTGAATGTCGAGGCCGATTCGGACGTGTTCATTCAGAGCCCGTTCAATCCACAGCAGCGCCTGTACCGCACCGGCGATCTGGCGCGCTATCGCCCGGATCTGGCGATTGCGTTGCACGGTCGGCGCGATCAGCAGATCAAGGTGCGCGGTTTCCGTATTGAACTGGCCGAGATCGAAGCCGAGTTGCTGCGCTTGCCGCAAGTCGCGCAGGCATTGGTGTTGCCGGGTCAGTCCGCGCAGGACGGGATGCTCGCTTTCATCGTCCCGCATGACGCACCTTCGGCTACGTTGCTGGAGGCCGTACGCGATGAACTGGCGCTGCGTTTGCCGAGCGTGATGCTGCCGCAGCATGTGCAGTTGATCGAGAGCTTCCCGCGCTTGGCCAACGGCAAGGTTGATCGCAAGGCGTTGCAGCAACTGGCGTCCACCTCGGCGGACGATGAAGGCCTGCAACCTCGCGATGCGCTTGAGCAATTGCTGGTAACGCGCATGGCGCAATTGTTGGGGGTTGAGCGTCTGGGCATCGACCGGGACTTTTTCGCCGCCGGGGGCCATTCCTTGCTGGTGATCAAACTGGTGGCCGGCATTCGCAAGCTGTTGCAGTGCGAAATCCAGCCGGGCGTGGTGTTTGACCATCCGACCGTGGCTGGTCTGGCGGCGGCATTGCGCGCCCGGGAAAGCAGCCCCGGTCAACTGGAGAAAATCGCCCAGGCGCGGTTGCGTCTGGACAACATGAGCCCCGAAGAAAAAGCCGCCCTCACCGAAAAAGCCCGGCAACTGCAAAACGCCAAGGCTGCGCAAAACGGTTGAGCCCGGCGTAACCCTGTGGGAGCGAAGCTTGCTCGCGAAGACGGCGCCGCATTGATCGTTCCCACGCTCTGCGTGGGAATGCCGCAAGGGACGCTCCGCGTTCCGCCTCTGAATGTGACGCAGAGCGTCACGGGATGCATTCCCACGCAGAGCGTGGGAACGATCGGCATCCAATAACGATGTGACTGGAAGACCGCCTTCGCGAGCAAGCCCGCTCCCACAAGGGGATTTTCAGTGCCTTCAAGGGTGAGCAGGATCGCAAAAATGGCCGATGCCCAACGCATAGGCCTTTTTTTTCAATTTTTGCGCGAATGATAAATAAACTCATTCCGGTTTTTGCCCGGTGCTACGTCTTACTTACGTAAGCAGACAAATCGAGCCGGGCAGGGTAGCCACAGGGTTCAGTTTTTCCCAGCTGTACACCTTATTTACCGCTGCCCGGACACACGATCGAGCCCGGGGAGGGGCCGGTCATCGACTTGCGGTGTCGCAAGCGGTTCACAGGTCCAGGCAGCGGCAGGGCACTCGGTTGCCCATGGGTCCTATCCATTTCGACTAATAATAGAGAGCACGATGTCAGCAATTCATGAGTTGAAACCTCTGTTCAAGGCGTTGGTCATCGCCCGAACCCTGCGCTCGCGTCGCTCGCTGGCCAGTCTGGGCATGGCGTGCCTGCTGCCGCTCAGCGCGCAGGTCGTCGCCGAAGACTTTACCCTCAACATTCCGGCCCAGCCGTTGCCTCAGGCGCTGCAGGCGTTTGGCACGCAGACCAATCAACAGGTGATCTACAACGCCGATGACATGGCCGGCCTGCGCAGTACGCGCGTCAGCGGCAAGTTGAGCAGCGAAGCGGCGATTGCCCAGTTGCTCAAAGGCACGGGCGTGCATTACAGCTTTGAAGGCAACACGCTGATGCTGGTGCGCGGCAGTTCGACCGAAGGTCTGGAACTGGGCGCCACCACCATCAATGCGCAACAGGTCAGCGCGACCACCGAAGGTTCGAAATCCTACACCTCGAATGTCGTAACCATCGGCAAGGGCACCCACACCCTCAAGGAAATTCCGCAGTCGGTCACGGTGATGACCCGCAAGCAAATGGACGACCAGGACATCGTCGATCTCAAGGACGCGGCCAACAAGACCACCGGCCTGGTCGGCGCCCAAGGCGTGGGCCGGGGCTTGATCCTGTCTTCGCGCGGCTTCCAGATCGATGACTGGCAGTACGACGGTGTGCCGATCCCGCGTAACACTTACGCGATCGGCAACTGGGCCACGCAGGACCTGATTTTCTTCGACCGCATGGAAGTGCTGCGCGGTGCGTCGGGCTTGCTGCAAGGTACCGGCAGCCCGGGCGGCTCGGTCAACCTGGTGCGCAAACGCGGTCAGGCTGTACCGACCGTGACCCTGACCGGCAAGGCCGGCTCGTGGGACCACTACGGTCTGCAACTGGACGCCGGCGGACCGCTGAACCAGAACGGCACGATCCGTGGCCGCTTCGTGGCCGACCAGGACGACACCCACACCTTCGTCGATTCCGAATGGTACAAAACCACCTCGCTGTACGGCGCACTGGACTTCGACCTGAGCGAAGCCACCACCGTGGGCGTGGCGGTCAGCCAGTCCGACGGCCAGTCGCGTGCAAACGTCCGTGGCTTCCCGCGTTACTCCGACGGTAAACCGATCGACCTGTCGCGCAGCACCTACACCGGGGCGAAGTGGAACCACTCGGACATCGATGTCACCACGATCTACACCGATCTGGAACACCGTTTCAACGACGACTGGGCCTTCAAGGTCGGCGCCGTGCACATGACCGAAACCAACAAGGCGAAGAACCAGCGGACGCAAACCACCGGCTCCGGCATCCGCCCCGATGGCACCGGTATCCAGTACGCTGACTTCGTAACCGACCTGGACTCCACCAAAGTCGCGCTGGACATGAACGTCACCGGCAAGTTCGAAGCCTTGTCCATGCAGCAGGAAGTCATGCTGGGCGGCAACTATTCCAAATACACCTCGGACGACAAATACGCCCGGACCTTCAACGCCAGCTCTGACAACATCTTCGACATTAATCACGACCGTCCGGAAATCAGCTACGACGGTTTGGTCAATACCCCCGGTGGTCGTGGCTTCCCGAGCAAATACGACATCCGCCAGAAAGGCCTGTACGGCAACTGGCGGGTCAAGCCTGTTGACGACCTGACCCTGGTGCTCGGCTCGCGGGTCAGCTGGTACGACTACAGCTACAAATCTCAGATCGAGACCCCGACCAGCATTACCGACGATACCAACAGCACCGCCACCGAAACTGGTGAAGTCACGCCTTACGCCGGGATCATTTATGACCTGAGCCGTGAATGGTCGGTCTACGCCAGTTACGCCGACGTCTTCACCCCGCAAACCGAACGCGATACTGCCGGTTCGGTCCTTAAACCGATCATCGGCACTAACTACGAAATCGGTCTCAAGGGCGAGTTGATGGATGGCCGGATCAATACATCCGTGGCCCTGTTCCGTTACGACCAGGAAAACCGTGCCGTGCTCAATACGGCAGGTCCGCAAACCTGCGACGGTTGGTACTGCTCGACGGCCTCGGGCAAAGTGCGCAGCCAGGGTCTGGACGCTGAAATCAGCGGCGAAGTGACCGACAATCTGCAACTGTTTGCCGGCTACACCTACAACACCACCAAGTACCTCGACGACCCGGACAACGAAGGCAAAATCTTCAGCTGGTGGACGCCTAAGCACATGCTGCGCGTGTGGGGCAACTATCAGATGCCTGGCGACTGGAGCCGTGTGAGCACTGGCCTGGGCTTTACCGCACAGACCCACACGGTCGGTTTCGACCACACCGTCAACGTTCCGGGTTACACCGTGTGGAATGCCCGCGTCGGTTACCAGCTCACCTCGGAAATCGAGCTGGCAATGAACGCCAACAACCTGTTTGACAAGACCTACTTCGCGGCGGCCTACAACCAGCTTAACGGCAATAACAACTACGGCGATCCACGCAACGTGATGTTCAGCGTGAAATACACCCCGCAGTTCTGATCCATCCCCCGCTGAAACTGGCCCATGTCCCTTTGAGGGGCATGGGCCAATCCGCTTTGCAGGAGCGAGCACGCTCCGCCATCCATTTCCCCCTTACACATGTTTAACGGCGGGTGTTTAACGACACTCGGTGTTACGTCATAAACGGCTACAACGCCTTGCGCCGTTACCTGGGTCGGAGCCAGGCACATTCCCTGTGGGAGCGGGCTTGCTCGCGAAAGCGGTGTGTCAGCTACATGAATGTCGGCTGACACGCCCTCTTCGCGAGCAAGCCCGCTCCCACAATTGTT
>NZ_JBIWEL010000034.1:0-74423 GCF_044762525.1 Pseudomonas sp. NPDC096950 | reverse complement strand
TTCGATGGTCTGGTCAAAGGACGTCGCGCTGGACGCAGAACTGCAACCGCTTGCGGCGCTTCGCTCAAGGCGGCAATCGAGCCGGAAGATCGCGAAGCTGAAGGTCACCGCACGCAGGCTTCAAAAGCCTGAAAGAAGGCCAACAGGTTTCTTTCATCGCTACCCGCGGTCAGAAAGGCATGCAAGCTGAAGAAGTTCAAGTTATCTAACTTGTACTTGCTTTAGTAAAAAGCCCCGCCCTTAAAAGCGGGGCTTTTTTGTGGGCGCATGTTTTTGCCCGCGCAAAAAAGATCGCAGCCTTCGACAGTTGCTACGGGATAAACATCAATCCAACGTAGGAACTGCCGAAGGCTGCGATCTTTTGATCTTCTAGCGTATTACCAGGCCACGCCAAACCCAGCGGTATAGCGCGTCTTGCTCAAATCAGCATCTTCGGTCCCGCTGATGACGTCCCGCTCGGCCTTGAGGTTAAGCGAAGCCCAGTCGGTGACTTTGTAACGCAAGCCCATTTCCGCATCGAGGGAGTAATCGGCCACGCCAGAAAGCGGCTTGCCCACTTCGCCGTTGGTGAAGAACTCTACCTTCTTGCCGATCAGGTAACGGTTGTAGTCCCACTTCATGGCGACGGAATAGAAGTTGTCCTTTCCGCCATCCTTGTATTCAAAGTCAGTACGGTTGAACAGCGAGCCCAGCGAGAACGCGCCGAGTTCGTCATCCCAGAACTGATAACCCGGACCGGTACCGACCACGCGCTGACGGGACAGGTCTTCGACCTTGTCGCGCTTGTAGTTCACGCGACCATCCCAGTACCAGTGCTCGGTCAGGAATCGGTCGAGGGAGTATTCGGCGCGCCAGTTATCGGTGGTGACCACGTCGTCCTGGAATTCGCGGTTGTACTCGCCCTCTGCCGTATGCCGCCAGCGACCATGACGGGCCGAGGTCTTGAAGCCAACATCGTAGTCGTCGGTGTCTTTCTCGGCGCGCTGGTAATCAAGCGCCATGTCGACATTACCTTTCCACACCAGGTCTTCGACGATTGGCTTGGGCTTGAGGATCTGCTGAATACTCGCCAGCTCAACGGTTTTCGGCGCCTCGCCGTTGGCCAGGGTCACCTTGCCATCTTCGGCGGCCTTCAACGATTTGGCTTTCTCACCGTTATAGGCATCCTGCTTGACCAGCAACTCCTGGTCGCTTTCCAGGGTTTTGACCTGTTTCCAGTCGATCGGAATCGCACCGGCGTATTCGGTCTGGATCAACAGTTTGCCGCCATCGAACACAGTGATCTTGCCGCTCAATTTGTCACCGTTTTTCAACCATACGGTGTCGGCGAGCAGAGGCGTGGAAGCACTGAAGACAGCGAGGCACAACAAGGTTCTGGACAACATAAGCAGATCGAAGGCTCTGGTTTGCGAAAAAAAGTCGGCATTATCCCAAGGAATAAGGCGCTAGCAAGGACTGACCCGACTATTTCTATTGAGTTCATTTCTCAATTGTCACTTCTGGACTTAATCTAAGGGCCGTAAAACGAATTTCTTCAGGAACTGCGGACGTGACAGAGGCGACCACCGAAACCGAAAGCCCGGCGCAAATCCGACGCACGGCGCTCTACCTGACTCTGGCCCAAGTGCCGGAGGGCAAAGTCGTGAGTTACGGACAACTGGCCGAGTTGGCAGGATTGGGGCGCGCTGCACGCTGGGTCGGGCGCACGCTGAGTCAATTGCCCGGCGACACCAAGCTGCCTTGGCACCGGGTGCTCGGCGCCGGCGGTCGGATCAGCCTGCCGGTGGGCAGTCCATCGGGAGACGAACAACGCGCGCGCTTGCGCACGGAGGGGATCAGTATCCTGAACAATCGTGTTGATATTCAGCGTCATGGCTGGCGCCCGGTAGAGCACAGCGGTTAGAGTGCGCGCTTTGTTTCCGTAATCTTGAGGCAGACTTCAGCCCATGCCCCGTAAAACCTGGCGCGCCGCGCTCGCCGCCTATGCCAGCCCATCAACGCTCGTACTGTTGCTGCTTGGTTTCGCCGCCGGCTTGCCCTACATGCTGGTGTTCTCGACGCTGTCGGTCTGGTTGCGTGAGGCCGGTGTGGCCCGCGAAACCATCGGTTATGCAAGCCTGATCGGTCTGGCCTACGCCTTTAAATGGGTGTGGTCACCGCTGCTCGACCAATGGCGCCTGCCACTGCTCGGCAAACTCGGCCGCCGCCGCTCCTGGCTGGTGCTGGCCCAATCGCTGGTGATCCTCGGACTGATCGGCATGGGTTTCTGCGACCCGCAAAAGCACCTGTCCTGGTTGATCGCCATTGCCGTGGTCGTCGCGTTCGCCTCGGCGACCCAAGACATCGCCGTGGACGCTTATCGCCTGGAAATCGCTGACGACAGTCGCCAGGCCGCGCTGGCCGCCAGCTATATGTCCGGCTATCGGATCGCGGCGTTGCTGGCCACCGCCGGTGCGCTGTTTTTCGCTGAAGGCTTCGGCTCCACCGGTTTCAATTATCAGCATTCGGCCTGGACCGGCACCTACGTGCTGTTTGGTGCCCTGATGATTCCTGCGTTGCTGACCACCCTGTTCATGCGCGAGCCGCCAGTTCCGCTGCGCACGCAGTTACAGGCCGGGCGCTACAGCTTTGTGCATCAATTGGCGTCGGTGTTTGTACTGATCGTGTTGCTGGTTTCCGTGCCGGCGATGTTCACCCAGCTCTACAACACTGATTTTGCCAGCGTGCTGTTCAACGGCGTGAGCCTGCTCGATCTGCTGCTCGAAGACCGCGCGTTCCTGCGCGCCATCCTCTACACCACGCTGACCGTCCTGTGTCTGTCGTCCATGGGCCGTCGAGGCCTGGCGCCAGTGCTGACACCGGTCAACGACTTCATTCTGCGGTATCGCTGGCAAGCGTTCCTGCTCCTCGGGCTGATCGCCACTTACCGGATGTCCGATACGGTCATGGGCGTGATGGCCAACGTGTTCTATATCGACCAGGGTTTTACCAAGGATCAGATTGCCAGCGTCAGCAAGATTTTCGGCCTGATCATGACCCTTGTGGGCGCCGGCATGGGCGGCTTGTTGATCGTGCGCTTCGGCATCCTGCCGATCCTGCTCATCGGCGGTATCACTTCGGCCGCTACCAACCTGCTGTTCCTGATGCTCGCCGACATGGGCGCCAACCTGAACATGCTGATCCTGACCATTTCCCTGGACAACTTCAGCTCAGGCCTGGCGACTTCTGCGTTCGTCGCGTACCTGTCGAGCCTGACCAACCTCAAGTTCTCCGCCACCCAATACGCCCTGCTCAGCTCGATCATGCTCTTGCTGCCACGCCTGATCGGCGGTTATTCCGGGGTCATGGTGGAGAAGTTCGGCTATCACAACTTCTTCCTGATCACCGCCCTGCTCGGCGTGCCGACGCTGCTGCTGATCGCCCTGCACTGGTTCCAGGAGAGCCGCCGGGCTGGCCCGACGCCGACACCGGAACCGGTGCAGACGCCGGCGGTGGAAGAGCTGTAGGAAACCTCTCGATTGGCGGGAGGTTTCCCGCCATCAAGCCTCACCGCCGGCCGCACTTCTGTACGTCAGCGGATCTCGCCCGTACAATGCTCCGTCATTTCTCGTCATCAGCAACCGACAACGGCCAACCATGCGCACCAGTCAATTTTTGCTCGCCACACAGAAAGAAACGCCTTCCGACGCGGTCGTGATCAGCCACCAGCTGATGCTGCGCGCCGGCATGATCCGCAAACTCGCCTCGGGCCTGTACACCTGGCTGCCGATGGGCTTGCGGGTAATGCGCAAGGTCGAAGCCGTCGTTCGTGAAGAAATGAACGCCGCCGGCTCGCTTGAAGTGTTGATGCCGAGCACTCAGCCGGCTGAGCTGTGGCAGGAATCCGGTCGCTGGGAAGAGTACGGTCCTGAATTGCTGCGTTTCAAGGATCGTCACGGTCGCGATTTCTGCGCCGGCCCGACCCACGAAGAAGTGATCACTGACCTGATGCGCAACGAGTTGAGCAGCTACAAACAGCTGCCAATCAACCTGTATCAGATCCAGACCAAATTCCGTGACGAAATCCGTCCACGCTTCGGCTTGATGCGCGGTCGCGAATTCATCATGAAGGACGCCTACTCCTTCCACGCGGACCAGCCTTCGCTGCAGATCACGTACGATCGCATGCACCAGGCCTACTGCAACGTGTTCACTCGCCTGGGCCTGAAATTCCGCCCTGTTGAAGCCGACAACGGCTCCATCGGCGGTGCCGGCTCCCACGAATTCCACGTACTGGCCGAATCCGGCGAAGACGATATCGTCTTCAGCAACGGTTCCGACTACGCCGCGAACATCGAGAAAGCCGAAGCCGTGCCGCGCGAAACCTCCCGCGCCGCGCCGACTGAAGAGCTGCGCCTGGTCGACACCCCGAACGCCAAGACCATTGCGCAACTGGTCGAAGGCTTCAATTTGCCGATCGAAAAAACCATCAAGACCCTCGTGGTTCATGCCGAAGAGAAAGGCAAGCTGATTGCCCTGATCATCCGTGGCGACCACGAGCTGAACGAAATCAAGGCTTCCAACCAGCCAGGCGTTGCCAGCCCGCTGGTGATGGCATCCGAATCCGAACTGCGTGACGCCATTGGCGCCGGCGCCGGCTCGCTCGGCCCGCTGAACCTGCCGCTGCCGATCATCATCGACCGTTCGGTCGAGCTGATGAGCGACTTCGGGATTGGCGCCAACATCGACGACAAGCACTACTTCGGCGTGAACTGGGAGCGTGACCTGCCCGTTCCAACCGTGGCAGACCTGCGCAACGTCGTGGCCGGCGACCCAAGCCCGGATGGCAAGGGCACCCTGGAAATCAAGCGCGGCATCGAAGTCGGGCACATCTTCCAGCTGGGCAACAAGTACAGCAAAGCGATGAAGTGCGAAGTGCTGGGCGAGAACGGCAAGCCAGTCACCCTGGAAATGGGTTGCTACGGTATTGGCGTTTCCCGCGTAGTGGCTGCGGCCATCGAGCAGAACAACGATGCCAACGGGATCATCTGGAGCGACACACTGGCGCCGTTCCAGGTGGCCCTGGTGCCGCTGCGCTACGACAACGAGCAGGTTCGCGAAGCCACCGACAAACTTTACGCAGAACTGACTGCGGCCGGTTTCGAAGTGCTGCTGGACGACCGCGACAAGAAAACCAGCCCGGGCATCAAGTTCGCGGACATGGAGCTGATCGGCATTCCTCACCGGATCGTGGTCAGTGACCGCGGCCTCGCCGATGGCAATCTGGAATACAAGAGCCGCACCGAGGCCGAGGCGCAAGCGCTGCCGGTCGCTGACGTGCTGTCCTTCCTCCAGGCCCGTATCCGCCGCTGACACCAGATAGAGAAGTCATGTTCAAGCGAAACACCTTAGGCCTCGGTGGTGCCGCCCTGTGCGGCACCCTGCTGGTCAGCGGCTGTGCCAATCACATGTCACAACGCAGCGAGCACGAGGAACGGGGCGAGCGCAAATTGCTCGATCACAGCCTGCAGATCGATGTCGGTGAGCCCAAGGTGCTTGAGCTGCCGCAACGTCGGGTGAAAATCCACGAGCAAAAGACCTTCGAAGTCACCGAATTCGAAGTCACGCGTCATTACGATCGCTACACGCCGTACCAACCCTGGCGGGAGGTCTACGAGATCCCGCTGGGCATGGTGGCGATCGTGGCCGGTGTCGGCGCGAACGTGGTCAACGTGTTCACCCTCGGCAACCTGCCGGACAGCGTGACCAAGGATTGGTTGAGCTACGGTTTCGCCGGGGTCAACCCGTTCATGAACGTGCAGTCCCACGGTCGCGCGCAGCAGAACCTGGCCGGTATTGATGAAGTCCAGCGCGATAAGCGCACGGAATATTCGAGCCTGCCTTGGAGCGAGCGTCCGGTGCAGGTCAAGGCTGGCAAGGAAACCTTCGACCTGAACACCGACAAAAACGGCGTACTGCGCCTGAACTTGTTGGACAGCCCGTTCGCTGAACATGACATCAATCATCTGAGTCGGCTGCTGATCACGGTCGAAGATGCCCAGGACGACGTGCACACCGACTCGTCCCTGGCGGTCAGCAGCGGCTTGCGTGGCAAGTTGCTGGAAGCACACGGGCTGATTTATGACGATCTTGAAGACGACGAAGTGAGCCAGTGGGTACACCGGGTCAAACGCCTGTCGGAACTGGGTCTGGAAGAAGAAGCCAGCGAGCTGGAGCAGAGCCTGATCGAACTGACGCGCAACGATCCTGAGCTGCAGACCGAATTCCTCAAGTCGTTGACCAAGGATGCCGGGCGATTGGTGGCGGATCCGAACCCGAATTAAAAGCAAAAGCTTCGCGAGCAAGACCGCTCCCACATGGGATCTTCATTACAGGTAGATCCGATGTGGTAGCGGTCTTGCTCGCGAAGGCGGCCCCACATTCACCCCGACGTCTACACCCTGCCGCTACCGCTCAAACAACTCCATCTGCTCAAACCCACCCCGCAAATCCTCCAGCCTCACCCCAATCCCCAATAACCGCACCGGCTTGCCGCCGCGATTGAATGCCTGGGTCAACAACAGCTGATAACTCCCCAGATCCCGCCCTGCCCCGGCCTGTTCCAGCGTGGTTTGGGTAAAGTCGTGGAATTTCACTTTGACGAACGGCTTGCCCGGCCGATAGCTGCTGTCGATGCGCGCCATGCGCCCGGCCAGGGTTTCCAGCAACTCGGGCAGCTTATCCAGGCAGCTCACCAGATCCGGCAGATCCACGTCGTAGGTGTTTTCGACACTGATGGATTGCCGGCGGTTGTCGTTATGCACCAGCCGCTCATCAATCCCACGGGCCAGGCTCCAGAGTCGTTCACCGAAACTGCCAAATTCGCGCACCAGCGCCAACTTGTCCCACTCGCGTAAATGCGCGCAATCAATGATGCCGAGCCTGCCGAGCTTGTCGGCGGTCACCTTGCCCACGCCGTGCAGCTTGCTCACCGGCAAACCGCTGACAAAGTCTTCCACCTGATCCGGCGTGATCACGAACAGGCCATTGGGCTTCTTCCAGTCACTGGCGATCTTGGCCAGGAACTTGTTCGGCGCCACGCCCGCCGAGACGGTGATGTGCAGCTGATTGGAGACCCGCCGGCGAATATCCTGGGCAATGCGCGTGGCGCTGCCACCAAAATGCGCGCTGTCCGACACGTCCAGATAGGCCTCATCCAGGGAAAGCGGCTCGATCAGGTCGGTGTAATCGCTGAAGATCGTATGAATTTCCTTCGACGCCTCTCTATAGGCGTCCATCCGTGGCTTGACGATGGTCAGGTCCGGGCACAACTTCAAGGCGTGCCCAGAGGACATCGCCGAGCGCACGCCATAGGCCCGCGCTTCGTAATTGCAGGTGGCGATCACCCCGCGCCGGTCCGCCGAGCCACCCACCGCCAGCGGCTTGCCAGCCAGGCGCGGGTCATCACGCATCTCGATGGCGGCGTAGAAACAGTCACAGTCGACGTGGATGATTTTGCGTTGAGTCATATAAAAGCGGTGTTCATGGCAAGGAAATGACGTAATGACGAGCCGGATCGGCAGTATCTCACTGACACCTGTATATAGCACCAGTACTCTGAATCTTCTTCACCGGTTGTAGGAAAAGGCCTGAGGAATTTATTTTCTCAATCGAAAAGCACCTACCGATAGAGCTGGAAGCCTTGCCACACCTGCCTTCCAGCGCGGCAGCCCTCACGTTTTTTCAGCTAAGCGATTGAACAGGAACAGGTTTTCTCTGAATTGAAGGTTGACACACCTGCGTTCCTCTGTAGAATGCCGACACACAGACGCGGGATGGAGCAGTCTGGTAGCTCGTCGGGCTCATAACCCGAAGGTCGTCGGTTCAAATCCGGCTCCCGCAACCAAACATCAAGAAAGGCTACTCGAAAGAGTGGCCTTTTTTGTGCGTGCCTGTTTTGTGCAAAACATTGCTCAACCGCGCACCGGGCAGAAACGAGAAATCGTTCTGATTCCGAAACTTACCGCTCCCCCGTCACCGCTCGACGCTAATTCACGCTTATTTGACCTGATTCAGGATTAACCGTTGACACCCCGGCGTTCCGCTGTAGAATGCCGCCACACAGACGCGGGATGGAGCAGTCTGGTAGCTCGTCGGGCTCATAACCCGAAGGTCGTCGGTTCAAATCCGGCTCCCGCAACCAAACATCAAAAAAGGCTGCTCGAAAGAGTGGCCTTTTTTGTATCTGTTGAAAAAGTCCTTTCGCAACAATGATCTGTCACTGTGTTGTGAACCGTTCGGGATCACCAAGACTCTGAGTTCAGACTATGCTCTGTGCCAGGCAGGCCCTCTACGACCGATGACGTGCCATCGCCGCAAACCGGCGAGAGCGTTAATATTTGTGATTATTTTTTTCTACAGGGATTGGTAACTTGGCTCGATACCTCCATCCTGTCGCGCACAATCCAAGAGGTGATTGATGCGCGCCAACTCGTCTGATCCACAAGACACCGTCACAGCGACACAACCTATCAAGGCCGAGCGTTTGCGCCTGCTTGATCTGGTCAGCAAGTACCGTCAGCCCATAGGTCTTGCGGTCACGCTGTTGTTGTTCGCTATCGCGCTGATTGCCTGTCGCCATCTATTAAGCGAACTCGATCTGTATGCGCTTCACGACTCGATCCTGGAAGTCCCGAAACCGGCACTGATCGGCGCATTGGGCGCAACCATCGTCGGCTTCATCATTTTGCTGGGCTACGAATGGTCCGCCAGTCGCTACGCCGGCGTCACCCTGGCGCCACGGGTGCTGGCCCTGGGTGGTTTCACCGCATTCGCGATCGGCAACGCCATCGGCCTGTCGATGCTGTCGGGTGGCTCGGTTCGCTACCGTTTATATGCACGTCATGGTCTGGGCGCTGCGGACGTTGCCCATATGACGCTGTTCGCCAGCCTCTCCCTCGGCTGCGCCCTGCCGCCGCTGGCAGCACTCGCGACCCTGAGCAACTTGCCCGCCGCCTCCGCCGCGCTTGGCCTCTCCGCGACCTTGCTGGGGGTGATTGCCGCCGCAGTGCTGCTACTGACGACCGTGCTGGCCATCGGCATTTATCGCCGTCGCCTGCCGGACCAACCCTACCCCGACAACCTGATGGTCAAGGCCGGCCGCCGCACACTGCGCCTGCCGGGTCGTCGCCTGACGTTCCTGCAACTGGTAATCACCGCCCTCGACGTGGCTGCCGCCGCGACCGTGCTGTATCTGTTGCTGCCGGAAGCCCCACCCTTTGGCGCTTTCCTGCTGATCTACCTGCTGGCCCTGGCCGCGGGCGTGCTCAGCCATGTGCCCGGCGGTGTCGGGGTGTTCGAAGCCATTCTGCTGGCCGCGTTCGCCGACACCCTCGGCGCCGCGCCACTGGCCGCCGCCCTGCTGCTTTATCGACTGATTTATGTAGTGTTGCCATTGCTGGTGGCCTGCGTGTTCCTGTTGATTAACGAAGGCCAGCGCCTGTTCCAGACCCGTCAGTCGCTGCGGGCGGCGTCAGGTCTGGCGGCACCGATCCTGGCGTTGCTGGTATTCCTGTCCGGCGTGGTACTGCTGTTCTCCGGCGCGACCCCGGAAATCGACACGCGCCTGGAACACATCGGCTTTCTGATTCCTCACCGTTTGGTTGATGCCTCGCACTTCGGCGCCAGCCTGATCGGCGTGCTGTGCCTGTTGCTGGCCCAGGGTCTGCGTCGTCGCCTCTCGGCTGCATGGATGCTGACCACCATTCTGTTGCTGGTCGGCGCCCTGCTGTCGCTGCTCAAGGGCTTCGACTGGGAGGAAGCCTGCCTGATGACCCTGACGGCGAGCCTGCTCGGGGTGTTCCGCCGTTCGTTCTATCGCGCCAGTCGCCTGACCGAACTGCCGTTCTCGCCGCTGTATCTGGTCGCCAGCCTGTGCGTCCTCGGTGCGTCGATCTGGCTGCTGCTGTTTGCCTATCAGGACGTTCCGTACAGCCATCAACTCTGGTGGCAGTTCACCCTCGACGCTGACGCGCCGCGTGGCTTGCGTTCGCTGCTGGGTGCTGCGGTGTTGCTGGTGGTGGTTTCCCTGACCTGGTTGCTACGCACCGCACGCCCGATCATTCATCTGCCGACGCCGGACGAACTGGACCGTGCAGTGAAGATCCTCATGGCGTCGTCGCAACCCGACGGCGGTCTCGCGCTGACCGGTGACAAGGCGTTGCTGTTTCACCCCAACGACGAGGCGTTCCTGATGTACGCCCGCCGTGGCCGCAGCCTGGTGGCGTTGTACGACCCGATCGGCCCGACCCAGCAACGGGCGGAAATGATCTGGCAGTTCCGCGACCTCTGCGACATCCACCACGCCCGTCCGGTCTTCTATCAAGTGCGTGCCGAGAACCTGCCGTACTACATGGACATCGGCCTGACGGCGATCAAACTTGGCGAAGAAGCCCGGGTCGATCTGCATCGCTTTGATCTCGAAGCCAAGGGCAAAGAGATGAAGGACCTGCGTTACACCTGGAACCGCGGCACCCGTGACGGCCTGTCCCTGGAGATCTTCGAGCCGGGCCAGGCGCCGATGGACGAGCTCAAGGTGATTTCCGATGCCTGGCTGACCGGCAAGAACGTGCGCGAGAAAGGCTTCTCCCTCGGCCGTTTCAGCGATGACTACCTCAAGCATTTCCGCGTGGCGGTGATTCGTTTCGAAGGGCGCCCGGTGGCGTTCGCCAATCTGCTCGAGACCTACGGCCATGACCTGGCCAGCCTCGACCTGATGCGCGCGCACCCGGACGCCCCCAAGCTGACCATGGAGTTCATGATGGTCGGCCTGATTCAACATTATAAAGATCATGGATACGCGCGTTTCAGCCTGGGCATGGTGCCACTGTCGGGTCTTCAACCCCGTCGCGGTGCGCCACTGACCCAGCGCCTGGGCTCGATGGTTTTCCGCCGTGGTGAGCAGCTCTACAACTTCCAAGGCTTGCGCCGCTTCAAAGACAAATTCCAGCCTGACTGGGAACCCCGTTATATGGCCGTGCCCGCCGGACTCGATCCGCTGGTTGCCCTGGCCGATACTGCTGCCCTGATTGCGGGCGGCTTGACTGGATTGGTGAAACGCTGATGATTCAACGCTCCTTGCGGTACGTACTGGCCACACTGGTAGTGCTGGCCCTGATTGTCGGTGGCGGTTACTGGTACATGAAACGCCCGGCACCAGAACCGACCCTCGAACTGCTGACGCCCGCCGACGGCGCCGCCATGACCCGAGTGATTCCCGGCACCACGCCAAAGGCTCAGGTGCTGGTGGCGGTCACTGACGAACAGAAACTCAATGACCAGCAACTGAAGGCCCTGAGCCGCAGCGGTTCGGCGCAGATCGTCCAGGTGATCCTGCCCAAAGACTGCCTGCTGCAAAGCCGCGCCCTGCAATCCGGTCTGCGCGAGCTGAAAGGCCCGGCGACTCTGGTCAGCGGCATCGGCCCTGGCGCAGTGCTGGCCTGGCGCTGGTTGTCCGAGCAGAAGAATGACAAGGCCCAGGCCGTGTCGGTGGACCTGGCCCTGGAAAAGGGTGGCTGCACGCACCTGCTGCCGAAAAGCGCCGCCCACGGCCACTGGCTGGTGGCCTGGAACGACAACCCGGACGACGCCAGTGCAGGTTTCGTGCGCGACCAACCCAACGCCGAAACCAGCATCAGCGACTACGACATCAACCTGCCGCAAGTGCTGAACAACGAACTGCGCAAGATTCTGGTCGGTGGTGACAAATCCGCTGGCGGGTTGCAGATCCCTGTCGTTGAAGTCCCGGCCGGTCAAGCGAAAGACACCGTCACCCTGTTCCTCTCCGGTGACGGTGGCTGGCGCGACCTCGACCGCGACGTGGCGGGCGAAATGGCCAAGATCGGCTACCCGGTGGTCGGCATCGACACCCTGCGCTACTACTGGCAGCACAAGAGCCCGGAGCAAAGCGCCCTGGACCTCGCCGAACTGATGCAGCACTACCGCCAGAAATGGGGCACCAAGCGCTTCATCCTGACCGGTTACTCGTTCGGCGCCGACGTCCTGCCAGCGATCTACAACCGCTTGGCGGAATCTGAACAGCAACGGGTCGACGCAATCATCCTGCTGGCCTTCGCCCGTACCGGCAGCTTCGAAATCGAAGTCGAAGGCTGGCTCGGCAACGCCGGCAAAGAAGCCGCCACCGGCCCGGAAATGGCCAAGCTGCCTGCCGATAAAGTGGTGTGCATCTACGGCGAAGAAGAAGTCGACGAGAGCGGCTGCACCGACAAGACCGCTGTCGGCGAAGCGGTGAAACTGCCTGGCGGGCACCACTTCGACGAGAACTACCCTGCCCTTGCGCAGCGCCTGGTAGACATCATCGTCAAGCGTCAGGCCAAGGAAGAGGCGACGGCCCAAGAGTGATC
The DNA here is from genome assembly GCF_044762525.1 of Pseudomonas sp. NPDC096950. Lineage (NCBI taxonomy): Bacteria > Pseudomonadati > Pseudomonadota > Gammaproteobacteria > Pseudomonadales > Pseudomonadaceae > Pseudomonas > Pseudomonas sp. NPDC096950. The sequence continues at coordinate 62,022 of NZ_JBIWEL010000034.1, read as the reverse complement.
TGAGCCCCGCCAAACAAAAAGCCCCCGCAGCCGATTGGTTGCGGGGGCTTTTTCATTCTGGCAACACCAAAAATCCCCTGTGGGGGTGGGCTTGCTCGCGAAAGCGGTGGGTCATTCAACACAGGGCTCAACTGACACGGCCTCTTCGCGAGCAAGCCGCTCCCACAGGGGGATCTTCGTTGTAGTGAGGTGATGTGACCGGACACAAAAAAGCCCCCGCCACCAAACCGGTAACGGGGGCTTTTCATAACGCTTACATCTCCACTTGCGTCCCCAACTCAATCACCCTATTCAACGGCAGATTGAAGAATCGCAGGTTGCCGTTGGCGTTCTGCAACATGAAGGCGAACAGCGCCTCGCGCCAGCGGGCCATGCCTTCGAGTTTGGAGGCGATGACGGTTTCGCGGCTGAGGAAGTAGGTGGTGCGCATCGGGCTGAAGTCCAGGTCGTCGAGATGGCACAGTTTCAGCGCTTGCGGCACGTCCGGTTCGTCGACGAAGCCGAAGTGCAGGATCACCCGGAAGAACCCTTCGCCGTAGGAGTCCACCTCGAAACGCCGGGAGGCCGGGACCCGCGGAATGTCTTCATACACCACGGTCAGCAACACCACTTGTTCATGCAGCACCTGGTTGTGCAGCAGGTTGTGCAACAGCGCGTGGGGCACGGCATCCGGGCGCGCGGTGAGGAACACGGCGGTGCCCTGGACGCGGTGCGGCGGTTGCACGCGGATACTGCTGATGAAGATCGGCAGCGGCAGCCCGCCTTCGTCGAGACGCTCGACCAGCAGTTGCTTGCCGCGTTTCCAGGTGGTCATCAGCACGAACAGCACGATACCGGCGATCACCGGGAACGCCCCGCCCTGTACGATTTTCGGCACGTTGGCGGCGAAGTACAGACCGTCGACCAACAGGAAACCGATCGACACCGGCACTGCGAGGATCGGCGGCCATTTCCACAGCAGCAACATCACCGCCGACACCAGCACGGTAGTCATCAGCATGGTGCCCGTCACCGCGACGCCGTAGGCCGAGGCCAGGGCACCGGAGGATTCGAAGCCCAACACCAACAGGATCACGCCAACCATCAGCGACCAGTTCACCGCGCCAATGTAGATCTGGCCCTGTTCGGCACTGGAGGTGTGGCGGATGTGCATGCGTGGGATGTAACCGAGCTGGATCGCCTGACGGGTCAGGGAGAACGCACCGGAAATCACCGCTTGGGACGCAATCACCGTGGCCATGGTGGACAAGCCGACCAGCGGGATCAACGCCCAGCTCGGCGCCAACAGATAAAACGGGTTGCGCGCAGCTTCCGGATCGCCAAGCAGCAACGCGCCCTGGCCGAAGTAGTTGAGCACCAGCGCCGGCAGCACGAGGATGAACCACGCACGGGCAATCGGCTTGCGGCCGAAGTGGCCCATGTCGGCGTACAGGGCTTCGGCACCGGTCAGCGCGAGGACCACGGCGCCAAGAATGGTCACACCCATGCCCGGATGCGCGACGAAGAAACGCACGCCCCACACCGGATTCATCGCTTGCAACACTTCCGGGTGCTGGAGGATGCCGTAGACGCCCAGGGCGCCGAGCACCACAAACCACGTCACCATGATCGGACCGAACAGAATGCCGATGCGCGCGGTGCCGTGGCTCTGAATCAGGAACAGCGCCACCAGCACGATCAACGACAGCGGCACCACCCAATGGTCAATGCCATCGAATGCCAGCCCCAGGCCTTCAATCGCCGAAAGCACGGAAATCGCCGGGGTGATCATGCTGTCGCCGTAGAACAGTGCCGCACCGATCAACCCGCAGACCACCAGCAAGGTGCGCAACTTCGGATGCCCCGCCGCCGCCCGCCGCGCCAGCGCGGTCAAGGCCATGATCCCGCCTTCGCCCTGGTTGTCGGCGCGCAGCACGAACATCATGTATTTGAACGATACGACCCAGATCAGCGACCAGAAGATCAGTGCCAGGATGCCCAGCACGCCATCATGGTTGACCGGTACGCCATAGCCACCGGAGAACACTTCTTTGAGGGTGTACAACGGGCTCGTGCCGATATCGCCGTAAACCACCCCGACCGCCGCAACCAACATGCCGATCGGTTTTGCTGCCGAATGCTCGGCGCCCGCCGCCTGACTACTTGCCTGCCCCATCCAAAACTCCTACTACTCAGACCCGGACTTCTTATAAGAAGCACTATGCTTTGCCGTGCAGCATGCGCTGATTTACTTAAGGTTACAGACGATTTGTTGACTGTAAAAATTCGGTAAAGCGTAACGGCGCGAAGCATAGCGCAGCACTCGTCGTATTTCCCTGCATAAAGCTGGTCAAGTGAGCGTCTCATCGCTAGAATTGCGCACTTTTTGACCAGAGGCGCAACATAGCGCCCGTCTGTCGCCTTGCCGTCTTCGGCTGGAGGCGCCACAAATACCGAGGTTAGACATGTCCACCACTCCTGCGCCGGCCAATCCAAAGGTTGGCTTCGTATCCCTGGGTTGCCCCAAAGCACTGGTCGACTCCGAGCGCATCCTTACCCAGCTGCGCATGGAAGGCTATGACGTCGTGTCCACTTACGAGGACGCCGATGTCGTGGTGGTCAACACCTGCGGCTTCATCGACTCGGCCAAGGCTGAATCGCTGGAAGTCATCGGCGAAGCCATCAAGGAAAACGGCAAGGTCATCGTGACCGGCTGCATGGGCGTCGAAGAAGGCAACATTCGCAAGGTGCACCCGAGCGTGTTGGCCGTGACCGGTCCGCAGCAGTACGAGCAAGTGGTCAACGCCGTGCACGACGCCGTGCCGCCGCGCCAGGATCACAACCCGCTGATCGACCTGGTGCCGCCGCAAGGCATCAAGTTGACCCCGCGCCACTACGCGTACCTGAAGATTTCCGAAGGCTGCAACCATAGCTGCAGCTTCTGCATCATCCCGTCGATGCGCGGCAAACTGGTCAGCCGTCCGGTCGGTGACGTACTCGACGAAGCCCAGCGTCTGGTCAAGGCCGGCGTCAAAGAGCTGCTGGTGATCTCCCAAGACACCAGCGCCTACGGCGTCGACGTGAAATACCGCACCGGTTTCTGGAACGGCGCGCCGGTGAAAACCCGCATGACCGAACTCTGCGAAGCCCTGAGCAGCCTCGGCGTCTGGGTGCGTCTGCATTACGTTTACCCGTACCCGCACGTCGACGAGCTGATCCCGCTGATGGCCGCCGGCAAGATCCTGCCGTACCTGGACATCCCGTTCCAGCACGCCAGCCCGAAAGTCCTGAAAGCCATGAAACGCCCGGCCTTCGAAGACAAGACCTTGGCGCGGATCAAGAACTGGCGCGAAATCTGCCCGGATCTGATCATCCGTTCGACCTTCATCGTCGGCTTCCCCGGCGAAACCGAAGAAGACTTCCAGTACCTGCTGAACTGGCTGACCGAAGCGCAGCTCGACCGCGTGGGTTGCTTCCAGTACTCGCCAGTCGAAGGCGCCCCGGCCAACCTGCTGGACGCGGCCATCGTGCCGGACGACGTCAAGCAAGACCGTTGGGACCGCTTCATGGCGCACCAACAGGCCATCAGCTCGGCGCGCCTGCAACTGCGCGTCGGCCGTGAAATCGAAGTGCTGGTGGACGAAGTCGACGAGCAAGGCGCGGTTGGCCGCTGCTTCTTCGACGCCCCGGAAATCGACGGCAACGTGTTCATCGACAACGGCAGCAACCTGAAACCAGGCGATAAAGTCTGGTGCAAAGTGACCGACGCCGACGAATACGACCTGTGGGCTGAACAGATCTAAACGCAAAAAATACGAAAAGCCCCGCTCTCTTGACGAGATGCGGGGCTTTTTTACGTCTATCGTTTTGTGGAGAACGGATTCGCATCATTCATCCATGAGAGGCAGGCGGGCATGCGCCACCATTCGGTCATCCACACCCCTAAACAAAGTGACTACGAAGAACTCACCCGGGTCTGGGAGGCCTCGGTGCGCGCCACCCATGACTTTCTGCCGGACAGCTACATCGACCTGCTGAAAAACCTGGTGCTGACCCGCTACCTCGACGCAGTGATGCTGATCTGCACCAAGGACTCGCGCCAACGCATCACCGGGTTCGCCGGCGTTGCGGCGGGCAAGGTCGAAATGCTGTTTATCGACCCGGCCCATCGCGGCCAGGGCCTGGGCAAGCAACTGCTGCGCTATGCCCTGGAACACCTGAACGCCGATGAACTGGACGTCAACGAACAGAACCCGCAGGCGCTGGGGTTTTACTTCAAGCAGGGGTTTGAGGTGATAGGCCGTTCGGAGGTCGATGGCATGGGCCAGCCTTATCCGTTGTTGCATATGCGGTTGCGCCAGGCGCAGCAATTGACGCGCAATGGCTGACACAACGCAAAACAACGGTGGGAGCGGGCTTGCTCGCGAATGCGGTGTGTCATTCAACAGATAAATTGACTGATCCACCGCATTCGCGAGCAAGCCCGCTCCCACATTAAAAGCACCTGCGGCAAATGGAGCCGGGATTAACCGGCGCCCAGCAGGTACAATGCCCACCCCTTTTTTGTTACGGCCCTGTCATGACTGACCCGATTCGTCTCTCCAAACGCCTCATCGAACTCGTCGGCTGTTCCCGTCGGGAGGCTGAGCTGTTCATCGAGGGCGGCTGGGTCACCGTGGACGGCGAAGTCATCGACGAGCCGCAGTTCAAGGTCGAAAACCAGAAAGTCGAGCTCGACCCGGAGGCCAAGGCCACCGCGCCGGAGCCAGTGACCATTCTGTTCAACGTCGCGGCGGGCATGGACGCGGAAACGGCCATGGCCAGCATCAGCGCCGAAACCCTGAGCGAAGAACACCGCTTCAGCAAACGTCCGCTCAAGGGCCACTTCCTGCGCCTGACCGCCAGCACTGACCTGCAGGCCAACGCCAGCGGTCTACTGGTGTTCACCCAGGACTGGAAGATCCTGCGCAAGCTCACCGCCGACTCGGCGAAAATCGAGCAAGAGTATGTGGTCGAGGTTGAAGGCGACATGGTGGCCCACGGCCTCAACCGCCTGAACCACGGCCTGACTTACAAGGGCAAGGAACTGCCGCCGGTCAAGGCCAGCTGGCAGAACGAAAACCGTCTGCGCTTTGCCATGAAGAACCCACAACCGGACGTGATCGCCCTGTTTTGCCAGGCCGTCGGCCTGAAGGTCGTCGCCATCCGCCGCATTCGCATCGGCGGCGTGTCCATCGGCAAAGTGCCGCTGGGGCAATGGCGCTACCTGTCCGGCAAAGAGAAGTTCTAAGACTTTTCACGCCGCCCTACATTTCGGCGCCGCTGCTTATGCGGCGCCCACTGCTGAATATCAGGACTGCACACCATGATTCATAACGACGTACTGCGCAGCGTGCGCTACATGCTCGACATCAGCGACAAGAAACTCATCGAGATCATCAAGATTGGCGGCATGGACGTGTCCATGGAAGACCTGCTGACCTACCTCGACAAGAAAGAAGAAGACGAAGAAGGCTTCGTACGCTGCCCGGACGAAGTCATGGCGCACTTCCTCGATGGCCTGGTGATCTTCAAGCGTGGCAAGGACGAAAGCCGTCCGCCGCAGCCGATCGAAACGCCGGTGACCAACAACATCATCCTGAAGAAACTGCGCGTGGCCTTCGAGCTGAAAGAAGACGACATGCATGCGATCCTCAAGGCCTCCGAGTTCCCGGTGTCCAAGCCTGAGCTGAGCGCGCTGTTCCGCAAGTTCGGCCACACCAACTACCGCACCTGTGGCGACCAGTTGCTGCGCAACTTCCTCAAGGGCCTGACCCTGCGCGTTCGTCCGCAGTAACGTACGCAGCGGATGTACTTTGTAGGAGCTGTGTAGGAGCTGTCGACAGCTCCTACACAGCTCCTACATGGCCGAATGGCCGCTCATTCCTCGCAAAAATAGTGGCTCCGCTTCCAGCGGCTGACGACTAGGGTGTAGTGACCCTCAGCTCTCAGGATTCGCCATGCACCCGTACTTTTCCCTGCAAGGCCGCACCGCCCTGGTGACCGGCGGCACCCGTGGTATCGGCAAAATGATCGCCAAGGCTTATGTCGAGGCCGGCGCGACCGTGTACGTCTGCGCCCGGGATGCCGAGGCCTGCCTGCAAACCGCCAAAGAATTGAGTGCTTTCGGCACCTGCCACGGCATCGCGGCGAACCTGGCCAATGAAGAAGGTGTGCTGCAACTGGCGACGCGCCTGGGCGAGCAGATCGAACACCTGGACATTCTGGTGAACAACGCCGGCACCACGTGGGGCGCGCCGCTGGAAAGCTACCCGATCAAGGGCTGGGAAAAGGTCATGCAGCTCAACGTGACGTCAGTGTTCAACTGCATCCAGCAGTTTCTGCCGTTATTGCGCAAGGCAGGTTCTGAAGCCAATCCGGCGCGGATCATCAACATTGGCTCGGTGGCCGGGATTTCTTCCTTCGGTGAACAGGCTTATGCCTACGGGCCGAGTAAAGCGGCCCTGCATCAATTGTCGCGGATTCTGGCGCGGGAACTGGTGAGCCAGCACATCAACGTCAATGTGATCGCACCGGGGCGATTCCCAAGCAAGATGACCCAGCACATCGGCAACGATGAACAGGCGCTGGCGGAGGATACGGCGCTGATCCCGATGAAGCGCTGGGGCCGGGAGGAAGAAATGGCAGCGCTGGCGATCAGCCTGGCGAGCACGGCGGGGGCTTATATGACCGGGAATATCATTCCGTTGGATGGGGGGTTTAGTCTCTGAGATTGGCGGTGCGGCCTTCGCGGGCAAGCCACGCTCCCACATTGGATTTATGTTGGTCACAAAATTTGTGAGCACAGTAGATCCCCTGTGGGAGCGGGCTTGCTCGCGAAGGGGCCCTACCTGTCACCGCCGATTCCAAGGTCGATCGGGTTATCATGCCCGCCTCATACCCCGCCTCGACCCCAAACCATGACCTACAGCGTTTCCCCCATCGGCTTCGTGCGCTCCTGCTTCAAGGAGAAATTCGCCATTCCGCGCCAACCGCAACTGGCCCCGGCCGCTCGCGGGGTGCTGGAACTGGTGGCGCCGTTCGATCAGGGCGATGCGGTGCAAGGCCTGGAGCAGGTCAGCCATGTCTGGCTGCTGTTCCTGTTTCATCAAGCCCTGGAAGAAAAGCCACGCCTCAAAGTCCGCCCTCCTCGCCTGGGCGGTAACAAATCCATGGGCGTGTTCGCCACCCGCGCGACGCACCGCCCCAATGGCATCGGGCAATCCGTGGTGAAGCTGGACAAGGTCGAAGCCAATCGCCTGTTCATCTCCGGCATCGACCTGCTGGACGGCACGCCGATTCTCGACATCAAACCCTACGTGCCTTACGCCGACATCATCGACAGCGCCTCCAACAGCATCGCCAGCGCTGCGCCGCAGTTGATTCCCGTGCGGTGGGCGGAGTCAGCGTTGCAACAGGCTCACGAGCACGCTCAGCGCCTTGGCGAGCCTTTGGTTGCGCTGATCGATCAATGCCTGGCACAAGACCCACGTCCGGCGTACCAGGTTCCTACACCCGAACGAGAATATGGCGCGCAGTTCTGGGATCTGGATGTGCGCTGGCATTATCCCGAGGCGGGTGTGATCCGCGTCCTCGAGGTCATCCCCGCAAAAGTCTGAACACCAAAAACCACTGTGGGAGCGGGCTTGCTCGCGAAAGCGGTGTGACAGTCAACTTGAATGTCGACTGATACACCGCTTTCGCGAGCAAGCCCGCTCCCACAGGGAAAGCAGAGCAGATGAGTTCGGCTTACTTCTCGACGAACGCACGCTCGATCAGGTAGTCACCCGGCTCGCGCATCCGTGGCGAAACTTTCAGGCCGAAGCTGTTCAGCACTTCGCTGGTTTCGTCGAGCATGCTCGGGCTGCCGCACAGCATGGCGCGGTCGTCCTGCGGGTTGATCGGCGGCAGGCCGATGTCGCTGAACAGCTTGCCGCTGCGCATCAGGTCGGTCAGGCGACCTTCGTTCTCGAACGGCTCGCGGGTCACGGTCGGGTAGTAGATCAACTTGTCACGCAAGGCCTCGCCGAAGAACTCGTTCTGCGGCAGGTGCTCGGTGATGAATTCGCGGTAGGCGACTTCGTTGACGTAGCGAACGCCGTGGCACAGGATCACTTTTTCGAAACGCTCGTAGGTTTCCGGGTCCTGGATGACGCTCATGAACGGCGCCAGACCGGTACCGGTGCTGAGCAGGTACAAATGTTTGCCAGGCTTCAAGTCATCCAGCACCAGGGTGCCGGTAGGCTTCTTGCTGATGATGATCTCGTCGCCTTCCTTCAGATGCTGCAACTGGGAAGTCAGCGGGCCATCAGGCACCTTGATGCTGAAGAACTCGAGATGCTCTTCCCAGTTCGGGCTGGCAATCGAGTAAGCACGCATAAGCGGGCGGCCGTTGGGCTGTTGCAGGCCGATCATCACGAACTGACCGTTCTCGAAGCGCAGGCCCGGATCGCGGGTGCACTTGAAGCTGAACAGAGTGTCGTTCCAGTGATGAACACTGAGGACACGCTCGTGGTTCATGTTGCTCATGTACGTGGGACTCCTGGAGATTGGGTCTGCGCTGCTCTGCCAGAGAACCAGCCGTGCGCAATTGCATCGCATTCTAATGGCAGCCACAATATCTGTTAACTGGATTATTAAGATAAGGGTTATCGGTTATATAGATATGCGATTTACTCTACGTCAACTTCAAGTCTTCGTCGCCGTTGCTCAGCAGGAAAGCGTATCCCGTGCTGCGGGTCTGCTCAACCTCTCGCAGTCGGCGGCCAGTACCTCGATCACCGAGCTAGAGCGCCAGTCCAGCTGCCAGCTGTTCGACCGCGCCGGCAAACGGCTGAGCCTCAACGCCCTCGGCAAACAGCTATTGCCCCAAGCGGTGGCGTTGCTTGATCAATCCAAGGAAATTGAAGACCTGCTCAACGGCAAGTCAGGTTTCGGTTCGCTGGCGGTCGGTGCGACCCTGACCATCGGCAATTACCTGGCAACGCTGCTGATCGGCAGCTTTATGCAGCGTCACCCGGAAAGCCAAGTGAAGCTGCATGTGCAGAACACCGCTAACATCGTGCAACAAGTCGCCCACTATGAAATTGATCTGGGTCTAATCGAAGGCGACTGCAGCCACCCGGACATCGAAGTGCAGAGTTGGGTCGAAGATGAACTGGTGGTGTTCTGTGCGCCCCAGCATCCATTGGCCAAACGCGGCATCGCGACCATGGAAGAGCTGAGCCATGAGGCCTGGATTCTACGCGAACAAGGCTCTGGCACGCGGCTGACCTTCGATCAGGCCATGCGGCACCATCGCAGCTCGCTGAATATTCGCCTGGAGCTGGAACACACCGAAGCGATCAAACGCGCGGTGGAGTCAGGCTTGGGGATTGGCTGCATTTCGCGGCTGGCCCTGCGCGATGCCTTCCGCCGAGGCAGCCTGGTGGCGGTAGAGACACCGGATCTGGACCTGGCGCGGCAGTTCTATTTCATCTGGCACAAACAGAAATTTCAGACGCCGGCGATGCGCGAATTCCTCGATCTGTGCCGCGCCTTCACCGCCGGGGTGCAGCGCAGCGACGAGATCGTGCTGCCCACCATCGCTTAAAGCAGAATCACTGCCCACACCAACGCAATCATGGTCAACGCCACGAATTGCGCGGCACTGCCCATGTCCTTGGCGTTCTTGGACAGCGGGTGCAACTCAAGGGAAATGCGGTCAATCGCCGCTTCTACCGCCGAATTGAGCAACTCGACGATCAAGGCCAGCAGGCAAACCGCGATCAGCAGCGCTTGCTCGACGCGACTGACGTTCAGGAAGAACGAAATCGGAATCAAGATAACGTTGAGCAACACCAGTTGCCGAAAAGCCGCTTCACCGGTGAAGGCGGCGCGCAGGCCATCCAGCGAGTAGCCAGAGGCGTTGAGGATGCGTTTTAGGCCGGTCTGGCCTTTAAAAGGTGACATAGAGTAGGCAACTGAACCAAAAAGGAGTGGGAAAGCTAGAGTAAAGAAAGTCAAAAAAGCGTGAATCTGCTGCGCTTTAGTGGCTCGAAATTGACTCAAGTTGTTGCAAGAGCAACGCCGCCTGGGTTCGGGTCCGCACATTCAGCTTGCGGAAGATCGCCGTCACGTGGGCCTTGATTGTCGCTTCGGAGACGCTCAGCTCGTAGGCAATCTGCTTGTTCAGCAAACCCTCGCACACCATAGTCAGCACCCGGAACTGCTGGGGCGTCAAGCTGGCAAGCCCCTCACTGGCAGCCTTGGCTTCGGCGGAAACACTGACCGCTTCGAACGCCTGGGGCGGCCAGAAGACGTCGCCATCGAGCACCGCACGCACGGCTTTCTGAATGACACTCAAGTCGCTCGACTTGGGAATGAAACCACTGGCGCCGAATTCCCGGGACTTGACCATGATCGAGGCTTCTTCCTGGGCTGAGACCATCACCACCGGAATTTGCGGGTACTGGCCGCGCAGCAGCACCAGACCGGAAAAACCGTAGGCCCCCGGCATGTTCAGGTCCAGCAGGACCAGGTCCCAGTCGGATTTTTCGTCGAGGTGGGTTTCCAGTTCGGCAATGCTCGCCACTTCCACCAGACGGACATCCGGGCCCAGGCCCAGGGTCAACGCTTGGTGCAGGGCACTGCGAAAAAGAGGATGGTCATCGGCAATCAGGATTTCGTATGTGGCCATTTTTCAAATGATCCTGTTTTTCAAACAACTCAAGGCGCAGCCACGGAGCTGCACCAACAGGGCACGTTCAACGCCAATTACGTGGCAATCACGCAAAGAAGTCGGCGTATCAAACTTTGGCCGCGCCCTAATCGGCGCCAAGCATGCCCAGCGAAGTCAGGGTGGTCAAGGTGCGTGGCCGGTACAGTTCTTTGCAGTATGGGCGACAATCAGCCGATCACCGGAACCGTGTTCTGCACAAACGGCATCAACTCGGCGTGGGCCGGCGTTTCAACATTCATGTCCAACTGGTGCTTGGCATCCAGGTAGTGCTGGCTGAACACATCGAAGTAAGCGTCCAGTGCCGATGCCGCGTCGGTATCGCCCGCCAGATCCAGGCACAGTGCGGCCACTTCCGCGGTGCACAAGTGCTCGCTGCGGGTCGAGCGGCGCAAGCGGTACCGGGAGAGTTTCTCCGGGAGCAGGCTGAGAATCGGCAACCGGTCGAAATAGGGGCTTTTGCGGAATATCTTCCGGGCCTCGGTCCAGGTGGCGTCCAGCAGAATGAACAGCGGGCGCTTGGCGTTATCGGCCGCGACGCTGTTGGTCACGCGCTCGGGCTCGACGTACTCCCCCGGAAATACCAGATACGGCTGCCATTGCGGGTCGGCCAGCAGATCCAGCAATTGCTGATCGACTTCGGTGCGCGACCAGATGAACGCATGGTTATCGCGGACCACATCCGCAATCAACCAGCCAGTATTGCTGGGTTTGAACACTTCCTTGTTGGTCATGATCAGGCACACGCCGGAACGCGTCTCGACCTGCGGTCGCCAGGCGCACAGGCAATGGCTCTCGATCACGCGGCAGGCACGGCAACGCGGTGCTCGCCAGCCACGGGCCTGAATCGGCTTGATGCCTTCCTCTTCGCGCTCATCGCGCAAGCGGGCCACGGCGTTGACCGCAAAGTGAGCAGGCAGGGTGTTCATCGCAGGCAACGCCGACAGGTAAGGAAAATCGACACAAAAAACACTCGGTAAGGCAGAAAGTGCCGGCAGTTTATCAGAGCGGCCGGCGCAAGCCTGTACCGTCGGGGCCCGCTCCCCTATAATTCGCCGCCACTGAACGCACAGTCATGTGACGGGTCGAAACCACCAGTCACTGAACCAGGAGAGTTTCATGCTGCGCCTTATCGTTCCCACCGCTGCCGTTCTATTGGCGTCGTCCCTCAGCGCTCAGGCTGCTTCCTTGAGTGAGCAAACTCTCAACAGAGAGCTGCGCAACGTCGCCGTACAAAGTAGCGTCGGCACGCCACGGGCGATCAACGAGGACATTCTTGATCAGGGCTACACCGTCGAAGGCAACACGCTGATCAACCACTTGAGCGTGCAAAGCAGCCACGCCGACAAGATGCGTGCCGATCCGAAAGCCGTGTATTTCCAGTTGGGTGCCTCTGTCTGCAACAACCCATCGTTCCGCAAACTGATGGCCAAGGGCGCGGTCATGCGTTACGACTTCACTGAGGTGAAGACCAACCGTTCGGTCGGTTCCGCCAGTTATCAGGAATCGGATTGCCCGAAAGCGACCCCGGCCAAGAAGAAGTAATCATCGGGAATTGGCGCGCCGCTGTTCATCCTCGGCGCGCAGTTCTGCAAGCAAGGCCTGCAAATAACGCGAGCGGCGCTCACCGCCGCCCAGACGCCGGCAGCACTCCTCTTCAAGACTCAAATGATTGGTCTCTGCTGACGACTTCAATAATCGATACAGTTGCGCATCGATCTCCAGAATCAATCTGGCCATGATTTCCCGCCTCCCTGCTCACTCAAATCCCTGAACCGCTAACACTTTGCGTACTGCCTTTGACGCAAAGTTGTCGTGTCACACCTGTAACTTAGTAAATCAGAGCCACAGCCACCGGGCTTGCGTTCAGACGAGCGGTGAAACCACCTTGCAAATCGTCAATAAGCGGTTGCCAGGAAAGACTTTGCGGCGCAATGATCAAGTCAGCGCAAATCACCGTGAAGGTCTAGATTCAGAGTAGTCCTGTTCACTTTTGAGGGTGGGAAAGGGGCCGCCCGTTATACGTCTTGTTGTGCGAATGTTTCTTTCATCCAAGGGAAAAACAGAGCCTGTATGGATGACCCGATTGCAACGCGGGTCAAGTGGATCGCCCAGGCAAGGGCTTGGGCAGACAGCGACACAAGGGGTGTCGCGGCACTGACGACTGTTTTGTCGGGGCCAAGGGTTCTGTGCATAAGGAGAAGTTGAATGCCTTACCAACCGAATGACCTCCTCAGCCGTCATTTCGAAGAAAGCGGCCACGACCTCACCAGCAAGGTCGAAGAACAACTCAACCTGGTTTCACCCAACAGCCCGAACATCCCGATTTACCGCGACATGATCCTGACCGTGCTGCGCATGGCCCAGGAAGATCACAACCGCTGGAACGCCAAGATCACCCTGCAAGCCCTGCGCGAACTGGAGCACGCATTCCGTGTGCTGGAACAGTTCAAGGGCCGACGCAAAGTCACTGTTTTCGGCTCGGCCCGCACACCGATCGAACATCCGCTGTATGGCATGGCCCGGGAGCTCGGCGCCGCGTTGGCGCGCTCGGACCTGATGGTCATCACTGGTGCCGGAGGCGGCATCATGGCAGCCGCCCATGAAGGTGCCGGCCTGGAACACAGCCTGGGGTTCAATATCACGCTGCCCTTCGAGCAGCATGCCAACCCTACCGTCCAGGGCACCACCAACCTGCTGTCCTTCCACTTCTTCTTTACCCGCAAGCTGTTCTTCGTCAAGGAAGCCGACGCGCTGGTCTTGTGCCCGGGCGGTTTCGGTACACTGGACGAAGCGCTGGAAGTGCTGACCCTGATCCAGACCGGCAAAAGCCCACTGGTGCCGGTGGTGTTGCTGGATACGCCGGGGGGCACGTTCTGGCAAGGCGCGCTGGACTTCATCCATCATCAATTGGAGGAAAACCGCTACATCCTGCCGACCGACATGAAGCTGGTGAGCCTGGTCTACAGCGCCGAAGAGGCGGTGGAGCAGATCAACCAGTTCTACAGTAACTTCCACTCCAGTCGCTGGCTCAAGCATCAGTTCGTGATTCGGATGAATCACCAGCTCAGCGACGGTGCGCTTGAACACATGCAAACGGCATTCGCCGACCTGTGCCTTAGTGACCACTTCCATCAGCATGTCTATAGCGGCGAGGAGCACGATGAGCCGCAGTTCAGCCATCTGGCGCGACTCGCCTTCACCTTCAATGCCCGTGATCATGGGCGCCTGCGAGAATTGGTGGACTACATCAATCTGCCGGAAAACTGGGCGCAACCCAAACCCCAGGCGCAGCAGCGCACACGGGAACCGTCCAAGGTGACGTAAACAACAGGCAAAAAAAACGGCCCGCTATCGAAATAGCGGGCCGTTTTCATTTAATCGTCCATCCCTCGACCGCTGAACAAGCGGTTGATCATCTCCATGGAAAACCCCCGATAAGCCAGGAAACGCCCCTGCTTGGAGCGTTCGCGCATGTCTATCGGTAGATGCCCGGCAAACTTGCGCCGCCAAGTGTCTTCCAGTTGTTCCTGCCAGTTGATACCGCTCTCGCGCAATGCGAGTTCGATGTCGTTACGTTGCAGGCCACGCTGGCTCAGTTCTTCGCGAATGCGCAATGGCCCGTAGCCGGAACGAGCGCGGTAGGAAACGAAGCTTTCGAGGTAGCGGGACTCGGACAGCAGTCCCTCTTCCGTCAACCGGTCGAGTGCTGTGTCGATCATTTCAGGGAGGGCGCCGCGCTGACGCAGTTTACGCGTCAGCTCGACCCGACCATGCTCGCGTCGTGCGAGCAGGTCCATTGCGGTTCGCCGCACCGCGACGAGTGTATCGAGTACGGCGGTCATCGGATCAATCAGATATCAGCGTCAGCCAGGTCATCAGCAGTCTGTTTGACTGGCGATGCTTTAACGTCCGGCGCTGGGGTCAGCAGTTTGTCACGCAGCTGCTTTTCGAGCTTCGCGGCGATTTCCGGGTTGTCTGCCAGGAACTTGGCCGAGTTGGCCTTGCCTTGACCGATCTTGGTGCCTTCGTAGGCGTACCAGGCACCGGATTTCTCGACGAAACCGTGCAGAACACCCAGGTCGATCATCTCACCGTTGAGGTAGATGCCTTTGCCGTAAAGAATCTGGAACTCGGCCTGACGGAACGGCGAAGCCACCTTGTTCTTCACAACCTTGACGCGGGTTTCGCTACCGACAACCTCGTCACCTTCTTTCACCGCGCCAGTACGGCGGATATCCAGACGAACCGAAGCATAGAACTTCAACGCGTTACCACCGGTGGTGGTTTCCGGGCTGCCGAACATCACGCCGATTTTCATACGGATCTGGTTGATGAAGATAACCAGGCAGTTGGCGTTCTTGATGTTACCGGTGATCTTACGCAGCGCCTGGGACATCAGACGGGCTTGCAGGCCCACGTGCATGTCACCCATTTCGCCTTCGATCTCAGCCTTTGGCACCAGGGCGGCTACGGAGTCGACGATGATCACGTCAACCGCGTTGGAACGCACCAGCATGTCGGTGATTTCCAGGGCCTGCTCACCGGTGTCCGGCTGGGAAACCAGCAGGTCGTCGACGTTGACGCCCAGTTTGCCGGCGTACTCAGGGTCGAGGGCGTGTTCGGCGTCGACAAATGCGCAGGTCGCGCCGGCTTTTTGAGCCTGGGCGATCACGGACAGTGTCAGCGTGGTTTTACCGGAGGATTCAGGACCGTAGATTTCAACGATACGGCCTTTTGGCAGGCCGCCAATGCCGAGCGCGATGTCCAGACCCAGAGAGCCAGTGGAGATAGCCGGGATCGCCTGACGGTCCTGATCGCCCATACGCATTACGGCTCCCTTGCGTAATTGACGTTCGATCTGACCAAGGCTTTCTTCTTGTTGTCGTCCATTAAAGTCCTCACGTAATCAATAAGGCCTGACGGCCAACACCTGTATAAGTAGCCAGTATTATTCCACAGCGATTCAGGATCGCCTACCCCTGATTTGAGATTTCTCCAGCAGCATGGCGCAGCAGCCCCTCTAGCGCGGCCTTCACCGTTTGTCGGCGGACCTCGTCGCGGTTGCCGGGGAAGTGCTGGACCTCACTGAACAGCTGCTCGCCAACGCCCCAGGCCAGCCAGACCGTGCCCACCGGCTTGCTCGGAGAACCGCCATCCGGCCCCGCCACACCGCTGACCGCCACGGCAAACCGCGCATGACTTTTGTCCTGCGCGCCACGCACCATGGCTTCGACCACCTCGCGACTGACCGCCCCCACTGTCTCGAACAGCCCCTCGGGCACATTCAGTTGCAGGGTTTTCTGGCGATTGGAATACGTCACATAGCCGGCCTCGAACCACGCCGAACTCCCGGGAATACGGGTGATCGCCTCGGCTATCCCGCCACCGGTACACGATTCGGCGGTGGTGACGTGGGCATTGAGAACCTGCAGGCGTCTGCCAAGTTCAGCGGCCAGCTGGGTGATTTCTTTCACGGTCCCTCTCCTGATCGGGCTGAATGGAACCACCGTACACGAGCCAATCGCGCTGGCAAGACACAGAACCGATCAAAATGTTAGCGAGCCAAAGCGCTGATATAAGCCTGACAGGCCTGCAAGGCAATCAATCCGCTGTCGCCGGCGTCGGTGATG
The DNA here is from genome assembly GCF_044762525.1 of Pseudomonas sp. NPDC096950. NCBI lineage: Bacteria > Pseudomonadati > Pseudomonadota > Gammaproteobacteria > Pseudomonadales > Pseudomonadaceae > Pseudomonas > Pseudomonas sp. NPDC096950. Next base: position 45,654 of record NZ_JBIWEL010000034.1, on the reverse strand, counting down.
GCGATAATTCGTTGAGCATGCGCCGGGTCAAGTCGGGCGCGCGGGGCGCCATGATCCACGCCGCCGGTGCCGGAGGCGGCTGGCATTGCACAGGTTGCGGCGACGTCATGGGCATCGAGGAGGACTGACAGGCGCACATCAGCAGTGGCAAGACGATCGCGCAGGCGACCTTGATCACGTTGGGCATCGCTAAGCGCTCGATAATGGGTTTGTTCACTGGCCGACAGCCGTTGTTCCAGGGCCAGGCGCTTGTCCTGCTCGGCCTGTTGTTGCGTCGCGGCGGCCTGGGTCAGTTGATTCAGCGTTTCGCCGTGCAACCGGGCCTGCTCCGCGAGTTGCCGGCCGTAACGCCAGTCCTGAACCTGCCAGGCCAGCAACCCCGACAAACCGGCTAACACAATAATGCCCAGCACCCGCCAGGACATCAGACCGAAGGCTGGCATAGCACCACCCTCGCCCGCGCCCAGAGTTGCAGGCGATCCTCGAGCCCGTTCAAGCCACCGTTGATGCGCCGGGTGATGCTGTTGAACTGGTCGCGGTCGGCCAATTCATTCAAGCCGTTCTTCTCCCAGAACCACGCGGCGGACTCGGCGGCCCATTGCGGTTGTTCCAGCAGTTCAGGCAGCGACAGCAGACGCTCATCGCCAAACAGGCCGAGGCTGCACTCCCGGTAATTATTACGACCGGTGATCTGGATCAGCCCACGACCGCGATACTTCTGACCGTCACCATCGGCCTCCGGGGTGTTGCCCAGACGCAAGGCCAGGGTGCCGGTGTCGTACTTGCTCAGGTATTGGTTGTTGCCCAGTTCACGCACGTACTGCAATTGCCCGGATTCATGGCCGACTTGCGCGAGAAACGCGGCCATACGTTTCGGGGTGTTGATGTTGCGATGGGTCATGGCGGTGTTGAGGGCGGAAATGAAAACGCCCGCTTGGGAGCGGGCGTTGGGCATTATGTTTTGGAGTTGCTGTTGCGTAACAGTCATAGCGCCCCCCGGGAAAGCCGTTCAGCGATAAAACGCTTCATCGAAACTGTCCTGCCCTTAAAGAGCGGGGTAAATCCTTTGGATAATCCATCTAGTTGTCTCCAGCTTTTATTCAGCGATACCGAATTGCGCCCCCCTGCCCACCGACCAGCGCCAGACGTTAATGACGCCTGGGGACTTTTAAACCAGCAACTAAAAAGAAGTTTTGACGGGGTATCAGAGGCAAGCGCAATCGGTTCCCTACCGACTAAAAATGATCACTCAGGCTGTTTGGGCCAGTCGACCGTATGGGGATAAGTTGCCTGGGTTTCTACCCGTGATAGCAACACTCGGTATTTCCTCCAGAGGTCCAGTTGTGCCTGGGTCGTCGGCAGCGATGCTACTTCCGTCTCAGTGGCCATCTCCAGCGCCACGGAGTCCTGGAGCGTATTGAGTTCACCCTGCAACTTGGCAATCATCGAAGTCGCCAACGCCGAGAGCCCAGAACACTTCATCTGCTGAGCGCGTGTCAGGATTTCTTCAGAGGGCTCGGCAATATCGCCGTACTCCAGGGCAACGGCACGTTCAAACACTTCACGCCCATGGGGTTCCGGGTCTTTCGGCGAGGCCGTAAAGGGCACCTCCCCCAGCGTGTCCTTGGTTTCCTCAAACGTTACGAACAGGTTCAACGAGGTGTGTTCAACGTCATTCCAGCGTGGCTGACGTGCATTGAGTATTGTCATCATTTCAAGAAACCCTCAGGCATAGAGTGGTGGAGTCGGGGCTTTGGCCGTCCGCATTTCGAATATGGCCCATCAGTCGCCATGTTCCGGCGGGAGCAACGCCCCAGGGGGAACCGTCAGTGGCTGTAAACCGGCAATTGACGCCGGCGGCAAGCTCACTTGCTCCCACACCACCGCCACCGCCGACCACCAGCAGCGCATAGGAGCCAACCGCCCCTGCCCCCGTCGTCGATTGCGCGAAGACCGCCTTGGCATTGGCGATACCGTCGGTCCAGATACTGCCCAGATCAGTCGCATCCACTTGCGCCCTGAGCGACGTACCATCAGCCGCCCAGCCGATCATTACCGTGTTGGTCGACTGGAAGTTCCCTCCTCCCTGCCGGACCGGTGTAAACCCCAGGCGTGGCTGCAAGAAGTAGACGGCGTTGTCACTGACGCGCCGAAAGTACGGAAGCGTGGCATCGTTACTGGCAAACCCTGCGTAGGTGATGGAATCACGCAAAACCCGGGCGTCCACCTGCGAGTTGACTTGTGCCGTGGTGGGGGCATCCGTGATGCCATAACCGCCAAGCGTTGTCGCCGTTCTGGCCAGCGTGATGACTTCGTTGGTGTTCCTGTTCCTCATGTAGGGCGTGGCAGAACTGCCCCCGGCAAAACCGGCGACCGAACAGGCATCCGATGCGATTTTTCCATCAAGCAAGCCGTTCACCGCCGTCTTGCTGTAAACGTCCGCCACGTTAGCCTTTGAGTTTGGATCGAAGTTTGCGGCACACCACAAGGCACCAAAACTGGTGGCATCCACCTGGATGAGGATGTTCTTGCCATCCCAGCCAATCGATACCGCATTGCCGAGTTGTCCGGTACCGCCGCCCTGTTTGACGAAGGCATTATTGGCCGCCACTTTGGTATAGGCATCGGCAATACCGTAGCCGTCCAGCGTGACCGGATTGGTGCCGGACGTTACCTGACCTCGCGCATTGACCATGACCTTGCGGTATTCGCCAGGCGCCACGCCGGTGTAGCCCGCCAGCATTTCGAAGGTCAGGCCGGTAGCACCCACTTTGATCGGGCCAGGTGTTGTCAGTTGCCAAAGGCGGGACTTGTTCACCAAGCCTTCGTCGGTAGCCACAATAAAACTGGTGGTCACTTGATAGTCTTGAGCCGCATCCACCGCTCGCGACCATGAACCGGTCGCCGCCACATAGACACCGTTTTGCGCGGCATTGGCCTGGTCTTTCACCAAGACCCGGTCGGCCACCGCCAGTTGCACGCCGTCGATGTTCTGCAAGCCACTGAGTGCAATCGTCCCCGTGGTCGCGGCACGCACCGAGTTCTTGAAATCATGGGCCGCAAAACTCTGGATCGCTTCGAGTAATTGAGTCGACACCTCCTCCTTGGGCACGATGCCAGCGGCCTTGATCACATTCAGGATCTCCTGAGTGACGGCGTTGCCCCACGTTGCCGGAATCAAAGAACCCGGCGTTCCTGCAACCGGGTTTTCATCCACAAACTGTCCATTCACTAGCCCGACACTGGGTGTGTTTTTTGGGTAATCCATACTTCTAACCTCTAGTCATAATTGATGTACACGCGGGTATGAGCCGGCGCGCTTCGATGGATAAGGCATTCCAGGGCACTACCCGGGTTCATGCCGAAATGCTCGCCCCAATAACTGGCGCCAAATCGACGACCGATGAACTGCCGGCCCCCGGTGTTGAGGGTCCACATGAACTGAGCTTGCCAACTGCCGAAATGCGCACTACCAAAACGCGAGCGGCCCATTCGGGGGGCTTCAAATTCAGTGACAGTCGCGTGGGGATACCCTTGGCTTCGCGCGATGTCGACGAAGTAACCGATGGTCTGACTGCCAACCGCGAGCAGGCGCCGGCGAACGGCAAGGCGACGGTCGTCAAACAGGGGCGCCTCTCCCAGGCATGGATCGGGCAAATTCATTACCCGCTCCCAGTCCGGTACCAACTCACTGACCCCGGCCGGATCCATCTCGTTTTGCAGGTCAACGGCACGTGCATCCAGGCGCGATAGCTCTTGAGAGATACCCTCAAGCACTTTCTCCAGTTCCGGCACGCGCTCCGGATCCCATGCCGGACCACTCGGCAACAGGCTGCGCAATTGGGCCTCGTACTGCGCCGGAGTTCTTATGCCTCCCATACGCAGCCTCCAAAGGCCAGCAGCTGATATTTTTCGGCAATCACATTGGCTGTCGGCGCCTTCAGCTTGTGGTCGTTTTCGCCGGTTGCACTGCTGATGGCTTCGCGAATGTGGCTCAGCAACAAGGTGTCGCCCAAGCCGGATTCGCGGTTATGCAAGTCACGCAGTTGCGCTTCGACAGCAGCACGCACGGCGCTGGTATCGGGAGTCAGGCTCAAGGTGTAAGTGACCGGCACTTGCATGGGAGGCAGCACATGCAGCTCAGCCGTGACCGGTCGCAGCGGTTCGATGTAAGCCTGCACCTCCGCCAATTGCGCGGCGTTCGGCACCGGTTGCGGATCGTCATCGCGCATGATGTACAGGCTGACGGTGCCCGGCCCCAGGAGGCCGCCGCGACACCAGGCCCGGGTCACACCGGGGCACTCCAGCGCCCAGGTTTCGTAGTCTTGCTCCGAGCCACCGTGGGGAATGATGCGATACGAACTGATCACCCGGGAGCGCAGGGATTCCAGGCTTTCCCGGGCGACGCCGCCGATCAGGCCCGGCGCCAGCACCGTAAAACTGTTGCCGGCAATGCCCTGAATCGGCTGCACCGGAATCATCGTCATGCCGGCGTCGGCGTTGCCCAGGCTGCCGGCGTCGAGCGCGGCGATGCTGGTGGTGTTGAGGCCATTGATGGTGGTGCGTGACGCGGTCACTTTGTAGGTGCGACCGTCACTCGATTGCAGCAGGGTATCGACATCCAGCACGGCGCCGGCGCTGGCGGTAAAGCTGACGCTGCCGCTGGCGGCTTGCGCGGCTTTGCGCGGCTGGTTCAGGCGCAGGGCGGCGATCCGTTCCAGGGTCGACTCGTCGGCCTTGTCCGGGAGGATCTGCTCGGCGATCCAGTCGAGGTAGCCATACAAGCCATACGTGGCGCCACCGAGGGTGCGGGCCAGCACTTGCGCATCGGACTGGCGCAGCGAATCGCTGGCCAGGTCGCTTTGGGTGCGTTTGATCAGCACCGGCAGCGAAGGGGTTTCAAACGGCATAGATCACCTGCCAACTGTTATCAGGGTTGATGTCCAGGCGCTCGCCATCGGCCAGGGTCAGGACCGTGCGCAGGTTCAGGCGCTGGGCGTCGAGGCGTTCGCTGATGATGTCGATAGCACTGCAATGGCCATCGTCGATCAGCCATTGCAGGGCTTCGCGGGCATAGAATTCGGCGTCCATCTGCGTTTGCCGGGTCAACTTGACCCGGCGCAGCAGCCACAGCCGCGAGCCGATGCGGTCGTCGGCGACGGTGGGAAACGTATCGCCCCACCAGCCGAACCGTTCCTCGTCATCGAGGGCATCGTCATCGGCGGCGCGGCGCCAGGTGAACAGGCTGATCAGCACCGCGCGGGTGAGTGCGGCGTGGAGGTTCTGGCTGATGAGCATTACTGACCTCCCGCCGGCACGCCGGTCTGGCCGCTGCCCGCTTGGACGCCGACGTGCACGTGTTTGAGCTGGCTGATGCCGCCGGCGATTTGATCGCCCGTGGAGACGATTTTTCCGGTCTGGTTGATGACGGGTGTATCGATGTTCACGGCAGTGCTGGCGCGGATGTTCAGGGTCGCGGTCTGGATGTCGATGATCCGCCCGCGCTTGAAGTGGATCTTGTCGCCTTCGTCGGTGTAGATCGCCACTTCACCGGCGGCCAGGGACTGGAGGCGATAGCGGCGGTCGGCGACCACCAGGACGATGGCGTGGGAACGGTCACCGCCCAGAAACGTGGCGATGCCCTCGGCGCCGGCCAGTGGGTTACTGGTGAAACCGTAGGGCTCGAAGTGTTCCATGTCATCGTTCACTTCACCGGCGGTGAGGCGCATTTGCAGCGATTGCAGCTTGGATGCCGAGTTGGCGAGCACGACAGTGCCGCGCGCCAGGAGGCGTGTCAGTAGGCTCATTGGGTTTCCTTTAAATCAGGACCGATGCAGACCCATGTGGGAGCGGGCTTGCTCGCGAAGGCGGTGGGTCAGGCGACTTCAGTGATGGATGCTTAACCGCTTTCGCGAGCAAGCCCGCTCCCACAGGTTTCGGTGTCAGGCCGACGTTTTCTTGGGCGGTGCCGGGTTGGCGTCGAAGGTGTGTGGCGGGGCCACTTGCAGGGTGGTGGTGGAGCCTTGCGCTGAGAGCGAGTAAGTGACTTTGGAAATCAGCATGTCGCCATCCACTTCCAGCACCGGGTCCTTGACCCTGACCAGCGTGTTGTGGCGCCACAAATCGCCGTTGGCCTGGCGCCAGCCTTGCACTTGGTAACTGGTGGCCGAGGCCTTGCCGACGCGGGTGGCGGCTTCCCAGTTGGCGCGTTGCAGCGCCAGTTCCGGCGTGATCTGCATGCCTTCATTGATCACCGTGACCCGTTTGCGTTTGAAGCCCAGGTCGGTGGATACCGCCTCGACCTCACTGGCCGCCGTCCCGCTCTTCTGGTCAGTGCCCTTCTGTTGGCCGATCACCCGATATTCAGAAAACACCTGGCTGTAATCCATCGGCGCACTGGCCGAAAGAATGTTCTTGCCCAGTTCCAGCACATCGCTCGCACGTCCGCCGCTGCCCGGGCGAGCGAGGATTACCCGGCCCTGGGCGTCATCGGTCGAAAACACCCGGAACAGCGTCAGCAACCGGTCGATGGACTGGAACACCGTTTCCCCCGGCACGATGGTGTGACTGCCGAGCCGGGCGGTTTCCGGAATCTCACTGACCACGGCGACGCCATAGGACGACGCCAGCGCCTCGACAATGCTCAGCAACGATTGCTGATGCCACTGGTTGGGACGGTTGGTCGCCGCGCAATCCACCAAGTCCTGGGTTTTCGAACTGCCTTCGATGCTCAGCCCGATTTGCCGCCCGTCATAACTGATCGGCGCCTTGAACACATACCCGGTGAGCACCAGATCGTTACCGATGCGCACCTCGCACGGCGCCCCCGGCTGAATCCGTCGCACCGTGGTCTGCCCCGGCCATTGCCAGGTAACGTCGAGCTTGAAGGTGCGGAACTGACGCTCTAGGTCCGCGGTGATTTGCACGCTTTTCCAGCCGCCATACTCCAGGCCATCAACGGTCAGGGTCACTTTGTTATCCAGATCACTCATGGCTTACTCCCCGGAAAGTTTCAGGTCATTCGGCGGAGAGAAAACGGGATGAACAATGCCGTTACGCTGGATCACTTCCTCCACCCGAGTGGCGTCGCCCAATTGCTTGTACGCGATGACGAGGGCCGGAAAACTTTCCTGGAACGACTTGCTGACCAGCCTGACACCCGACGACGCAACGGCCGTCAGGTGCGCATTGAGCTTATGCCGCAGGTCCGTCATTGCCTGATAGTGCGCCGGATCAGCCTTGTTCGACGCTTGCTGGATCGCCTCATCCAGCGCCGCGCGCAACGCCAGCACATCATCGGCCACCGGCACGGCTTGTCGCTGGACCGGTTGCTCGGCCTGTTGTTCGAGGGACGGCGTGGTACCCAACTTGACCACTTTCGACGCCACCGGCATCGCCGCGACCCATTGGGCGGCCTGCACCAGCAAGGTGTCCTGCACCAGATTGGCCAGGGCCTGGGCCGCGGCGGTGGTGTCCTTGCCGGTGGTGATCTTCGGCGCGTCAGCCTTGCGGATGGCTTCGACCTGTTGGGAGACGTTGGCAATCACGCCACGGTAACCGTCACGGGCGAAGTCCTTGAGTTCCTTGATGTCGCCGACCAATCCCTTGAATTCGGCCGCCACTTCCTTGGGCAATTCCTTGACCGCTTTGACCAACTCGCTGATCTGCTTGTATTGATCGATCAGCGGTTGCAGCTGAGTCTGAATCACCCCGTAGATGTCCTTGATGCTGTTGCGCAGGTCGGCAATGCCGATCCGCGCCGCCTTGACCAAAGTCATCGCGTCTTCGAAACGCGCCACCGCCGAACCTAAAAAACTGTCCGCCGATACCAGCAACACTTTCTGTGTACTGACCGTCGCCGTCGGAAACGGCAGCGGTTCATCGGGGTAAAACTTCAGCGTAAACGTCACCAACCCGCCGTCCTGGCGGGTGTGGGTCATGTCGCATTCGCCGACCTTGACCTGCAAGCGTCCCAGCCACGGATGCACCAGTTCGCCGCTGCCCTGCTCCAGCGCCTGGAGCAGCTTGTCGCGCTGTTCCAGGCAATCGGGGCCGACGATGAATGCCGTCAGATCGTGAATCTTCGCCTGCTGGCCAAGGTTCTCGAAATACGGCAAGTCCCGCTGCGGGTACTCGTGCAACTGCCCCTTTTTACCGACCGGGGTTTTCGCCTGGTCGACCCAGAAACCGACACCTCGAAAGGACGCCGGCAATAAACGATCACGCCAGCTCATTGGAACCTCCAAGCGAAAGTGAGCGGTAGCCGATACGCGAGTTGAGCGCCAGCCCCGGCTGATTGGTTTGCGGTTGATCAGTGCGCAAGCCGGCCGGCGCATTGTCGAAGCGCACGGTCAGGCCGCCTTCGAGTTGCGTACGGTTGTTGGCGGCGGTTTGCTGGATCAGGGCGCTGGAGTTTTGCGTCAGGGAACCCGTCAACATCGACGGTTTTTGCGCCAGGTCGCCGGGCGCCAAGTCTGTCGTCGACGACGGTTCGGTACTGGCGCCAAAGAACGCTGGCGCCAGTTCACCTTTGCCTTCGGCATTGGTTTTCTTCTGCGCCTCGGCCAGACCTTCGACCTTGCCGGTGACGCTGGCGATCACCCCCGCGAACCCGCCTTCGAACAATTCCTTGATCGGCGCGATGACGTCCTGGAGCTTTTTCCACAGACCGCTGAACCACTCGGTGATCGGTTCCCAGTTCTTGATGATTTGCCCCAGCGGCGACCATTCGAACATCCCGTGCAGGAACTCCAGCGTCGGCGCGGCCAATGCTTGCACCACACCCCACAACGCCGAAAACACTTCGCCGATCGGTTGCCAATTGGCCGCAATCTGCGCCATCGGTGACCACTCGAACACGCTGCTGAAGAAATCCTTGACCACTTGCGCCGCGCTTTGCAAAGCGGCCCACAGCGGATCGAAGAACGCGCTGATGGCGCCCCAGTTATTGATGATCATCCCCAGCGGCGAGTAATCGAACAACGTGCCGAAGAAATCCTTGATGGCCTGGGCCGCCGGTTGCAGCGCGGCCCAGATCGAACTGAAGAAACCGCTGATGGCCCCCCAGTTAGTGATGATCATCCCCAGCGGCGAGTAATCGAACAACGTGCCGAAGAAGTCCTTGATGACTTGGGCCGCCAGTTGCAGGGTGGTCCAGATCGAACTGAAGTAACCGGTGATGGCGCCCCAGTTGTTGACGATCATGCCCAGTGGAGTCCAGTCGAACACACCTTTGAGGAAGTCGATCACCGGCACCGTCAGGGCCTTGAGCAACTCCCAGATCGCCGAGAACAGACCGGTCAACCCGGCCCAGTTGTCGATGATCATTCCGTAGGGCGTCCACGAAAAAGCCGTTTTCAGGAAACCCGTCACCGTCGTGGTCATGGCTTTGATGCCATCCCAGATACCGGAGAAGAACCCGGTAATCGGTCCCCAATTAGCAATCAGCAGGCCGAGCGGTGTCCAGTTGAAGACTGTGCTCAACACCGCCATTGCCTTCGCGGCGACATTCTTGATGCCGTCCCACAGGTTGACGAAGAACGCGGAAATCGGCGTCCAGTTGGTAATGATCAAACCGGCGGCCAGCGCTACGCCCATGGCAATCAACATGATCGGATTGACCTTGAGCACCGAGCCCATCAGATCAAAAACCTGGGTCGCCCCGGTGACCGCGGTTTGCATCGCCGAGAACGCGATGGCGGCCGTCGCCAGCGTCTCGACCAGTTTCGGGTTGTCGGCGACAAAGCGCCCTACTCCCGTCAACAACGGCTCCAGACTCACCACCAGGGTGGCGACTGCCGGTGCCAACGCGGCGTCGATGGAGGTCGATACCTTGGCCATCGACTGGCTGAAAATATTCATGCTTTGCGCGGCGCTTTCGGGCGCACTCGGCAGATCGACAGCCTTGGCCGACTCACTGACCTCGGCCAATTTGCCCTTGAACGCGTCGGACGCCTTGATCCCCTCCACGAACGGCGTGATCACGCTACCGCCCTTGAACAGTCCGCTGATATCCAGCTTGCCGAGGCCGGCCTGTTCGAGGTTTTTCTTGAAGCTGTCGACCTTCGAAACAAGGGCCGCCAGCTTGGGTGACAGTTCATCGATACCGGTCAACAGCACCGATTTCTTTACCGTTTCTGTGTCTGCCATCACTGCACCTGCTGCATAGCATTGATCCGTTGCGCGTGCTCCAGGGATTCCCGGAGCACATCCAGTGGCCTGGCCATCATCTGTTCGGGGTCAACCTTCCAGAACCAGGCCAGGTCATAGGCGACTGCGATCAGGTCGGTGATGGCTCCGACGCCGCACTCATGAAAAAACTCGCGACAGCCCAGCTCAGCGCGTTGAGGTCAGCCAGGTCCAACTGGTTGACCGACGACGGTGGAATACCGGCGCAGACCGCGATGTATTTGGCCGCGACGTCCATGTCCAGGCTGACTTCTTCGCTCTTGTCGATCTTGTACGGCAGCGCCTTGATTGCCCGCACTTCCTGCACCGTCGGACGGCGCAGGTTGAGTTCGGTCAAAGGCTCGCCGTGGGCTTCAATCGCAACCTGAAGCTTCACGGCGCCGCTCATTGCCAGGTCCCCTTGACGCCGTTGAACACCAGCGAGATCGAGGCGTCATCGCCCTTGGACGCCGGTTCATCAACGAGGTAGGCACCGGCCAGCACGTAGACTTTGCCGTTGCTGAATTCGCAGGTGACGGTCATGTCGACGCCAGCCACCAGCTGCTTGAGCGGGAAGTCCGGGGTGTGCAGCGCGGTCACTTTGAACGACGGCGCGATGTCGGTTTCCTTGTAGAAACCCGGTACGACGGTTTCGCGTTTGGTGGACATCAGTGGCGCTTCGCAGCCGCCATTGATAGTCAGTTGAGCGCCGTCCACTTTGACGTAGCAGGTGCCCGCAATCAGTTGACCCATGGTGTTTCTCCCTTCAAATAAAAAGCCCACGCGAGGTGGGCTGAATCACACAGTCAGACGCGTTTTTTAAGCGGCGTCGTCGTACTGCAGGCGGAATTGGTTGAGCAGTGCGAACACGCGCAGGCCGTTGATGTAATCCGGCGGGAACAGCACGTTCACGCGGCTCGGGTCCTGCACGTCGCGCTCGACAATCAGGTGCTCGGCGAACAGCTCGGCGTTTTCCACGTGGCCTTCCAGTTCGAGCTTGGCGTACTGGGCAATCAGCTCACCGCGAATGGTGCTCGGGGTGACAATCGGCTGGCCGGCGCCGAAACGGGTGCCGTCGGAGGCCAGTTTGTGGCGCCCGTATTTGCTGGTGATCACGCTTTGCAGACGACGCACGATGAACGCCGACTGGTGCATGGTTTCGCTGTCCAGATACGAATTGTCGGCCTGGCCGTAGGCGTTTTTCTGGTAGGTGGTGATCGAACGCTGAATGCGCACGTAGCCGCCTTCGTAGTACGCGGTGGCGATGCCGTAGTTGAGCAGCGACTGACGCTCGGTCAGGGTGAAGCGTTCGCTGGCCGGCGCCGGGTCGAGACCTGGCAGGCTGCCGCTTTGAGTCGGACGGCTGGCGTCGGCGGAGATGAACACCGAGGTGCGCGCGGCCAGTGCAGCGGCCTGGACCCAGAACGGTTGCGGTACGCCCGGCTCCAGCGCCTGGATGGTCATGTGCTGATCGTTGCGCGCCTGGCCTGCAGCGACCAGAGTACCGATGGTGCCGCGCTTGGCACTGTAGACGTGACCGAACAATTGCTTGGCCCAGGACCAACGACCGGTGCTGTCATCCATGACGGCTTGCCAGGTGTTGAGGGTCGACAGGTCGGAGAACGGCATGCAGATGAACTCGAACGGCTCATCACCCAGCGCTGCCACGGCAGCCACTTGATCCGGTACACCGGCGCCGCCGGTCATGGTAGTGGCGGCCGCGGTCAGGCCTGCCGGGGTTTCTTCGCCGTTGCTCTTGCCCAGGCGATTGAATTGCAGGCTGATGTCGTTGCCGCTGTCGCCGGTCCATTTGGCGCTCAGGGTCACGATGCCTTCGGCCGCAGCAGCGCTGACCGGCAGATCCGCAGCCGCGTTGATTTTCAACGCCAGCGCCGTGGCGGCTTGAGCCGCGGTAGCACCGCTGACGATGGCTGCCTGAACGCGAACGCCGCCGACGTACAGGTTAAGCACGCCGCTCTGGGTTGCTGCGCCGGTCAGGGTCAGCACGCCTTTGGCGATGCTGCCTTCGGTGTTGTGCAGCGGCAGGCACCAGATCTCGCCGATTGGGTCGGTCTTGCGCCAGGTTTCGTACATCGAGGCGAGCATCGAACCTTGGCCGCCAATGCTTTTGGCCAGCGCAACGCTGGACACCAGCACCAGTTTGCCGACGTCGGCCGGCGCGATGTTGTCGTTGACCTGGGCGACGATCAAACGGCGCATGGCCGACGACGCGCTATTGGCCGCCGAATTGTCCATCTCGGCGTAGAACAGAGGAACACGAATGTCCGCGGGGATGTTGCTGAATCCGATCGCCATTATTTGGCTCCCTGTGGTTTGGCCGCTTTCACGGCTTTGGTAGTGATATCGCCATCAGCCAGACGACGACGCCACCAGGCGTTGTCCGGCACTTCACGGCCCTCGAGGGGCAACAGATCGCCCGCTTCCGGGTCCGGCACGACACGGCCTGGGGCCGGCAGCACGGTGATGCGTTTGCTCATGGGGTTACATCTCCAGAGAAAGTCATTTCCAGGCGCCCGTCGGGGCCTGGGCGTTGCAAATTGGGGTCCGCCGGATCGATGGCATCGACCCGCACGGTGACCCCGGTAAAGGACGACAAACCGTCCAGTTCACGCTCGTGCCAGCTCTCTGCCGGTTGGTTGGGCAGATTGCGGCCGAGCTGGAATTCGGCGAAAAAGCGCAGGCGATACAACGCGCGGCTGGCGTTGATGGAAAGCAGTTCACCGCCGTCGTATTCGATGGCGTTGTAGGCAGTCCCAGGCTTGAAACCCACCAGCGCGCGCCACAATTCGGCGCGCAGGTCATGCAACAGATCCAGCGCTTTTGTTGCGTCCGTGGTGTCGAGCACCAGGGTCACTTCGAAGGTGTCGCGGATGGGTTGCAGGGCCAGGTTTTGCGCGAGACTTTTACTCGCCACATCGGCGAGGGGGACGACGTAGGCGCATGGCGTGGTAAGCGGGGTGTTGGCTTGCAAAGTGGTGAGGTCGATGCCCGCCGCGATGCGATTGGCCAGGGTTGGGCATTGGTCACGCAGTTGCGTGAGGATCGGAGTGATCTTCATCAGGGCGCTCCATCTGTATGAAAGGTGCGGTCGAAACCTGTGGGATCGGGCTTGCTCGCGAAAGCGGTGGGTCAGGCTGAATCAATGTTGAATGTGCCGCCGTCTTCGCGAGCAAGCCCGCTCCCACAGGGGATCTCGGTTGTGCTCAACTGCTGCGCATGACGCGGAGCAAATGTGGGAGTGGGCTTGCTCGCGAAAGCGGTGGGCCAGGCGCCATCGGTGTTGGATGGGCTGGCGTCTTCGCGAGCAAGCCCGCTCCCGCAGGGGGGTTGTGTGCTGGCGACTGGTTTAGGTCAGACGATGGCTTCAGCACCGGGATCGATGCAGGTCGCGTCGATCATGCAGCGATAGCTGGTGGCGCGGTCGCCGCTGGCGGTGACTTTGTCGATCGACCAACGCCCGCGCATAAAGTCCGGCCAGGTGTCGTCCAGCACGACCAGCCCTTCGGCCGAGAAGTCAGGATTGCCCGGACAGCTGATTTTCACCTTGAGTTTTTCACGGCCCATCTTGCGCACTTCACCTTCGCCGATCGCTTGCGCTTCTTCCGCGTTCTGGCAGCTCAAGCGCAGGGTCTTGAACGGTGCGAACCCGGCTTCAACCATCTGCAGCAAACCGGTTGCAGCGTCACACCAAGTGATCTGGCAGCCCTGAGTCTTGGCTCGGGCGGAATCATCAAGGGTCGCGGTGATGAACGCATGGTCGCCGGGGCGATTGTTGTGGGTGACTGACAGTCTCACGTCCGCCAATACCTTGCCCGACAACGATTTTAGCTGCCCCGGCCGCGCCAGCACATACAGCTCATTAAAGGGTTTGGCGATGGCACGGTACCTGGTCGCCAAGCGTGAGATAAAGCCCATGTCGGTTTCATTCGACTGATCGATGTGCGCGATCTTTATCAACGACAGTGACGGGTCCACCCTCGGCGAAAAACCGTATTTGGACGTCAGTTCGCGAAACAACGCACCAAGGGTCGTCGGGCCATGACTGACCGAGCGGCGCTGCTGGAATCCGCTCTCGTCCGCCGCACTGAACGGCGCGGCGGTCGCCACCAGCGACACACGGAACGGGAACAGCGTCGGCGTCCGTCGGGCCACCACAAACTGGCCTTTATCCACCAGCCCGGATTCCAGATACCCCACGCGCAAGCCGATTTTCCCACCCAGGCTCGGCAGCCCTTCAAGACCTTCCAGATCGAGCACCAACGTCAGTTGATCAGACTCGATACCAGCGGTATCGATGTGCTCCCAACTGATCAGGCGCTGATTGATCAGGGTCGCATTGGCCCCGTAGATTTCTATCGCCGGTGTGAAGCCGATGGCCATGTAGCCTCCTTAATCCCAAGCCGTAACCGGCGTTTTCGCTGTGGGCCTGGATTCAAGTTCCGGCAGCACCACCCAGACGCCAGCCGGCAGTACCGGACCTTGCTCGGCCAGCGTCGGATTAAGGCGCCACAGCGCTTCTTCGGCCCCGTCGTCGCAGCGTTCAATTTCGCGGTAGAGCAACAGATTCACCGAGTCACCGGCAATCGTTCGGACCTTACGCATTGACGTACTCTCCCAAGATAATCGACCAACTGATCAACATCGCCGTGCCGTCATCGATCACGTCGCTCTGGGTTTCAGTCACATCGTCGATCCGCCACAGCCCCCAGTTGCGACCAATGCCATCGACCAGCGGCAGTGGTACTCGCAGTGCTTGCAAAGCGCGCAACTCATCGAGCCGATCCATGGCCACCGCGTACATCGCCTTGCCGTTGATCGTCAGGGTTTGCAGGCCTTGGCCGGTCTGGCTGGACTTGGGCTTGCTGGTCAAAATATCCACCTTCACCCAGCCGCCGTCCGACTTGCGCACCAGACCGCTGTAGGCGAAGTCGCTCGACAGGCCAAAAATGAAGGTGCCGAGTGCCATTTGCTGCCTCATCAAGCCACCCCGTCGGTCAGGGCCGTGTCACGTCGCACGGCGAGTTGATTGGTCGTTGTCATCAGCCCGAATTGGCTGGAAATGTGTTGCACCACCAGGTTGGCCAGTTGGGTCGCGCTGGTTTGGTCCTGGCCATTGATATAAATGTTTGCGGTCAGCGCATTTTGCTGACTGGTGGTCTGGGTATTGGTCAGGTCTTTCGCGGCCTGATCCGGAGCGGGAAGTTTGTCGGCGGGCGTACCGAGTTTTTCACCCAGCCAGGCACCCGCTTCTTGACCGATCCAGCTGCCTGCCAATCCGCCAATGGCCGCGCCGGCCAGCCCGCCAACGGCGGCGCCGAAAGGACCGAGAAAGGCGCCCGCCGTGCCGCCCATGACGGCACCCATTTCAGCACCTGCCCAAGCGCCGCCAGCAGTGCCCAGGCCAGTGCCAACCATCCGGGCGTCACCGTTCATCGCGCCTTCTACCACCATGGGGGCGACAGCTACCGCGGTCGCTGCAGGTATCAAGCGTCTAAAGGGGCTCATTGAAGTCCTCAGGCCTCGCATGGGACCCAGCTCTACATCAGCCGCGGCGGCATTCGCGAGCTTGAGATCCGGTTTGGGCGAGCCACCGGTTTTTCTGAAGTCTTCGGAGATCAATTTCCCCAAACTGCCAGGCAGCCGAGGGGCCACCTTACCCAACACGCCCTTGGCTGCCTGACTGCTCACCTCATCCGTGATGGCTTTGAACAGCGCACTCACCAGCGGCTTGAGGGTGGCGGTGACAATAACGACAGCCGCCGTGATTTTCGGGTGGGTTTCGGCCAACTCACTGAGATTTTCCGTCAACGAGCCTGCGGTACTCAGCGCACTGGCAGCTGTGGGTGCCAGCGCATTCCCGGTGGCCACCGACAGACGATCATTACGCGCATTCCAGACATTCCACTGACCCTGTTGGGTCTTCGATTGTATGAGTGCGTCTTGCTTCACCGAGCCCTTGTCACCCAGCTGCGACGTGGCGTACTGGCGATTATCGGAGACCTGCCAGAACGCTTGGTTGACGTCAGGCAGATTGCGCGACATACGCACCGCCGCTGCGTCCCCGTTGGCGAACAAAGTGGTGGCCAGCGTCGCGCGTTGTTCGGCAGGTTGTGCGTTCAACGCTGCAAGCACCGACATGATCGCGCCGGGTGCCTTGTCCTCCTGGCGTAGAAGGCCAGCCACCTCGACAGGATCAAGCTTCAACTGTTGCCAGGCCGCTCGTTCGGTTGCCGAAACCTGATCACCCTTGGCCATGGCGGTGGTGATGCTATTGAGCGCAGTGCCAGCGTCGGACTTTTGCGTACCCGTGGTCAACAATGCCGCCGTCAGCGCTGCTGCTTGTGCCGGGGCCAGGCCCGCGGCGGCGGTGGCAGCACCGTCACTCTGCAAGACGGCTCCGATATCAGCCGCTTTCGCACCACCCGGTATTTTGCTCAGGTGGTTGGTAGCGTCCGCCAGATCAAAAGCCTGTGCGCCACTGAGCTTCATGGAGGTCCGCCAGGCGACCATCATCTCGCCGACATCAAGGGCCGGCATTTTGAATGCCGACGCGGTGACGCCAGCGTCACTGGCGAAGCGCAGCAGCTCAAACTGACGGTCCGAAGCGTTGGGCAAATCGCTAACGATCCCGGCCTTGGCCGCCAGGCTTTCGATCTTCACCAGATCAACCGCTTTAGTCCCCCCGGCCGCCACCAGCGGAGCGCTGGCGATGTACTGGGTTGACTGAGCCATCTCTGCGCTCTGGCGCGGGGTCAACTGAGCGGCCTGCTTCAGATCGGCCATGGCCGAGTCCATCTCTATTGCAGGTTTGAGCAGGTCAGGCGGTTCGATTTTGTTACCCGCGCTGCCCGCACTCTTCTCGCTAGCCGGCTCACTCTTGGCACCGGCTCCCATCGTTTGGGACAGCAAACGTTGTGACGAAAGTTTCAAGGTCAACGACTCAATCGCCGTCGTCAGCAGCGCGAGTTTGAGCCCGACGTTTTCCAGCGCAAGACCGAGGCCAGGCAATTGATCCCTGGCGGACGTGCCCGTGCCTTGTGCTGACACAACGCTCGTGCCGGCGGCGACCAGGCTGGTATTACCGAACGCCAACCCACTGTCGTCGGGGGCTGCGTATTTGAGCGAATATCTATCGTCCGCCATCCCGCTCTACTCCTGTTTCACGCCAAGGCGAGTGATCGCGATGTCGTAGCGGCGCAAGGCCTTGCCGGCGTCCCATTCCAGAATTTCCGCTTCACTTACCGGGTAAATGAGCGGCACCACATCGAGGATTACTTCGATGTCGCGCTCCGAAAGAAGTCCGCCGGTTTGTTTAAAAAATCGTCGATGCGTACCTGAAGCTGTGTCCAGTCGGGCACGGTCAGCAGGTCCAGATCGGGAATCATCAGCCCGGTGCAATGGGCGGTGATGAACTCGGCGCGTTCCTTGGCGGTTTTCAGTTTTTTCATCGCCTTGGTGGCGCGCAGCACCGGCATTTCCAGGGTCAGCGCGGTCATGCTGCGGCCCCCGGCATTGAGCGGTTGCAGCAGTTGCACTTGATCGGGGTCTGCCGATTGCTCGCCCTGCCCTTCCTGTTCCAGGAAGTAAGCAGCCGGGCGGGTCGACATTTCGTGCACGTACTGGGCGATGCTCACGTAGTCCGGGCGTTTGAGTTGGTCGAGTTCCTTGACCGACAACCCGGTGGCCAATTTCGCCAGTTCGAAGAACTGATCGTCCTCATCCTCACCGGCACGGGCCAGGGCCTCTTTCTGCGCGGCGTAGAACAAGGGGTTGAGCTGAATCTGCTCGATCTGCGCCTGATTGTCGGCGGTGATCGGCGCCAGCAAGACGTGAACAGGAGGCGTCCAGGACATGAAATGAATTCCTTGGTGGATCATGGGGAGGTGTTGCGTGATGCAGGCCAGTCGAGGTGTGCAACCTGTGGGAGCGGGCTTGCTCGCGAAAGCGGTGTGTCAGATACATTGATGTTGGATGTACCGTCGCTTTCGCGAGCAAGCCCGCTCCCACAAGGATTGCGTTTAACTGGCGGGTATTGCGGGGTTTAAGGCAGCAGCACGGCGCGGCGCGCATCGCCGAGGATGTCGACGCCGTTGAGCATGAACTTCTGGGTGCGCACGTCGATGTCGATCACCGGGATGCCGTTTTCGAGGCGGTTGTAGGTGCGGCAGGACAGCACGAGCGTGGTGGTGGGCTTATCACCCATCTTCAACTTGGCCTCTTCGAGGGATTTCAACTTGCCGCCCACGGTGTGGTAGGTGAACCAAGTGTTGCCATCCTGATCCTGGCCGGCTTCACGGACGTTCAGCAGAATGTCATCGCCCAGGCTCACACCCAGCGCCAGCATGATTTCCGGACCAGCGCCTTGCAGGGTCAATGTGGCATTGAGCACTTTGCCGCTCTTGGCCATCTCCTCGCCGATAAAGCGCCCGCCGCGCATCTCTTCCATGTCGAATTCAATCTTCGGCGGGGTGAAATCTTCCACAGTCGCCGACAACGGCAGGCCTTGCAGGGTGGCCGCGATGGCCTGTCTTACACGGTTGGTAAACATTAGAGAACATCCTCCAGGAACTGCTCGATGATTTCATCGCGGGCGTTGAGTTGGTAAATCATGTGTTCGTTCGGTGCGTAGCGGCCGTAGTCGATGACGATGAACCAGGTGCCGTTCTTGTACTTCTCGACGCTGTTCAATTCCGGGTGCAGGTACACGCTGCCGCCCGGGATGGTTTCGTCGGCGACCAGGGTTTGCAGCCAGTCGTTGATGCGTTTGACTTCCTGATCCATGAACGACTTGGTCAGGTTCTTGGCCATGGCTTTCTGGCCGGCTTTCACCAATTTGCGGCTGATGGCATCTTCCAGGCCGACGTAGCTGATGAACTTGCCGGTGATCGAGCGGTTACCCAGCAGCGAGAAGCCGCCGAGGACGGTGCGGGCGTAATAGCTGATGCCATAACGGTTGAGCAGATCGCCTTCGGTGGAGGTGTCGAGGATGTTGTATTCCACGACCCGCGAAACGTCTTCGGCGTAGGTCACCTGGTTGCCCGGGCTTTCCCATTGCTTGACCTTGGCCAGTGCGGCAATTGCCAGACTGGAAGGCGAGAGGAACACGTTCTTCTTCGCCGCTTTGGAGTAAACGGCCGGCATGTTGTGCACGACCAGGCAACGGTCGAAACCGAGGTCGGCGCCGCCCAGTTCCTGGCTGTAAGTCACTTGATCAGCGACCGCGGCGTCCTTGCCGTCGAGCACTACACGGGCCTTGATGCGCTTGCCGAACGAAGCGAATTCGCTGGCCACCGCCTTGGTGCCGGTGAAGCCTGGCGCACCGATGATGGTCAGGTCTTCCGGCACACCGCTCAGTGCGGCCAGGCCGAGTTTGCGACCGGTCACTGGCTCGATGCCGCCGATCACGTTGTTGATGGTGTCGGCCGGGGCGGTGCCCTCTTCGACGATGACCACGTAGACCGGCACCTTCACCACTTTCAGGATCTGGTACACCGCTTGATACAGCGTGCCCGACTCGGTGCCGGTCGGATCGAGCAGCGCCTGAGTGGTGAAACTATTGATGCGGAACGGAGAGTTACGCGGAATCAGCGGATCGGCTTTAGGCGCGGTGCCAACCAGACCAATCACGTTGTCACCCAGGCCACCCATGGCCTCGGGGGATTCGGTGGCATTGACGGTAATGCCGTTATGCTCGAAGTTCAAAACCTCAGCCATGGTTATTCAGCCTTCTTGGCAGCGGCCGGTTCGGCCTGGGTGGATGTGGATTTCAGCGCCAGGCGACCGGCGCTAAGCAGGGCGTTGGCTTCGACGTCGAGCAGGTCGAGTTCCTGGCCAGCGGTGGACCAGTGGCCGCGCCCGACAGGGAACGGCACGAGCACGGTGTAGGTTTGGCGTTCTGCCATTTGTGTTTCTCCAGAGACGAAAAAGCCCCATTCGATTGGGGCTTTCGGGTGGTGTTGGGATGTAGCGGATAAGAAAACGCCCCGGCGGTGCGGGGCGTTTATTGGAGCTGGCCAGACAGCCAGATGGGTGCAACGGGACGGTGATCCGCCAGGGGAAACGCCGCCCCTTGTGGCCAGTCGCGCAGCTCGCGCCGGTAGGCTTGCAGCTCGGCGTATTGCTCGGTCGTGAGGGAGGTCGCAATGCCCGCCTCCAGCTCATCGCGGTGCCGGGAGACCATACCGTCAGTAGGCGCGAGCTGGGCATCGCGCCAAGCTCGCTCCACACGTGCTTGCTCGACTGCAGACACAGGCGGCGGATCAATCAAAATCGGGTAGCCGCTGTCATCAGGAGCAATCACCCTTCCCAGCGATTGCCCTGCCAATAGTTCGTTACGATGCTCTGTCGTGATTTCTACCGCATCCAAGGGGATTAAACAGCTCAGGTTAGCCACCTCAAGCATGTCTGGGCTTGCACCCATATCGAGTACATTTTTCAGCGTCACCGGTTCTTCACCAGTGTTCGTCATGAGCTCATCGCCGACCAGCATCGACTCCCCCGGCTGTAGGATGATATCCCTCGTTGGCCTGATCCAAGCCGGGTTCTGAATCATGGTCAGGCGCGCACCATGAAGCTCGGCATCATAGAAGCCGCCAGTTTGTGCGGAATAGAACATTTTCTCTCCTTAATAACCGTGAGCAATCCAAAGGCAGGCGGAACCAGTTGGTGCGTTCACCGTTGTTGACCCCTTTGTGATGGAGGCAATGTTGTAGGCCGTAAACCCCGCAAGGCCCGATAGCGTATAAGACCAAAACGTTAAGGACGGCGAACCATTGCTGTCCTGAGTACCAAGCCAGACGATTTTATTGGGGAATGCAACTGGGAAAGTTATCGGAACACTGCCTGCCGTTCCTCCAGAAGAACCCCATTGAATAATCATTCCACTCGGCAGCCTTTGGTAGCCGTTCGCTGACATCAGAGCACCAAACGGTAACGTCCTGCCAACGACGCCGGTACCCAGCAAAAGCCAGTTACCGTCGCCAATGTAGGTGATGTCCACATAAGTATCCGGCGGAATGGAACGGCTGGTGGCAGTATTCAATATGGCGAGACTTTCCTGCATCTTGTCCGCGCCCTGAGTGACCAGGACCATGTTCGCGATTGACCAGTTCTGCAGGCGGATAGTGCTACCTGGCAGTACGCCGTTCGCCACCGAGTCGGGAATACTGTAGGAAGCTGGACCATTACCGTAGGCGTGAACCAAGCTGCCAATATGGGCCGCGATACCGGTTAATGCGGTGGTGAATGGATAGAAACCTCCCAGTTCAAACCCTCTCGACCTGGCCCACTCAGTCGTCGCAAGCTTCTTGGTGTTATCAAACCGTGGAGGCGTCGTCCAGTTAGGCCCAGACATGACACCGGCATATTTCAGCAACGCTGACCCACCGATTAACCGCCACAAGTTGCCAATGCGAATAAACTCGGCAGTGTCACCCTGAGCAATTGAGATATCACCCGGAGCGTTAACCGCATCAATCAGCTCACCAGCCCCTGCCGTGATCCTGAGCGTTCCCATCCCACACAGAATGGAAATTGTGGCACCGCGCGAAATAACGCCACCTCCGACCGGCAAGGTAGCGACAGCCGCGCCAGCAGTAGAAAAGGCCGCCCATTTACCGATGTCCGCGAGGGTCAATGCAGTAGACGCCGCGTAGGTCGTATAGTCCCCGTACTCAACTCCCGCCCGTTTCAGAAACGCCGAATTGACCAGCAGTTGCGAGTTATCGAACTGCGCTGGTGTATTCGCCGTAGGGCTGACCAATGCAGGCGCATTGAGCGGCGCAAAACCCTGCGTCACGTTCTGGAATGTCAGCGCTGTGGTGCCCAGGACAATTGCTACATCCGTGATCAACTGCCAGCGTGTGTCGGCCAGCGTCGCGCCCTGCTCTACGGAGACGATCAGGCCCGACGTCACCTCGGCACTGACATCCGCGTCTTTCGCTCGAACCCAGGCAGCAACCGCCGCCACATAGAGGCCGTTATCTTTCGCGGCCGTCTGGTTTTTAACCAGAACACGATCACCCGCAACTACTGCCACGCCATCGATTGTTTGAGGCCCGGCGAGCGAGATGTTGGCGGTCGTCGCCACACGCACCGATTGCTTGCTGTCGAGTTTGGCGAGTTCGTCAGCGACATAGGAAGTCACCCACGCACGGGTCGCTTTAACCACGGTGTCGTCAATCAGCAACGTCACCAAGGACGCATTACTGGTTTCGAAAATCGAGCGGATGTAAAACTCTTTGCCCGACCCCGACGTTGCCAACACCGGTTTGAACGACTCCGGGTATTTGACGATGGCATAGAGAATGCCGGTATCGGTCCAGATCCCAGCCTCGCGCACATACCAGCCGCCAACCTCCGGCGGGATGGTCACTTCAGCCAGCAACCAGCTCGGATTTTTCTCATCCTGGAACAGTGCATTAAGCGGCCCGCGCCAGACTTCACGCTTGAGTGCGGTGTCGGTTGCCGCCGGGTTGTAAACCGCACCACCGCCATCACCAACGGACAGTTGAGACAATTTGATCGGCAGGCCCGCCGCTTTGCAGGCAGTTTCGTAGGCGATCCCCGCGTTGGTAAGCAGGGTGTAATAGTCGGCCATTTAGGACCCCTGAGGATAAATAGTGGAGGTTTCGACGGCGTAGAGCCCGGCCGCCATAAAGACCTGGCCCGAGGCTTCGAGCCCTTCGATGACAATCGGATAAACCGTGGTCAACTCGCCGCACACGGTGGTGGCGGCGATGACGTGATTGCCGAAGGCACTCAGGCCGACGGAGACCTTTAAGGTGTCTCGCTCGCTCTTGGCGTCCGCCAGGCGTCGATCGAGGCGCGCATCGATTGCTTCGCTGTAAGGCTGTTCGGTAAAGGCCCGGACGGAAAAACTGTAGGGCTGGCCGGGCGGCGATTGCTCGTACCAGGCGCGCACCTCGGGTTGCAACTGCAAACCTTTGGCGGCGTTTTCCAGCGCCTTTCGAGTGCCGGCCTGGCGTGCGGTGGGCCAGGCAAGTTCGACCGTTAAACGCTTTTCAGCTTCGGGCGCTTCGGAGCTCCACTCGCTGACCCCACGATCCGCGCCGAGGTACGGCAGGAACGCCAACGGTGTTTCGGTGGGATTCATCAACTCCGGAAACGGCGGCGTGATGCGTTCAAGCAATCGGCAAAAACCAATATCAAGCGCCCTTTCCAGCGGCGAACTGTTGGCCGGCAACAGGCTCGGGTGAGGTGTGTCATCACTCATAACGTGTCCACCTCGACCTCGACGCCCGTGCAATAGGGGGCCTGGAACGCCGTGGTCACAATCGGCGCCAGCGGTTCAAGGATTTGCAATTGAACCGCGCCGGCGCTGTGCAGCGTGTAGTCGATCCAGCTCGGGTCAACCCGCCCTTCGAGGCGATGACAAGAATCGGCATACGCTTGCAACTGCTGTTGCGCGGCGACCTTGGTCAGCCCCGAATCGGGACCGGCGTTGATCTTCGCCACGACACGGATTTTGTAAGTCTTGATTTGCGCGCCCTGCACCGTGACCAGGTCCGTTTCCGGCCGCACATCTGGCCGGGCAAAGTGTTGGCGAACACCGGTAAGCAGCGCAGCGGACGGCGTGCCATCGCCCTCTCGGGCCAGCACGGTGACCATCACTTCTCCGGGAGCCGTACGCCGTCCATTACCATCCTTGACCTGTGCGGCAAAGCCGTCCGGGTCGAAGGTGTAAGTGACCGTCACCACACCCGCCGCCGCGGTTTCGACCTTCACCGCCGGCCGTTCGCCCAGGGTGAACACCTCACGGCGATACTGCATCCGCGACCCCGCTGCCGGGGCATGGGGCGCCAGGTAATAACGCAACCGAGCATCGTCGTCGCTTTCAAAAACCGCAGGGATGGGCGGGAATGCCGCCGGGTCGCCCGGGTCCAGCAACTGACGCTCAAGCCCCATGTCCGCCAGGCGTGCATCGAGGTTGCTGCCGGAGGCCCACCACGCCAGCATCTGCTTGATCCGGGCGTTGTATTTGCGCTCGTGAGTTTGCACCCGCACACAAAAGGCCTCGAGGGCCAGGGTCAGCAGTTCGCTTTCATTTTCCAGACTGACTTTCAGCTTCGCCGCGCTCTCGGGAGAGCGGGCACCGACGTACTCAACGACAAAGGTCTTGAACTCTGCGAGCAGGTCCTCAAACGCTTCGACGGTGACGATGGCCGGCTCGGCCAACTGGTTTTGGCCGGGGATCAACATGCTCATGTCACCACCTCGAAGGTCTGTTGACGGTTTTTCCAGGTGCCGGCGAAGCGCAGCAACAACCCCGCGCCCTGCCGGCTGGCCACGATGACCTGCGGCTCAAAATCGTCGATGCCGTTCTGCTTGTTGTAGAACGCCTGCGCCGCATGGCTCTG
This sequence comes from Pseudomonas sp. NPDC096950, assembly GCF_044762525.1. Lineage (NCBI taxonomy): Bacteria > Pseudomonadati > Pseudomonadota > Gammaproteobacteria > Pseudomonadales > Pseudomonadaceae > Pseudomonas > Pseudomonas sp. NPDC096950. The sequence continues at coordinate 21,088 of NZ_JBIWEL010000034.1, read as the reverse complement.
GGCCAGGATCAGCACGTCATCACCGAGGTTCTGCCCCAGCAATTCAGGGAGTGTGCTGCCATACAGAGGACGCTTCTGACGGGTGCCCAACGGAGTGGTCAGTGCGCGGGTTGCGCGCTGCACAAACTGCAGCCAGTCGTCGACAGTGGCTCCGGTATTTCTATCGATTCCGATCATGGGAAACCTTTTATTTGGGGCTGATGACACGCCCCTGGTGATCCACCACCGGGCCGCTCAGGTGCACACCGCCAGCGTCGATCAGCAAACCGACCGCACCCAGTTGCAAGGTGATTGCCTGGGGTGTCATCGCCAATCGGGCCGGGCCGATACTCAGCTCAAGCGATTCGCGAGAACCGGTGAAAGCTGCCGGGCCGTTGTTCCAGTGCAGGACATGGCTGGCATCGTCGTAGCCGCTTTCCGTGCCGTCCTGATAGAGGCGACGGGTCAGCGAAGCCAGTGTCGAGGCCGGAGGAAACCGGTCACCGTTAAGGCCGAACATCGCGACCGACTGGCTGCCGCCCTCGCCGCCGCCATGGTTCAGCAGCAGGCATTGCTCGCCGATGGAGGGGATTCGCGACTCGCTCTGGGCCCCGGCACTCGGGTTGAAAAAGCGGATGGCCGGGGTCAGCAACTCGCCGTGACGGACCTTGCAGGTATTGCTGGCGGCATCGACTTCCTCACACACGCCGAGCCGACAAAAGCTGTCGGCGCGCCGATACAGGTCTTCAAGCTCAGTCTCCATTTGCGCCAGTCGCTCGATGATCGGACCCAGTTGCATCCGTAGCAGCGCGTCAAACATGGGCTAGTCCTCGAGTGCGGTGTATTGATCCGGGTCGTCGATGTTCGACACCTCCCAGGTGCGGGCGAATTTCGGGATGCCCGTCGGGTCCTCCAGCAGCAATGGGCCGAGGTACAGCGTCTGGGTGAATGAAACGGTCCAGGCTTTGTAATCCCGAGTACCGCTGACGGAGATGGCTGGGAGGCCATCGATGTCCTGCGGCAGGTCGCATTGATCGGCCGGCAGTTTCCAGCGATTGTCGGTGACGAGGTTTTTCAACTCGCTGACCAGGTCGCACACTTCCGGCCCCGGTGTCGGCAATATGATCTGCAACGAAATCGTCAGGACATGCGCGATGCGTCCGTTATTGGCGCGCAGGCCCGGCGCATCGTGGTCGATCGCAATCAGCACCCAGGTCGAATGGCTGGTGCTGTCAAAGTCTTGAGGACTGCCGACCTTCACGCCGGGCATGGCGATGTGCAACGCATCGGCAATGGCGGTCACCAGTTGCGAAGGGTTTTCGATGACAACGGGCATTCATGGCCTCCTGTGCCTTCGTTTAGGGTTGATCCGTTTGGGAATCGCGGGCCGGGACGTCACAGACGCCGATCCGCTTCGCCGCCCAGCGCTCATACAGCCCGATGGCCACGTCCGCTCCAGCCATCGCCGTGAGGCAGCCAAACGCACATGCGGTCCAGATCGAAACGCCGGCGGCGTACAGCAACATGATCGCGGAGACTCCACAGATCACGCAGGCCCCGGAGCGCAACGCCAGGCGCCGCAACAGCGCCCAGCCTCGGGCGCCTTCCTTGTCGGCGCGCCACATTTCGCCGGACACCCCGCCCACCAGGGCAAGGACGATGACAAGCCAGATCGGCATGTCCAGCAACGCTTGTTGCTCGTTTGTCATGTCACGCCTCCCGGGGGTGATTGATGAAGGATCGGGCTGCGGGTTGTGGACGCAGCCCTGGTGATGTCAGGCGATACGGCTTTAAAGGCGTTCAACGATCACGTTGTCGATAAAGGCGAAGTTGTTGTACGGGTTCTGTTCGTTGAAAAACGCCAACGTTGTTTGCGCTGTGGTGGCGGTAAAGTCGTAGGTGATGGTGCTCCACTCGACCGCGACGCCTTTGGCGACCGGGGTGTTGAAGGAAGCGGTTTGCCCGGCCACTTTCACCTGGATGACACCGTCGCCGGAGCGACTGGCGTATCGCGAGTTGCCTGCGCTAAAGGTCAATCGGTACTTGGCGCCGACCGTGGTGGCAAAGTTCTGCTGAATGCCGCCGCCGTTGCCGTAGACGTAGTTGGCCAGGTCGACAATCACCACGCCATCGGCTGCTACCGAGCCGCCAATCGAGGCGGGCATATTGAAATACTCGGCACCGGACAGAAACGTCGTCCAGCCCGTGATGAAGTTGGTTTTCGCTGTGGTATCCAGAATGCAGCTACCGCTGCAGCCGGGTTGTTCAAAGCTGCCGTTGACCAAAAGGTTGGCGGCAAAAGCGTTGCCTCCGGCGCCGAGCAGCGCAACGGAAAGCAAGAACCGGTTAATGTATTTTTTGAAGACGTCCATGAGTTCACCTATTGAGTTGAATGATTGGCTTGATATGCCTGACGGTAGGTAGGCATTCCAAAAGGCCCGTTTTTAGACGGGCTTTTCAGTAATGCAGTCCTTCGCAGCGGATTTAACCGTTTACCGGTTCAGAAGGGCGCAACCGGCCAATTGATCGTTCGCGGATAACCGGATTGGTTGATGACTTCGCTCACCGCGATGCAGTACTCCTTGAACGCCACCAACAGGGTTTGCTCAGCCGTGCTGGCAACGCCAATGTCTGCTTTGTATTGCAAGGGATTGAACATCAGCCACCGGCCTGCTTTCTCCAGCAGCTCCTGCATCCGACCGCGTGCCTTATCGAGTGCTTCTTGTTCTGTCAGCGGGGTGAACGTCCAGACATCGTTGATGAGGTCGGCATGCCAACCCTCTTGAACATCAGTGTTCCCCGTAATGTCGACCCAGACACCCCAAGGGCCATTGGGATCGATATCGGGAACACCTTGATCGGTCTCCACTACCTTGAAAACGCTCGGCCTGCCCGACAGGTTGACAAATGCATATCGGTTCATTTTCTTACTCCTCACATTGGGTTTATGGCGGATGCTGGCTCACTGCAGCATCTCTTCCGGAATGGTTCAGGTAGGCATTCCAAAAAGCCCGGCGCGTGCCGGGCTTTTCAGTAATGCGGTCCTTCGCCTTCCTTTGATCCTGTGTGCAAAAAAGGAAGCTGACTTTTCGGCGCTACTGGCGCGGTACGAGTCCATTCAAATTGTTTTTCCGACCGCGGTCCCTGCCCGCCGGATAACTGCTTCTGGTGCTTTACGCTGCACACCCGGGTCAGTTGCCAACCCTCTGAACCGTTGAGGCCGGTTCATCGCTGCCTTTGTGGTGGAACTAAAGAGCTTCGTTTCGAGCCGCTTTGTTGAGCGGCTTGAGACAAAGAATATGCATGGATGCATATACAGTCAATGCGTAAATGCATTTATTTATGCATTTGTTTTGCACTGACGCATGAAAGCCCCACAGGCAAAGGCGTTGGTGGTTTTTGCACAGGCGAAAAAAAACCCGCCGGGTGGCGGGTTTTTATCTGACGGAGAAGAGGTTAGCGGGCGTACATGCCCCACCAGAAGACGTGACCGAGGATGACGATCTGCTCTTCCTGGATTTCCTGGAAGGTGTAGTCCTCGTCCGGGTGCTCATCGCGATTGAAGCTGCGCAGGCGGATACCGGTCGGCAGGCGATAAAGCTGTTTCACCCGCAATTGGCCGTTATGGTTGATCGCGTACAGGTCGCCGTCGACGATGTCGCCAATCCCGCATTTACCGGCATTCACGCCGACAGTGGCGCCGTCGCGCAGCACCGGCAACATGCTGTTGCCGCGTACCGTCACGCACTTGGCCTGGTCGAACTGCACGCCGTTGTGACGCAGACTGCGCTTGCCGAAGCGCAAGCTGGAACGCTCGCTTTCTTCGATGACGAATCTTCCTGATCCAGCAGCCAATTCAACCTCGCGAAGAAAGGGGACCGACACCTCGTCGTCATCGACAGGGGTATCGTCGTCCCACAAGCTTATATCCTTGAGTTCGGAATGTATGGGCTCGCGCCCCGCACCCGCGGCCGGCGCAACATCCGCGCGCCCGCGCAACTGATCGGTGCTCACGGCGAAGTACTCGGCGATCTTCGAAATGTGTTTATCCGAAGGATCGACGATCTTCCCGCTGAGAATGCGCGAGAGTGTGGATTGAGGCACGCCGGTGCGACGGTGAAGCTCCGTGGGGGAGATCCCGTGCTGATCGAGCAGCGCTCTTAAGACTGAAGAAACATTGCGTTTTTGCATAACGCGAATAGTGCTTGATCTTTTTGCGGAAAACAAATGCAGAATTGCATAGATAGCGCATAAAACGTAAATAAAAGCCGAATGAGTCACAGGTCTTTCATGCCTGCGTCCGGCAGACCGCTCATGTTAACCTTGCGCCCATCGCGGAAAAGCCGGGCCGATGCCCCTCCTTTGCCCTACACCTTTCAACGAGTTTTCCTGATTTCCGATGAATAAAGCTATCTCCGATCTGTCCTCGCACACGCCGATGATGCAGCAATACTGGCGCCTGAAGAACCAGCACCCTGACCAGCTGATGTTCTACCGCATGGGTGACTTCTACGAGATCTTCTATGAAGACGCGAAGAAGGCCGCCAAGTTGCTGGACATTACCCTGACCGCCCGTGGGCAGTCGGCGGGTCAGGCGATTCCGATGTGTGGGATTCCTTACCACGCCGCGGAAGGTTACCTGGCGAAACTGGTCAAACTCGGCGAGTCGGTGGTGATCTGTGAGCAGGTCGGCGACCCGGCCACCAGCAAAGGTCCGGTGGATCGTCAGGTAGTGCGGATCATCACGCCGGGTACGGTCAGTGATGAAGCGTTGCTGGATGAGCGTCGGGACAACCTGATCGCGGCGGTGCTGGGTGATGAGCGCTTGTTCGGTCTGGCGGTGCTGGACATCACCAGCGGCAACTTCACCGTGCTGGAAATCAAAGGCTGGGAAAACTTGCTGGCGGAGTTGGAGCGGGTCAATCCGGTGGAGCTGATGATCCCGGACGATTGGCCGAAGGACTTGCCGGCGGAAAAACGTCGTGGGGTTCGTCGTCGTGCGCCGTGGGATTTTGAGCGCGACACAGCGCTGAAAAGTCTCTGCCAGCAATTCTCGACCCAAGACCTTAAAGGCTTCGGTTGCGAGAACCTGACCCTGGCCATCGGCGCCGCCGGTTGCCTGCTCAGTTATGCCAAGGAAACCCAGCGCACCGCCCTGCCGCACTTGCGCAGCCTGCGCCATGAGCGCCTGGACGACACCGTGGTACTGGACGGCGCGAGCCGTCGCAACCTGGAACTGGACACCAACTTGGCCGGCGGTCGCGAGAACACCCTGCAATCGGTGGTCGATCGCTGCCAGACCGCGATGGGCAGCCGTTTGCTGACCCGTTGGTTGAATCGTCCGCTGCGGGATTTGACCGTGTTGCTGGCGCGTCAGTCCTCGATCACTTGCCTGCTCGACGCCTACCGTTTCGAAAAGCTGCAACCGCAGCTCAAGGAAATCGGCGACATCGAGCGGATCCTGGCGCGGATCGGTTTGCGTAACGCCCGTCCTCGCGACCTGGCTCGCCTGCGCGACGCCCTCGGCGCACTGCCCGAGCTGCAAGTGGCAATGACCGAGCTCGAAGCCCCGCACATTATTCAATTGGCTGCGACCACCAGCACCTACCCGGAACTGGCGGCGCTGCTGGAAAAAGCCATCATCGACAACCCGCCGGCGGTGATCCGTGACGGCGGCGTGTTGAAAACCGGTTACGACGCCGAACTCGACGACCTGCAATCGCTCAGCGAAAACGCCGGGCAGTTCCTGATCGACCTCGAAGCCCGGGAGAAGGCCCGCACCGGTCTGTCGCACCTGAAGGTTGGCTACAACCGCATTCACGGTTACTTCATTGAGTTGCCGAGCAAGCAAGCCGAGTCAGCACCGGCGGACTACATTCGCCGCCAGACGCTCAAAGGTGCCGAGCGCTTCATCACGCCGGAATTGAAAGCCTTCGAAGACAAAGCGTTGTCGGCCAAGAGCCGCGCCCTGGCTCGCGAGAAGATGCTCTACGAAGCGCTGCTCGAAGACTTGATCGCCCAGTTACCGCCGCTGCAAGACACCGCCGCTGCCCTGGCTGAACTCGACGTATTGAGCAACCTTGCCGAACGGGCGCTGAACCTCGACCTGAACTGCCCACGCTTCGTCAGTGAGCCGTGCATGCGTATCAGCCAGGGTCGTCACCCGGTGGTCGAGCAAGTGCTGAGCACGCCGTTCGTGGCCAACGACCTGTGCCTTGATGACAACACCCGCATGCTGGTGATCACCGGTCCGAACATGGGCGGTAAATCCACCTACATGCGTCAGACCGCATTGATTGTGTTGCTGGCGCATATCGGCAGTTTCGTGCCGGCGGCCAGTTGCGAGTTGTCCCTGGTGGACCGCATCTTCACCCGGATCGGTTCCAGCGATGACCTGGCCGGCGGCCGTTCGACCTTCATGGTCGAGATGAGCGAAACCGCGAACATCCTGCACAACGCCACCGAACGCAGCCTGGTGCTGATGGACGAAGTCGGGCGCGGCACGAGTACCTTCGACGGTCTGTCCCTGGCCTGGGCGGCGGCCGAGCGTCTGGCGCACCTGCGTGCCTACACGCTGTTCGCCACCCACTACTTTGAACTGACCGTGTTGCCGGAAGCCCAGCCACTGGTAGCCAACGTGCACCTCAATGCCACCGAGCACAACGAACGCATCGTGTTCCTGCACCACGTCCTGCCAGGGCCTGCCAGCCAGAGCTATGGCCTGGCGGTTGCGCAGCTGGCCGGTGTGCCAAGCGAAGTGATCGTGCGTGCCCGCGAGCACCTGGGTCGACTGGAAGCCACCGCCCTGCCCCATGAAGTGCCGAAGCCCGTCAAAGGCAAACCGGCCGCGCCGCAGCAGAGCGACATGTTCGCCAGCCTGCCGCATCCGGTGCTGGATGAACTGGCCAAACTGGATCTGGACGACATGAGTCCGCGCCGTGCGCTGGAAATGCTCTATACACTAAAGACACGGATCTAACGCACTTGCCTGCAAGCTGTTAGAATCTCGCGCGGTTTGGGATGCTGCAGGCGTTTAGCCCGCCTGCAGACTATCGCTCCCGAACCTGGCGACCCCAACGTGAAGGGGCTCCGCTGCCGCCGCCTGAGGAGAAAATTAGAAATGACCTTCGTCGTCACCGACAACTGCATCAAGTGCAAGTACACCGACTGCGTAGAAGTCTGTCCGGTGGACTGCTTTTACGAAGGCCCGAACTTCCTGGTGATTCACCCGGATGAGTGCATCGACTGCGCACTGTGCGAACCAGAATGCCCGGCCGTGGCCATCTTCTCCGAAGATGAAGTCCCGGAAGAGATGCAGGAATTCATTCAGCTGAACGTTGAGCTGGCAGAAATCTGGCCAAACATCACCGAGAAGAAAGAATCGATGCCCGATGCCGAAGAGTGGGATGGCGTCAAAGGCAAGATCAAAGACCTCGAACGCTGATTTACCGCGCGTTCTCGAAAAGGCCCCTTGCGGGCCTTTTTGCTTTTATGAAGATCAAAAGATCGCAGCCTTCGGCAGCTCCTACGTGACTGTGGCCGTTGTCGAAGGCTGCGATCTTTAAACTTTTCTGCAGGCAAAAAAAGGGGCGGTTTGACCCGCCCACATTTTTTCCCTATTCCCTGTATTCCTTTTCATCGTCCTGATGAACCGCGTCCTGCGATGTCCTTTCCCCTCTTCCTTGAAGGGCGTGTCTATCCGTCGACACAACCCAGATACTAGAGAATCCCCCGGTATGAGCAACCGCACTTCGCTGGCGAAACGCGCTGTCATATGCACTTCACAAAACAAAATATCCATATAAGTCAGTTAGTTATAACCACGTCGCTTTGAAAATGGCCAACCACCAACCTGTAAAAATAACGAACACTTACGAAAGAGTAAGCGAAGTCTTACACCGCAAGACTACGAACCCGAGCTTTCTCCCAGGCAACAAAAAACCCCGAACCAGTCAGGGCTTTTTGGTGCCATTGAGCGAATGCCTTATTGGAACAGCGACTCACTCGACAGGCCGTTCTTCTCGAGAATTTCTCGAAGGCGCTTAAGCCCTTCCACCTGGATTTGCCTGACCCGCTCCCGGGTAAGACCAATTTCCAGGCCTACATCTTCAAGCGTGCTGCTCTCGTGACCGCGCAGGCCGAAGCGGCGTATGACCACCTCGCGTTGCTTGTCGGTCAGCTCCGAGAGCCACTGATCGATGCTCTGGGACAGGTCATCGTCCTGCAGCAGTTCGCATGGATCGGTTGGACGATCGTCGGTAAGGGTGTCCAGCAGGGTTTTATCCGAATCCGGACCCAGCGAGACGTCGACCGAAGAAACCCGCTCGTTCAGGCCCAGCATGCGCTTGACCTCGCCTACCGGTTTTTCCAGCAGGTTGGCGATTTCTTCGGGTGAAGGTTCGTGATCGAGCTTTTGAGTCAGCTCCCGTGCGGCCCTCAGGTACACGTTGAGCTCTTTGACCACATGGATCGGCAACCGGATGGTCCGGGTCTGATTCATGATCGCGCGCTCGATGGTCTGACGAATCCACCAGGTTGCGTAGGTCGAAAAGCGGAAGCCGCGCTCGGGGTCGAACTTTTCCACTGCCCGGATCAACCCGAGGTTGCCCTCTTCGATCAGGTCCAGCAGCGACAAACCACGATTGACGTAGCGCCGGGCGATTTTCACCACCAGCCGCAGGTTGCTTTCAATCATGCGTTTGCGCCCGGCCGGATCGCCACTTTGCGACAAGCGCGCAAAATGAACTTCTTCTTCCGGGGAGAGCAGCGGGGAAAAGCCGATTTCATTGAGATACAGCTGCGTGGCATCGAGTGCCCGCGTGTAGTCGATGTACTTGTGTTGCTTTAACGAAGCGGAGTGTTTGGATTTGGCACGAACGGAAGGTGGTGCAGCCCCTTCATCATTCGACATCGAATCCGTAGCGATGCCGGTCTCCATAAGGAAAACCTCATCGTCGATGTCAAACTCCGGCACTTCTTTACTGAGAGCCATTGTTATAGTCCTTTGGTGAGTTCGACCTCAAGCTCAAGCGGCGCCTTTATCCTTGGCAACGCTGGAGCCTGTTCCCTCTACGTGACGGAACAGGCTGACAACAAATCAACGACGTGGCAGGAATTGCAGCGGATCTACAGGCTTACCTTGTCGGCGAATCTCAAAATGCAGTTTCACCCGGTCTGTACCCGTTGACCCCATTTCGGCAATTGTCTGTCCGACTTTGACCTGCTGCCCCTCCCGAACCAACAGCCTGCGGTTATGTCCGTAGGCACTGACGTAGGTATCGCTGTGTTTGATGATGACTAATTCGCCGTAGCCCCTTAAGCCACTCCCGGCGTATACCACCGTCCCATCAGACGCAGCTAAAACAGGCTGTCCCAAATCCCCGGCGATATCAATTCCTTTATTCAAACTACCGTTTGAAGAGAATTTTCCAATTAATATGCCATTAGAAGGCCATCCCCAGCCGGTCGGGGCCGGACCTGCCGGAGGCAGTGGTGCGGGTGCTGGCTTGTTGGCGACGGACGGTGCAACCACCGCTGTCGTGGTAGTTGCGCCATTCGGTTGGCGTCGAATTACCGTGGTTTTGAGCGACGACGAAGGCGTTGAATCCGGTGCGCTGGCCGCTGCCGTCGACGTTGAACCGGTACGACCATCGAAGCGAATTGTCTGACCCGGATGGATCGTATACGGCGTAGGAATATTGTTCCGTGCTGCGAGGGCTTTGTAGTCCCAACCGTAGCGAAAAGCGATCGAGAACAGGGTGTCTTTCGGTCGAACGACGTATTGACCCGTCGTCACCGCCGGACGCTGGGCGACCGCATTGTTGCGATCCACCACGCCCACGGTGCTCGACTTGGTGCTGGAGCAACCGACCAGCAACGTGCTCAAGACAAGGCCAGTCACCAGGCGCTGAAAGCTTGTTGTAACCCTACGCTGCGCAATGACTGTGAGACTCACCCGCCGCTCCCTTTGTGGTGGCTGAAAATGTGGATTGCCGTGATTCGGCACGAAATGTCGCAAGTATAACGGGCCGTACAGGCTTTACCTTTAATGAAGCGAAATCGCTTCGCGCACACGTTTGCTGCCCGCTGATGAATCCCGTTTAACTGATCGACGCCGCTGTAAGACATGGGCAATCGAAGAGAATTCAGCGCGGCAAAACAAATGCTCAGGCCAGTGGCCCGTTGAGCAATGGCACGAAACGCACCGCCCCCAGAACGCGTCGGGAAAAGCCCTGTTCTTCACGGATGATCAGCATCAATTGCTGGACCTCACCGGAGCCGACCGGAATCACCAGACGTCCGCCCGGTGCCAACTGGTCGAGCAGTGCCTGGGGCACGTCGGTGGCGACGGCGGTGACGATAATGCCGTTATACGGTGCCAGTGCCGGCCAGCCTTCCCAGCCATCGCCCCAGCGGAAGACCACGTTGCGCAGGTTCAGCTCGACCAGGCGTTCCTTGGCCCGGTCCTGCAACACCTTGATGCGCTCTACGGAAAACACCCGCTCCACCAACTGCGACAGCACGGCCGTCTGGTAGCCAGAGCCAGTGCCGATCTCCATCACCTTGTCCAGCGGACCGGCCTCCAGCAGCAACTCGCTCATGCGGGCCACCATATAAGGCTGGGAGATGGTCTGGTTGTTGCCGATCGGCAGCGCGGTATCTTCGTAGGCCCGGTGCGCCAGCGCCTCGTCGACAAACAGGTGACGCGGTGTACGGCGGATCACTTCCAGCACCTTGGCGTTGGAAATCCCCTCTTCATACAGCCGCTGAATAAGCCGCTCGCGGGTTCGCTGAGAGGTCATGCCGATGCCGCGACGCAGCATATCGTCTTGTTCACGAGACATTAACGCAGCCCCTCCAGCCAGCCATCGAGACTTCTGAAGGCATCATTGAAGGTGCGATCCAGTTGTAGTGGAGTGATTGAGACATAGCCCTGCATCACCGCATGAAAGTCAGTCCCCGGGCCGCCGTCCTCGGCGTCCCCGGCAGCGGCAATCCAGTAGCCGGACTTGCCACGCGGATCGACGACTTTCATCGGTGCCGCGGCGCGGGCGCGATGCCCGAGGCGGGTCAGCTGAATTCCACGGATGTGATCCAGCGGCAGGTTGGGAATGTTCACGTTCAGCACCGTGCGCGGTGGCAGCTGGAGGTCAGCATGGGCTTCGACCAGTTTGCGCGCAAAGTAGGCGGCTGTGGGAAGGTTCTCTACTTGCCGTGAGACCAACGAAAAGGCAAACGAAGGACGCTCCAGGAAGCGACCTTCAAGGGCCGCCGCCACGGTACCGGAATACAACACGTCGTCCCCGAGGTTAGCGCCCAGGTTGATACCGGAAACCACCATGTCCGGCTGGCGCTCCAGTAAGCCGTTAAGGCCCAGGTGCACGCAATCGGTAGGTGTGCCATTGAGGCTGATGAAGCCGTTGGCCAGGGTTTGCGGGTGCAACGGACGGTCGAGCGTCAGCGAACTGCTGGCGCCGCTTTTGTCCTGGTCCGGGGCGATAACCACGCACTCGGTGTAATCCGCCAGCGCAGCATAAAGCGCGGCGAGACCGGGTGCGGTTACCCCATCGTCGTTAGAAATCAGAATACGCATGGGCTGTCCGTCTGCCCCACCGGCACCAGATCGACGAGTTCACGCACCAATACGGTGGCGAAGCATCCGGCCGGCAGGACGAATTCCAGTTGCAGAATGTCAGGCTCGGGATAATGCCACGTCAACCCACCAATGGGCAGCCGCAGGATGCGACGTTCGTGGCTCATACCGGCGTTAATCAACCAATCGCGCAAGTCTGCTTCGCGGCTGGCGATTTCCTGCTCCAGTTCATGGACAGCGCCCGTGGCCGGCGAGTCACCTTCGCCCCACTGCGGACCGGTCGGATGCAGGTCGAGAATCGCCAGGCGCGGGTCGCTGCACTCCGCTTCACCGGCCGGAAAAAAGCTGCGGCTGTCGGTGAAGGCCAGCAGATCGCCGACCTGAGCTTTCTGCCAGGTGCCATCGGCCACACGCGCCGCCAGCACCTGGTTGAACAGAAAACTGCGAGCCGTAGAGAGCAGCCGCGAACGCACATTGCGCTGCTCCGGCAACGCCTTGCGTGCCGCCCAGGCCCGGGCATCGACCACGTTGCCGCCGTCAAAGCCGAAACGCTGGGCGCCGAAATAATTCGGAATACCTTTTTGGGCGATCAGTTGCAGACGCTCTTCGATTGCCGCCTTGTCGCCAGCAAATTGAGTCAGACGCAAGGTGAAACCATTGGCCGAGTGGGCACCGCGTTGCAGCTTGCGTTTGTGCCGACCGGTCTTGAGGATTTTCAGTGTGTCGTTTTCCGCTGCCGACAGATCAGGATCGGCCTTGCCCGGCAGTTGCACGCTGAACCACTGGCGGGTCAGCGCCTGACGATCCTTCAATCCCGCATAACTGACGGTGCGCAACGGTACGCCCGCCGCCTTGGCGATCCGGCGTGCAGCTTCCTCGGTGTTCAGACCGCGCTTCTCGACCCAAATCCACAGGTGCTCGCCATCACCGCTGAGGGGGATATTGAGCACTTCATCGACCTGGAAATCTTCCGCCGTGGCTTTCAGTACCGCCGTGCCGAGGGCTTCGCCATAGGCCTGAGGGCCGAGCAATTGCAGTTCGTTCATGCGCGCAGCAACAAGGCAACGGAATGCACGGCAATGCCTTCTTCGCGACCGACAAAGCCAAGCTTTTCGGTGGTGGTAGCTTTCACGTTCACTTGATCCAACTCAACTTGAAGATCCGCGGCAATCAGCGCGCGCATCGATTCGATATGCGGGGCCATTTTCGGCGCCTGGGCAACGATGGTGTTATCGACGTTGCCGACTTTCCAGCCTTTGGCGTGGATCAGTGCGACGACGTGACGCAACAGCACACGGCTGTCGGCGCCCTTGAACGTTGGGTCGGTGTCCGGGAAGTGCTTGCCGATATCACCCAGCGCAGCCGCGCCGAGCAAGGCATCGCTCAAGGCGTGCAGCAGGACGTCACCGTCGGAGTGAGCGAGCAGCCCGAAGCCGTGTGCAATACGCACGCCGCCCAGAGTAATGAAATCGCCTTCAGCGAAACGGTGCACATCATAGCCGTGGCCAATACGCATAAAAAAACGCCCCGATTTTTGTCAGGGCGTGATTCTACCTGCATTAGAGGCCTAGAGCGCGCCCGTGATGCTGCAAGTGGTCGTCGATGAAACTGGCGATGAAGAAATAGCTGTGGTCATAGCCCGGTTGCAGGCGCAACGTCAGCGGATGACCGGCCAGTTTGGCCGCCTGTTGCAGGGCTTCAGGCTTGAGCTGGGTGGCGAGGAAATCGTCGCGATCACCTTGATCGACCAACAACGGCAGGTGCTCATCGGCTTCAGCGATCAGCGCGCAAGCATCCCATTCGCGCCACTTGGATCGGTCTTCACCCAGGTAGCGGGAGAATGCCTTCTGCCCCCACGGGCAATCCATCGGATTGTTGATCGGCGAAAACGCCGACACCGACTGATAACGGCCCGGATTGCGCAACGCACAAACCAGCGCCCCGTGGCCACCCATGGAATGGCCGCTGATACCGCGTTTATCCGATGCCGGGAAATGCGCTTCGACCAATGCCGGCAATTCCTGCACGACATAGTCATGCATCCGATAGTGCCGCGACCACGGTTCCTGGGTGGCATTCAGGTAGAAACCGGCGCCGAGGCCGAAGTCCCAGGCGCCCTCCGGATCGGCCGGTACATCAGCCCCACGCGGACTGGTGTCCGGCGCGACGATGATCAGCCCCAACTCGGCGGCCATGCGCATGGCGCCGGCCTTCTGCATGAAGTTCTCGTCGGTGCAGGTCAGGCCGGACAACCAGTACAGCACCGGCAACTTGCCGCCCTGCTCCGCTTGCGGCGGCAGGTACACGGCAAACACCATGTCGCAGCCGAGCACGTCGGAGCGGTGCCGGTAGCGTTTGTGCCAGCCGCCGAAGCTTTTCTGGCAGGAGATATTTTCCAGGCTCATGAGCGACCTCAGAAATGGATAACAGAACGGATGCTCTTGCCTTCATGCATCAGGTCGAACGCCTTGTTGATATCTTCCAGGCCCATGGTGTGGGTGATGAAGGTATCCAGCGGGATCTCGCCGGTTTCGGCCATTTCCACATAGCTTGGCAACTCGGTACGCCCGCGCACACCACCGAACGCCGAACCGCGCCAGACGCGACCGGTCACCAGTTGGAACGGACGGGTCGAGATTTCCTGGCCAGCGCCGGCCACGCCGATGATCACCGACTCACCCCAACCTTTGTGGCAGCACTCCAGGGCCGCGCGCATCAATTGCACGTTGCCGATGCACTCAAAGGAAAAGTCGACGCCGCCATCGGTCATGTCGACGATGACTTCCTGGATCGGACGATCGAAATCTTTCGGGTTCACGCAATCGGTTGCACCCAGTTGCTTGGCGATCTCGAATTTGGCCGGGTTGATGTCGATCGCAATGATTCGTGCAGCCTTGGCTTTGACCGCGCCAATCACCGCCGACAAACCGATGCCGCCCAGGCCAAAAATGGCCACGGTGTCACCCGGTTTTACCTTGGCAGTATTCAGCACCGCGCCGATGCCGGTGGTGACACCGCAACCCAGCAGGCAGACTTTTTCCAGAGGTGCTTCTTTCGCAATCTTGGCGACGGAAATTTCCGGCAGCACGGTGTACTCGGAGAAGGTCGAGGTGCCCATGTAGTGGAAAATCGGCTGGCCCTTGTAGGAAAAGCGCGAAGTGCCATCCGGCATCAGACCTTTGCCTTGGGTGGCGCGAATGGCCTGGCAGAGGTTGGTTTTGCCCGACAGGCAGAATTTGCACTGACGGCATTCCGGGGTGTACAGCGGGATCACGTGATCGCCTACCGCGACCGAGGTCACGCCTTCGCCGATGGCTTCAACGATGGCGCCACCTTCGTGACCGAGGATCGACGGGAAGATGCCTTCCGGGTCAGCGCCGGACAAGGTGTAGGCGTCGGTGTGGCAAACCCCGGAAGCCACGACACGCAGCAGGACTTCACCGGCCTTCGGCATGGCGACATCGACTTCAACGATTTCGAGGGGTTTCTTGGCCTCGAAGGCAACGGCGGCGCGCGACTTGATCATGCTGACTCTCCAGTGAATAAAAACGAGACAAGGAGTGTAATACACAGCCGTACGATGAATAATCGGGACAAATGCAAAATATTATTGCCGTACAGGGATAATCCTAAGTGTCGGAAAACCGCTGGGAAGGGATCGACGAGTTTGTCGCCGTCGCCGAATGCAGCCAATTCACCGCCGCGGCGGAACGCCTTGGGGTTTCGTCCTCCCATGTCAGTCGACAAATCGTACGCCTGGAAGAGCGCCTTCAGACGCGCCTGCTGTATCGCAGCACCCGGCGGGTGACCCTGACCGAGGCCGGGCAAACGTTTCTGCAGCACTGCCAGCGTTTACAGGATGGTCGCGAAGAAGCGTTGCGCGCGGTCGGCGACCTGACAAGCGAACCCAAAGGCATGCTGCGCATGACCTGCGCCGTGGCTTACGGCGAACGCTTTATCGTGCCGCTGGTGACCCGGTTCATGGGGCTTTACCCGCAATTGCGGATCGACATTGAACTGAGCAATCGCCAACTCGATCTGGTACATGAAGGCCTGGACCTGGCGATCCGTCTCGGTCGCTTGCAAGACTCACGACTGGTGGCAACACGCCTGGCACCGCGACGCATGTTCCTGTGCGCCTCCCCGTCCTACCTGGAACGGTACGGTCGGCCACACAGTTTGTCGGAATTGAGCCGGCATAACTGCCTCATCGGCAGCTCGGACCTGTGGCAACTGGAACAGAACGGGCGGGAATTTTCCCAGCGAGTGCAGGGAAACTGGCGTTGCAACAGTGGGCAAGCGGTATTGGATGCGGCGCTGCAAGGGGTGGGGTTGTGTCAGTTGCCGGACTATTACGTACTGGAGCATTTGCACAGCGGCGCGCTGATTTCGCTGCTGGAAGCGCATCAACCGCCGAATACGGCGGTGTGGGCGCTTTATCCGCAGCAAAGGCATCTGTCGCCGAAGGTGCGCAAGTTGGTGGATTATTTGAAGGAAGGGTTGGCTGAGCGACCGGAGTATCGGGTTTGAGGGTTTGAAGATCAAAAGATCGCAGCCTCGTTGCACTCGACAGCGCCCACAGGTGCCGTACGGTGAGCGCGGACAATGTAGGCGCTGTCGAGTGCAACGAGGCTGCGATCTTAGCGGCGGTTCACCCAACGCTGACGCAACCACTCCAGGTCTTCGGGGCGGGTGACCTTCAGATTATCGGATCGCCCTTCAATCAAGCGCGGCGCCAAACCCGACCACTCCATCGCCGACGCTTCATCGGTAATAACCACGTCCGCTACCAAGCTATCGGCCAACGCCCGATGCAACGCACCCAGGCGAAACATCTGCGGCGTATAAGCCTGCCAAATCACGCTGCGATCCACGGTTTCCAGCACGCGCCCGTTTTTGTCGACGCGCTTGAGAGTGTCCCGTGCCGGCACTGCCAGCAGTCCGCCAACCGAATCATCCGCCAATTCGCTCAGCAACTTATCAAGATCATCCCGGGCCAGATTCGGCCGTGCAGCATCATGCACCAACACCCAATCCTCATCATCGGCGCCCAGCGCATGCAAATGCAGCAACGCATTGAGCACAGACCCCGAACGCTCGGCGCCACCCTCGACCCGCTGAATGCGCGGATCGGAGGCACATGCCAGGTTCGGCCAATAAGGATCATCAATCGCAAGACTGACCACCAAGCCCTTCAGGGCAGGATGATCAAGGAAACAGCCGAGGCTGTGTTCGAGAATAGTGCGCCCGCCCAGTTGCAAGTATTGCTTGGGACGGTCCGCGGCCATACGGGCGCCGACGCCCGCGGCAGGAATTACGGCCCAGAAGGCCGGTAACGACTGGATCATTGAGCCAACTGGTAAAGGGTTTCACCGTCCTTGACCATGCCCAACTCATGACGAGCCCGTTCTTCAACGGTCTCCATGCCCTTTTTCAACTCACTGACTTCGGCGTCCATCACCCGATTGCGTTCCAGCAACCCTTCGTTCTCGGCGTGTTGATCCGCAATCTGCTGAGTCAGCTCGGCCACTTGCGCCAGACTGCCATTTCCCACCCACAGGCGGTACTGCAGGCCAGCCAGCAGCAGGAGCAAGACGAGGAACAACCAATTGGGACTGCGCATCGAATATCAGGTATCCAGTGAAAAAAGACAGCCATGCCAAAACTATGAAGCTTCTGATAGCACGAAGCCTGGAAGACCCAGGCTTGTGCTCTTAAGGCATCAGATTAGTGGCAAATCCATCGCTGTAGCGATTTTTCCGACACAATCCGGTGTCTTTTTTACCACGTACTAATCAGCCGCGAAACTCGCTGCGACCGTTGTACTTGGCTTTGCCGTTCAACTGCTCTTCGATACGCAGCAGTTGGTTGTACTTGGAAACGCGATCGGAACGGCACAGGGAGCCGGTCTTGATCTGGCCAGCCGAGGTGCCCACAGCCAGGTCGGCAATGGTCGAATCTTCGGTTTCGCCGGAGCGGTGCGAGATGACGGCAGTGTAACCAGCGGCCTTGGCCATCTGGATGGCTTCCAGGGTTTCGGTCAGGGTGCCGATCTGGTTGAACTTGATCAGGATCGAGTTGGCGATCTTTTTATCGATCCCTTCTTTCAGGATCTTGGTGTTGGTCACGAACAGATCGTCGCCCACCAGTTGGATTTTCTCGCCGATCTTGTCGGTGAGGACTTTCCAGCCAGCCCAGTCGGACTCGTCCAGGCCATCTTCGATGGAGATGATCGGGTAGCGCTCGGTCAGGCCTTTGAGGTAGTCAGCAAAACCTTCAGAGGTGAATACATGGCCTTCGCCGGACAGGTTGTATTTACCGTCTTCGTAGAATTCGCTGGCTGCGCAGTCCAGTGCCAGGGTCACGTCGGTGCCCAGCTTGTAACCGGCGTTGGCCACGGCTTCGGAGATCACTTTCAAAGCGTCTTCGTTGGAAGCCAGGTTCGGTGCGAAACCACCTTCGTCACCGACGGCAGTACTCAGGCCACGGGCCTTCAGCACAGCTTTGAGGTGATGGAAAATCTCGGTGCCCATGCGCAGGCCTTCCGAGAAAGACTTGGCGCCAACCGGCTGAACCATGAATTCCTGGATGTCTACGTTGTTATCGGCGTGCTCGCCACCGTTGATGATGTTCATCATCGGAACCGGCATCGAGTAAACACCCGGGGTGCCGTTCAGGTTGGCGATGTGAGCGTACAGCGGCAGGTCCTGGTCCTGTGCTGCTGCCTTGGCCGCAGCCAGGGAAACGGCGAGGATCGCGTTGGCGCCCAGGGAACCTTTGTTTTCAGTACCGTCGAGCTTGATCATCGCGTGATCGAGGGCTTTCTGGTCGCTTGGGTCTTTACCCAACAGCAGGTCGCGAATCGGACCGTTGATGTTGGCTACGGCTTTGAGTACGCCCTTGCCCAGGTAACGGCTCTTGTCGCCATCACGCAGCTCGAGTGCTTCACGCGAGCCAGTGGAAGCACCGGACGGCGCGCAAGCGCTACCGATGATGCCGTTATCGAGAAGCACGTCCGCTTCGACGGTGGGATTGCCACGGGAGTCGAGAACTTCACGACCTTTGATGTCGACGATTTTTGCCATTGTTGTAAACACTCCAAAGTTGACGAAAACGACGCAGCTAGAGGAAATCTTTTACCGTCGGCAAGTGATGTGCAGCGGGCAGGCTTGCGGACGATAAGGCTCAGGCCCGCGGGCCTGAACATTAAATCGTGCGGTACTTTACCGGAGAAATGAGGTTTACGCGGTTTCTACCGTCGGAAAACTCTTAACCAGTTCGTCCAAAGCTTTGAGCTGGGCCAGGAATGGCTCCAGTTTGTCCAGACGCAAGGCACAAGGGCCGTCGCATTTGGCATTGTCCGGATCCGGGTGGGCTTCGAGGAACAAACCCGCCAGGGACTGGCTGATGCCGGCCTTGGCCAGGTCGGTGACCTGGGCGCGACGACCGCCAGCGGAATCGGAGCGACCGCCAGGCATTTGCAGCGAATGGGTCACGTCGAAGAACACCGGGTATTCGAACTGCTTCATGATGCCGAAGCCGAGCATGTCGACGACCAGGTTGTTGTAGCCGAAGCTCGAACCGCGCTCGCAGAGGATCAACTGATCGTTACCTGCTTCCACGCACTTGCTCAGGATGTGTTTCATCTCGTGCGGTGCGAGGAACTGGGCTTTCTTGATGTTGATCACCGCGCCGGTCTTGGCCATCGCGACCACGAGGTCGGTCTGGCGCGATAGGAAGGCTGGCAGCTGGATGATGTCGCAGACTTCAGCGACGACCGCGGCCTGTTCAGGCTCGTGGACGTCGGTGATGATCGGCACGCCGAAGGCTTGCTTGATGTCCTGGAAGATCCGCATGCCCTCTTCCAGGCCGGGGCCACGGTAAGAGGTCACGGAGGACCGGTTAGCCTTGTCGAAACTGGCCTTGAACACGTAAGGGATACCGAGTTTCTCGGTGACCTTGACGTACTCTTCGCAGACCTGCATCGCCATGTCGCGGCTTTCCAGCACGTTCATGCCACCGAAAAGCACCATTGGCTTGTCGTTGGCAATCTCGATATCGCCTACACGGATAATCTTCTGCGCCATCGGATTTATGCCTTCTTCTGGTGTTGAGTCAGCGCTGCTTTGACGAAACCGGTGAACAACGGGTGACCGTCGCGCGGCGTCGAGGTGAACTCAGGGTGGAATTGGCAAGCGACGAACCAAGGATGATCCGGTGCTTCAACCACTTCGACCAGCGCGCCATCACCGGAACGACCGGAGATTTTCAGGCCGGCTTCCATGATTTGCGGCAGCAGGTTGTTGTTCACTTCGTAGCGATGGCGGTGACGCTCGACAATCACGTCTTTTGCGTAGCAATCGTGAACCAGCGAACCCGGCTCCAGCAGGCAATCCTGTGCGCCAAGGCGCATGGTGCCGCCCAGGTCGGACGCTTCGGTGCGGGTTTCTACGGCGCCGGTGGCATCTTCCCACTCGGTGATCAGGCCCACGACCGGGTGACCGCTTGCACGATCGAACTCGGTGGAGTTGGCATCTTTCCAGCCCAGCACGTTACGAGCGAACTCGATCACGGCCACTTGCATGCCCAGGCAGATGCCCAGGTACGGAACCTTGTTTTCGCGAGCGTATTGGACGGCGGTGATCTTGCCTTCCACGCCACGCAGACCAAAGCCGCCCGGTACGAGGATCGCGTCGACACCTTCCAGCAGCGCGGTGCCCTGGTTTTCGATGTCTTCGGAATCGATGTAGCGCAGGTTGACCTTGGTGCGGTTGCTGATGCCGGCGTGACTCATCGCTTCGATCAGTGACTTGTAGGCGTCCAGCAGTTCCATGTACTTGCCGACCATAGCGATGGTGACTTCGTGCTCAGGGTTGAGCTTGGCGTCGACCACGGCTTCCCACTCGGACAGGTCGGCGCCACCACATTGCAGGCCGAAACGCTCGACGACAAAATCATCCAGGCCCTGGGAGTGCAGGATGCCCGGGATCTTGTAGATGGTGTCGGCGTCTTCCAGGGCAATCACCGCACGTTCTTCAACGTTGGTGAACTGGGCGATCTTGCGACGGGACGAGATGTCGATCGGGTGGTCGGAGCGGCACACCAGCACGTCAGGCTGCAGGCCGATGGAACGCAGTTCCTTGACCGAGTGCTGGGTTGGCTTGGTTTTGGTTTCGCCGGCGGTGGCGATGTACGGCACCAGCGTCAGGTGCATCAGCATCGCGCGCTTGGCGCCGACTTCGAAACGCAATTGGCGGATCGCTTCGAGGAACGGTTGCGACTCGATGTCACCCACGGTGCCACCGATCTCGACCATGGCCACGTCGGCATCGCCGGCGCCCTTGATGATCCGGCGCTTGATTTCGTCGGTGATGTGCGGGATCACCTGGATGGTAGCGCCCAGGTAATCACCACGGCGCTCTTTGCGCAGGACGTGTTCGTAAACACGGCCGGTGGTGAAGTTGTTGTTCTGGGTCATGGTCGTGCGGATGAACCGCTCGTAGTGGCCCAGGTCCA